>NZ_JBHXMF010000032.1:0-107139 GCF_042721055.1 Streptomyces sp. NPDC058470
GGCTAAAGGGGTTCAGCCCCTCCGGCGTTTGAGGAGCGGGGGTCCAGGGGGCAGCGCCCCCTGGCGGGGTCTGGGGCGGAGCCTCAGGAACAAGGGACGGGCAGGGGCTTGAGGGGGCGAACAAACTCCCCCTCAAGCCCCCCGCACCGCCCGGGCCATCCACGTCCCCGCCGCCGCCCGCGGCCCGTTGTCGGCCGGCCGGCGCCGCGGATGCACCGTGTTCGCCAGCAACACCACGAACGTGTCCGTCGCCGGGTCGAGTACCAGCGACGTCCCCGTGAACCCCGTATGGCCCGCGGCACCGCGCCCCGCGAGGTCGCCCATGAACCAGGCCTGGTCGAGGGCGAAGCCGAGGCCTGGCGGGGTGAGCATGAGTTCGACGAAGTCGGGGCCGAGGATGCGGGCGGGGCCGTAGGAGCCGCCCGCGAGGAGGGTGCGGCAGAAGACGGCGAGGTCGCGGCCCGTGGAGAAAAGCCCGGCGTGACCCGCCACACCGCCGAGGGCCCAGGCGTTCTCGTCGTGGACCACACCCCGCAGCATGCCCCGATCGGCCTTCGCCCACGGCCACCGCTGGTCCTCCGTGGCCGCCGCCCCGGGACACGGCCCGAAGCCCGTGGCCGTCATCCCGAGCGGCCGGGTGATCCCGTCACGCACGAGGACGTCCAGCGTGCGCCCGGTGACGCGCTCAAGGACATGCTGGAGGAGGAGCAGGTTCACGTCCGAGTAGACGTACTCCCCCGGCTCCGACTCGGGCGCCTCCGCCCGGAGCATCGCGAGCCGCGCCCGGTCGTCCGGGCAGCTGTACAGCGCGACTTCGGGCCGCAGCCCGGAGGTGTGGGTGAGCAACTGCCGTACGGTCAGGCCGTGTTCGACGACCGCGCGGAAGTCCGGCAGATACGCGCCGACACGCGCGTCGATACCGAGCGTGCCCCGCTCCAACTGCTGCACCGCGGCGACCGCCGTGAACAGTTTGGTGAGGGAGGCCAGATCGAAGGGTGTGTCGACGGTCGCGGGCACCCATGTCCCGGGCGGCAGTTCGACCCCCGTCTCCGCCTCCTGGTCGTACGACGCGTAGCGGACCGCCCACCCCGCCGCCTCCTCGACGGCGATGACCGGACCGCGCCCGGCGACCAGGACGAGGCCCGCCGCCCAGGGGTCCGCCCCGCCGGTGAGAGCGCGTACCTCCCGTACGAGGTGCTTCAGTTCTCCGGGGTCGAGCCCGGCCCGTTCCGGTGAGTCGATGCGCAGTCTCGGCGCGCTCAGCTGTCCCCCGCCTTTCCGTCCGGTGTACGTCACCCCCCGCTCTCGGCTCCGATCGAGCGGGGGGACTCCCATTGCCAGGGACGGCACAGTCCCACGAAGCAGGCGGCGGCCACCAGTACCGCCACCAGTTGGACGACGGCCATCGGGACGGCCGTGTGCTCCCCCGCGATGCCGACGAGGGGCGAGGCGATCGCACCGATGAGGAAGGAGGAGGTACCCAGGAGCGCGGAAGCGGAACCCGCGGCGTGCTTGACCCGCATCAGGGCCATCGCCTGGGTGTTGGGCATGGCCACGCCCATCGCCGACATCAGCACGAACAGCGCGGCGGCGACCGGAACGAGCCCGGGCTCGCCGAAGGCGCCCGTGGACATCAGCAGCAGCGCGGTCGCGGCGAGCGTGACGACCGCCAGGCCGACGGCGAGAACTTTGTCGAGACTGACCCGGCCGACCAGGATCTTGCCGTTGATCTGGCCGACGATCACCAGGCCGACGGAGTTGATGCCGAAGAGCAGGCTGAAGGTCTGCGGGGAGGCGCCGTAGATCTCCTGGATCACGAAGGGCGAGGCGGAGATGTACGCGAACAGCGCGGCGAAGGTGAAGCTGCCCGCGAGCATGTAACCGGTGAAAACCCGGTCGGCCAGCAGTCCGCGCATCGAGCGCAGCGCCTCGGCCACGCCGCCGCTGTGCCGGTCGGCGGGCGCGAGGGTCTCGGGCAGCCGGAACCAGACGACCGCCGTCAGCGCGATGCCGACCCCGGTGAGGACCACGAACACACCCCGCCAGTCGGTGATCCGCAGGATCTGCCCGCCGATGAGCGGCGCGATGATCGGGGCGACGCCGGAGATGAGCATGAGGGAGGAGAAGAAGCGGGCCATCTCCACGCCGTCGTACAGATCGCGGACGACCGCCCGCGCGATGACGATCCCGGCCGCGCCCGCCAGGCCCTGGGCGAGGCGGAAGGTGACGAGGAGTTCGATGTTCGGGGCGGTGGCGCACACCGCGGTGGCCAGGATGTAGATGAGCAGGCCCACGAGCAGCGGCCTGCGCCGTCCCCATCGGTCGCTCATCGGGCCGACGACCAGCTGCCCGAGCGCCATGCCCGCGAGGCAGGCGGTGAGGGTGAGCTGCACGGTCGCGGCGGGGGCGTGCAGGGACCTGGTGACCTCCGGCAGCGAGGGGAGGTACATGTCCATCGCCAGCGGGGGTGTGGCGGTGAGCCCGCCGAGGATCAGGGTGACGAGGAGTCCGGTGCGGCGGAGGGCGGCGGTGCCATGTGCACCGGGCAACGCGGCGACGGCTGTGTCCGATATGTGCCCCTCCGGGCCTTCCCGTCCCTCCCGGCCCTCCCGTCCCTCCCGGCCCTCCTGCTCCCGCGCGGTAGTGCCACGCTCGGGCATGCGCCCCTCCCTCTCCGAGTGATTCGCCACCTATGCTCTCAGTTCGAACAGCGTGTTCGGGGCCATGGAGGCCGCAGGGACCGCAGCGGTCACAGAGGGTCACAGAGGTCACAGAGCGAGGGGCCGGAGATGGCAGTGGATCGCGTGCGGTGGGGGATTCTGGCGACGGGCGGGATCGCCGCGGCGTTCACGGCGGACCTCGTGGATCTGCCGGACGCCGAGGTGGTGGCCGTGGCCTCGCGGACGGACGCCTCGGCGAAGGCGTTCGCGGAACGGTTCGGGATTCCCAGGGCGTACGGGGACTGGGCCTCGCTCGCCGAGGACGCGGACGTGGACGTGGTGTACGTCGCCACCCCGCACTCGGCGCACCGGGCCGCCGCCGGGATGTGCCTGGAGGCGGGGCGTCATGTGCTGTGCGAGAAGGCGTTCACGCTGAACTCACGGGAGGCGGAAGAGCTGGTCGCACTCGCGCGCCGGCACGACCGTTTCCTGATGGAGGCCATGTGGACCTACTGCAATCCGCTGATCCGGCGGCTCAAGGCGCTCGTCGAGGACGGTGCGGTCGGTGAAGTGCGCACCGTGCAGGCCGACTTCGGAATTTCCGGGCACCTCTTGCCGGGGGCGAGGAATGGGACACTGCCGCCCTCGCACCGGCTGCGTGATCCGGCGCAGGGCGGTGGCGCGCTTCTCGATCTGGGGGTCTATCCGGTGTCGTTCGCGCAGCTGCTGCTCGGGGAGCCCTCGGACGTTGTCGCGAGAGCAGTGCTCTCCGACGAGGGCATTGATCTCCAGACTGGAGCAGTGCTCTCTTTCGAGAGCGGCGCTCTCGCTTCGGTGCACTGCTCTCTCACCGGAGGCACTCCCACCGCCGCCTCCGTCACCGGCTCCGAGGGCCGCATCGACGTCCCGGACGGTTTCTTCTTCGCGGACCGCTTCGTCCTGCACCGTGACGGCTTCGACCCCGAGGAGTTCACGGCCGACCCGGCACACGGCCCCCGCAACAGCCTCAAACACGAGGCCGCCGAGGTCATGCGCGCCCTGCGAGCCGGCGAGACCGAGTCCCCGCTGGTCCCCCTCGACGGCACCCTCGCCGTGATGCGGACGCTCGACGCGATCCGGGACCGCATCGGCGTCCGCTATCCCTCGGAGACGAACTGATCAGAGCCGAGCCGAGCCGAGCCGAGCCGATCGGAGGCGAGCCGATCAGAGGCGAGCCGATCAGAGCCGAACCGGCCGGCGATCAGGCAGGCTTGAGGCACTGGTCGCCCACCTCCGTCACGAACGACGCCGCCGTCGTGATCGCAGCGCCCGGCGTCGACACCCCGGACACCGCCTTGAAGTCCGCCCGCGCCGCCTCCCGCCCCAGCTCGACCGTCACATAGCCGCGCCGCCCGTTGTAGAACTTCATGTGCGGGTTGGCCCCGGTGTACGTGTCCCAGGTGGTGGGCCTGTCGGCGCCGTCCCTGCCGCTGGAGATCGACGTGGCGACGATCTCCGTACCGAGCGTCGCCGACGACGGGTCGTCGAAGTCGTCCTTGATGTCGTAGGCGTACGCCACGTGCACATCGCCCGTGAGGACCATCAGGTTCTCGACCCCGGCCGCCTTCGCCCCGTCCAGGACGCGCCGGCGCGAGGCGCGGTAGCCGTCCCAGGCATCCATCGACAGCCGGGCGACCGGAGCGATGTCCAACTTCCGCTGGGCGAAGTTGACCTGCTGCGGGACGACGTTCCACAGCGCCCGTGAGCCGCGCCAGCCGTCGAGCAGCCAGCGCTCCTGCGTCTCGCCGGTCATCGTGCGCGCCGGGTCGTCGATCTCGGGGCCGGGGAGGTCGAGTCCGTCGCCGTACGCCTGGTCGGAGCGGTACTGCCGGGTGTCGAGGATGTCGAACTGGGCGAGCCGGCCCCAGCCCAGCCGCCGGTAGAGCTGCATGTCGGCCCCCGCCGGCTGCTGCGGTCGGCGCAGCGGCTGGTTCTCCCAGTACGCGCGGTACGCGGCGGCGCGGCGCAGCAGGAACTCCTCCGGCGGTACGTCGTTCTCGGGGATGTCGTCGGCGTAGTTGTTCTCGGTCTCGTGGTCGTCCCAGGTGACGACGAAGGGGTGCGCGGCGTGTGCGGCGCGCAGGTCCGGGTCGGACTTGTAGAGGGCGTACCGCAGGCGGTAGTCCTCCAGGGTCAGGGTCTCGTGGTTGAAGAGGGCGGGGATGACCCGGTCGGTGTAGTTGCGGTAGCCGCCGGCGGAATTGACCGCGTACTCGTACAGGTAGTCGCCGAGGTGGAAGACCACGTCGACATCGTCCTCGGCGAGATGGCCGTACGCGGTGAAGTAACCGTCCGTGTAGGACTGGCAGGAGACGGCGGCGAAGGTGAGGGCCGACGCCTGGGTGTGAGGGGCGGGCGTCGTGCGCGTGCGTCCCGTCTCGCTGATCCAACCGCCCGTCCGGAAGCGGTAGTAGAAGACCCGGTCGGGGGCGAGGGGGCCGACCTCGACGTGCACGGTGTGGTCGAACTCGGGGTGTGCGGTGGCCGTTCCGCGTCTGACGATCCGGCCGAAGTGCTCGTCGTGGGCCAGTTCCCAGTACACGGTGACGCGTTCGGCGGGCAGACCGCCGTCGGGCTGGTACGGGGCGGGCGCGAGCCGCGTCCACAGCAGGACGGAGCCGGGCAGCGGATCGCCCGAGGCGACCCCGAGCGTGAAGGGGTCCTCGGTGATTTTCGAGGCGTCGAGTTCGGCGGCGCTCGCCACGCCTGCGGTCGGCAGGTTGACGGCGAACGCCACCGCGACGGCCGCCGCGGTGTGGGTGAGGAAGCGGCGGCGGCCGATGTGGCGGGCGACGGCACGGAGTTCGGGGGTGTGCTGCGACGGATGCGTGTGGGCTGCGGATGTCATCTGGCCCTCCCCTGACGGTGGTGGTGCCTGCCATTGGAGTGGTCGCGATCGACGTCAGCTTGGCGCGTACACAACAGCAGGATGGCGGACGCGTGAGTTCCGCATGACGGAGTCCGCCCGGGGCCTCCCGTACGCTGCGGGGCCATGAATGCCATGCAAACGAAGATCGCGCTGGTCACCGGAGCAGGATCGGGCATCGGACGTGCCGTGGCCGTGGAACTGCTGCGCACCGGCTGGTCGGTGGCGCTCGCCGGGCGCCGGCCTCAGCTGCTGGACGAGACGGCCGCCCTCGCCCCCGAGGGACCCTCCATCGCCGTACGGACCGACGTCGCACGCCCCGACGACGTCGAGGCCCTCTTCGCGGCCGCGCACGACCGCTTCGGGCGGCTCGACCTGCTCTTCAACAACGCCGGCACGTTCGGTCCCGGCGGCGTCCCGTTCGAGGAGCTGCCGTACGAGGCCTGGCGGCACGTCGTGGACACCAACCTCAACGGGGCGTTCCTGTGCGCGCAGGCGGCGTACCGGCAGATGAAGGGGCAGGACCCGCAGGGCGGCCGGATCATCAACAACGGCTCGATCTCCGCGCACACCCCGCGCCCGCACTCGGCCCCGTACACGGCGACCAAGCACGCGCTGACCGGACTGACCAAGTCACTGTCCCTGGACGGGCGTCCGTACCGGATCGCCTGCGGTCAGATCGACATCGGCAACGCGGCGACCGACATGACCGAACGCATGCGAACCGGAACCCTCCAGGCGAACGGGGAGACGGCGGTCGAGCCGGTGATGGACGTGGCCGACGTGGCGCGCACCGTGCGGCACATGGCGGAGCTGCCCCTGGAGGCGAATGTGCAGTTCGCGACGGTGCTGGCGACGGCGATGCCGTACGCGGGGCGCGGCTGAGAGGGCCGCGCAGGCCCACGCCCGCCGCGTCGAATCCTCAACCTGCACAAACGGAAGCTGAACCTCCGGACCATAAAGGCCGGTGGCGGGCATATGCTCAACCTCTCCTCCATCAGAGCTTCACACTTGGAGCGCAAGACTTCGGTACGGCCACGGTGTACATCACGGTCCGCGCCGAGGGGGGAGGAGCAGCCGTTCGCGGCCCGGAGGGGGCGGACCTCGCGCAGGACCGCGGGGTATGCACCGGGCCGCGGACGGCTGCAACCGCACATCTGCCGACCGACGGCGGCCGTTGCCACCCCGCACGCGCACACGGTGATTGCCGCACCACGCACACGTCGCTCAACGGCGGTGATTGCCGCACCACACACACCGCTCAACGGCGATGGTTGCCGCACCACGCACACACCGCTCAACGGCGGTGGTTGCCGCCCCCGGACCCGCGTCCGCGGTTGCGCAGGGCGAGTGTGCCGCCCGCGAGCAGCACCACCGCTCCCCCGGCCCCGCCCGCCATCCCCCACGAGGACTTGTTCGCGGTGCTGGCGGCGGAAGCGCCTGCCGCCCCCTGCTGTGCGGGCGTCGCGCTCGCACCGCCCGTGCCACCCGCACCGAGCGGCTCGACCAGCGTGCCCACGGAATTGGCCTTCGTGCCCTCCCCGAACCCCCAGTCCAGCAGCGCGGCCGTCTCCTCGTAGACGCCACCGCCGCCGCTCTTCGGGTGCAGCACGGTGACGAGGAGGGTCCGCCCGTCGCGGGTCGCGGCGCCTGTGAAGGTGTTGCCGGCGTTGCTCGTATAACCGTTCTTGACACCGATCAGGCCGTCGTACGCCGCCACGCCGTCCACGCCGGTCAGCAGGCGGTCGGTGTTCTGGATCTGGAAGGTCTTCTTGCCGCCGGCCGGGAAGTCCGCGGTCCTCGTCGCGCAGTAGGCGCGGAAGTCGGCGTCGGCGAGCCCGTGCCGGGCGAAGAGCGTCAGGTCGTACGCCGACGACAGCTGACCCTCGTGGTCGAAGCCGTCGGGGCTGACCACCGTGGTGTCGAGGGCCTGCAGTTCCTCGGCCTTCGCCTGCATCTGCGCGACCGTCTCGTCGACGCCGCCGTTCATGTGGCTGAGCACGTGCACGGCGTCGTTGCCGGAGCGCAGGAAGACGCCGAGCCACAACTCCTCGACGGTGTACGTGATTCCGGCCCGGACGCCGACGAGGCTGGAGCCGGAGGGGATCCCCGCCAGGTCGGCGGCGGTCACCGTGTGCTTCTCGGTCCGCCCGAACCTGTCCAGCACGGTGTCCGCGAACAGCATCTTGAGGGTGGACGCGGGCGCGAGACGCCGGTGCGCGTTGTAGGAGGCGAGCATCTCGCCGCTGTCGTGGTCCGCGACGAGCCAGGAGGGGGCGGTGAGCCCCTTGGGCAGACCGGAGGCGCCACTCACCTGAACACCGCCGTGGGCGAACCGCTCACCACCGATCGTGGTCGCGGCGGCAGCGGGGACGGCCGCGGCAAGCGGAACGGCAGCGGCGGCGAGGCCGAGGGCGGCACGACGGGAGAGCCGGGTGGAATCACGCACCCCGGGACCGTACAGAGGCAGTCTGTGACACCGCACGGCGGGGTGACAAAGAAAATCCACCGCGCTCCCAAAGGGAGCGCAAAGGCAACGGACGGGAACGCGCCGACGACGCGTGCGCGACATGCCGAAAGAGGCGCGGACCCGCCCGTACACCCATCCACCGTCCCACCGGGAGATATGTACCGGACGGGCCCGCCGTTCTTCACCAAGAAGCCACTTAACAGGCACTACCTGGCAGTCACCCCTAGGGAACTTAGGAATCAGCTGTCTGATGAAATATTGATATCGGGCCTCACATTCTCAGCCCTTACACATCCCTTACTCAGCCTGACTCAAAGCTTCCGTCCATAGCTTGTGGCCGCGCCCACAGCGGGCGCCAAGAACCTTTGAGGAACGGGATGTTTGGCATCTATCTCAAGCGTGAGCTGAGCCGGCGCAAGAAAGCGGCCCTGGTCATCGCCCTGGGTCTGGCGCTCGGTATTGCGCTGGTCATCACCGTCAACTCGGTGTCGGCCGGCATGACGCAGGCCCAGGACAAGGTCCTGACCTCGCTGTACGGGCTCGGCACCGACATGACGGTCACCAAGGCACAGGCAGCACCCACGGACGGAGCGTCGGGCCGGCCCAAGTTCGACTTCGACGCAGGCTCGGACAGCAGCGAAACCCAGAGCTCGGACCGCGTGATGCCTCAGGGCGGGCAGGCCCTCAAGGCCTCGCTCGTCACCGAGGTCGCCGATCAGGCGGGTGTGGCGAGCGCGGTCGGCGCGCTGAGCCTGAACGTCACCAAGGTCGACGGCTCCTTCACCCAGGGCACCGCGGAGTCCGCGGCGCCCTCCGGCCAGGGCGGTGGCGGCCAGGGCGGCGGCCAGCCCCGCGTACAGGGCGGCGGCGCGTCCTTCGACGTGAACTCGTACACCGTCGCTGGCGTCGACGTCACCAACCAGGATCTCGGCCCGCTCGCCACGTCGAAGATCACCACGGGCACGACCTTCACGACGGCGCAGTCCAACTCCAAGGTCGCGGTGGTCAGCGCGTCGTACGCCAAGGAGAACGAGCTCACCACCGCGAAGACGATCACGATCTCGGACACCAAGTACGACATCATCGGCATCGCGACACCGGACAGCAGCGAGTCGACCACCGACGTCTACCTGCCGCTGAAGCAGGCACAGACGCTGGGCGACTCGGCCGACGAGGTCACCACCATCTACGTCACCGCGACCGACTCGAAGCAGATCGACACGGTCAAGGCGGCCATCCAGAAGAACATCTCGGGTACGACGGTCACCACCTCCGCCGACCTCGCGGACACCGTCTCGGGTTCGCTGTCCACCGCCTCCAACCTCGCGACCAGCGTGGGCAAGTGGCTGTCCATCGCGGTGCTCATCGCCGCGTTCCTGGTGGCGGCGCTGCTCACCTCCTCCGCCGTCTCCCGCCGGGTGCGTGAGTTCGGCACCCTCAAGGCGCTCGGCTGGCCGTCCCGCAAGGTCACCCGGCAGGTCGTCGGCGAGTCCATCGTGAACGGTCTGATCGGCGGCGCGCTCGGCATCGCCATCGGTCTCGGCGCGGCGTACACCGTGACGGCGATCAGCCCGACGCTGACCGCGGAGCTCGGCTCCACGGCCGGCGCGGGTGGAGGCGGCGGTCGCATGGGCGGCGGCGCCCAGCAGGCGGCCACCAACACCATGGACATCGCGCTCTCCGCACCGGTCTCGCTCACCACCATCGCGCTCGCGGCGGGCCTGGCCATCGCCGGCGGTCTGATCGCCGGTGCGATGGGCGGCTGGCGCGCCTCCCGGATGCGCCCGGCGGACGCGCTGCGCAGCGTTCAGTAACAGGCCCTCGGGCAACCGGCCTTCGGGTCGGCCCCTTGAGCTGGGGCGCCGCGTCCGTTCCCCCGGGTCGCGGCGCCCCGCCCCCCTTTCCTCACCTCACCTCACGCCTGCTTCATCTTCGGAGAACTCATGTACAAGCTCACTGGCGTCACCAAGCGCTACACGCGGGGCAAGGACACGGTGGAGGCGCTGCGCGGCATCGACCTCACCATCGAGGACGGCGACCAGCTCGTCATCCAGGGCCCCACGGGTGGCGGCAAGTCCACCCTGCTGCAGATGATCGGCGGCCTTGACCGCCCTTCCTCGGGCAGCGTCGAGCTGGACGGCGTGGACCTCGCCTCCATCAGCGAGGCCAAGCTGACCCGGCTGCGCGCCGAGAAGATCGGCATCATCTTCCAGTCGTTCAACCTCATCCCGACCCTGACCGCGCAGGAGAACGTCGAGACGGCGCTCGTCCCGCTCGGCGTGAAGCCCAAGGAGCGGCGCGAGCGGGCCGCCGAGGCGCTGGCCTCGGTCGCCCTCGGCGACCGGCTGACCCATGCGCCGTCCGAGCTGTCCGGCGGCCAGCAGCAGCGTGTCGCCATCGCGCGTGCCCTGGTCAAGAAGCCGAAGGTGCTCCTCGCCGACGAGCCGACCGGCAACCTCGACGAGGGCACCCGCGACGACATCATGGGCCTGCTCGACGGGCTGTGGCACGAGTACGGGCTGACCTTCATCATGGTCACCCACGACTCGTCCATCGCCCGCCGTGCGCCGCGCCTCGCGACCATCAAGAAGGGGCAGATCTCACTGAAGGAGCAGGGCGGCCCGCGGCACGCCGTGGCTCCCGCTCCTCAGCAGTTCGCCCAGTAGTCGTTCGACGGTCCTGGGGGCCGCTCACCGTCCGAGAACCCGGTCGACCTCGGTCAACTGCTCGGCGGTGAGCGGCCCTTCGGCGATCGCCCCCGCGTTCTCCTCGGCCTGGGCGACCGAGCGGAAACCGGGGATCGGGACGGTACGCGGGCTGCGCGCCCAGATCCAGGCGAGGGCGCCCTGCGCGAGCGTACGGCCGTTGCTGGTGAGGATGTCCCTGAGGGCATCGACCCTGGCGAGCCAGTCCGGGTCTGCGCCGCTGCTCTCGTTGAAGCCCGGCAGCCAGGCGGGCGGCGCGTTGCGGATGTCGCCCGCTTCGAGGGCACGCCCCGGCGCGTGCTTGCCGGTCAGCAGACCCATGGCGAGCGGGCTGCGGTTGATGCTCGCCAGGTTCGACTCCTCGCAGAGCGCCAGGAGTTCGGGGGCGTCCTGGAGGATGTTCAGACAGTGCTGTACGGCGGCGCAGTGCTCGCCCGCCGCGAAGACCGCCGCCCGCTCGGGGTCGTCGGTGCTCCAGGCGTACGCACGGATCAGCCCCTCGTTCACGAACTCCTCGCAGGCGTCGCGGAGTTCGACGGCACGGTCAGGGTCGGCGTCGGAGATGTGCAGTTGGTAGAGGTCGATGTAGTCGGTGTCCAGGCGGCGCAGTGAGGCGGTCAGCGCACGTCGGGCGTACGCCGGTGAGTCGTCGCTCCCGAGCGCGACGCGACGCTCCTCGTCGATCAGGTTGCCCCACTTGGTGGCGACGACGACATCGGCGCGGCGCTTGCCGAGCGCGCGCGCGAGAACCCGCTCGCTGTGCCCGGTGCCGTATGCGTCGGCGGTGTCGAAGAACGTCACGCCGAGGTCGAGGGCGCGGCGTACGGCCCGTACGGACTCCTCGTCGTCGACCTTGCCCCAGCCCAGGGGCTGCCCGTCGGGAGTCCCCCACTCGCCGCCGATCGCCCAGCAGCCGAAGCCGAGGGCGCTGACCTCGATGCCGCTGCGGCCCAGTGTCCTGTGGTGCTCGAAGGTCTCCATACGTGTGGACGCTAGGAGTTGGAGTGCACGCGAGGGCAAGACCCTGGCAGCGAGTTGTGACGCAGGGCGCCCGAGCGCCCGGCCGCGAGTTGCGACGGTCGAACCCCGGCCGCGGGTTGTGACGGTCGAACCCCGGCCGCGAGTAGTGAGGTCCAACCCCGGCCGCGGGTTGTGACGGTTGGTTACGCCTGACCCGTCTCGAAGCGGGAGATCCTGCCGCCGTCGTCGACGGTGAAGCTCCACCTCGTCTTCATCTCGCCCCAGGCGTCGTTGCTGTAGCGGGCGATGAGGGAGCGGCCGCCCTTGGACTCGTTGTCCACGTCCATGTGGCCGCGCGAGGAGAAGATCTCCCGGTCGGTCCAGTCGGCGAGGTCACGGTCGGAACCGTCGTCGGACATGGTGGCGCCCGGGGCGAGAACGGCCTGGAAGGCGTCGCGGTCGTGGGCGTTCACAGCGGTGACGAACGCCCGGACGGCCGGGTCGCTGAGTTTGGCTACCTGAATCGTCATGCCAGCCAGACTCACACCGCTGTCCGGGGGCCGCCACCCGAACGGCGGCACGGGCGCGCCGGGTGGGGGTCATCGGTGCGACGGTGGAGGTCCCTCCACCCCGCCCGTTCCGGGAGTCACCATGACCTGTTTCGACCGACGTGATCTGGGACTGCTGCTGCTCCGCCTGGGCACCGGCGGCGTGCTGGCCGCGCACGGGGCGCAGAAGCTGTTCGGCTGGTTCGGCGGGGGCGGGCTCCGGAACACCGGGATGGCCATGGAGTCCATGGGCTACTCACCCGGGAGGACGAGTGCCACGGCGGCGGGGCTCGCCGAAGCGGGCGGCGGCGCACTGCTCGCGCTGGGCCTCGCGACCCCCGCGGCCGGGGCGGCGGCGGCCGGCGCAATGGCGGGCGCGGCGGCGGTGCACGTGCCGAACGGGTTCTTCGCGCAGGGCGGCGGCTACGAGTACGCGGCGAGCCTGGGCCTGACGGCGGCGGGTCTCGCCGTGACGGGACCCGGCAGGCTCTCACTCGACCAGGTGCTGGGGCACGCGGTGAACCGCGGCTGGATGGTGCCGGCCGCGCTGGGCGTGACGGCGGCGGTCACCGCGGCGGTCGTGGGCGCGCGGAACCAGCGGGTGCGGAAGGCGGCGGAGGGCGAGCAGGAAACACTGTTCGACGAGTAGGCGTCCGGACTCGACGAGGAGGCGTCCGGCCGCCGTCCCTGGGGTGCTCCCGGGGGTGGCAAGCTGCTCGCATGACTGACCGCGCTGCTGAAGACGCTGACGACGCTGACGACGTCGTCTGGGACTCGATCGACCGCCTGCACACCTGGCTGGACACCAACCAGGCAGTCGCCGGGCGGGAGTTGCTGCTCCTGCGCATGCTGAAACTCTCCGAGGAGGTCGGCGAGGTCGCGCAGGCGGTGATCGGCGTGACCGGCCAGAACCCTCGCAAGGGTACGAGCCACACCTGGGACGACGTACGGTCCGAACTCTGCGACGTCGTCATCACGGCCCTGGTTGCCCTGCGCACGCTGGCTCCGGACGCCCGCGAGGTCTTCACCGCCCACCTGGCCGAGGTCACGGAGCGCTCACTCGGCCCGACCCGAACCCCGTGACCCACACAGCAGACCTCGCGAAGGTGACCCGTCTGTGCGGCACCCGTGCGGCACACCGAGCCTCGTGCTGATCATCCTCGGTGGCCTCCCCGCCACCGGAAAGACGACGCTCGCCCGGCTCCTCGCCCACCGCACAGGTGCGGTCCACGTCCGCGTCGACACCATCGAACAGGCCCTGGTCCGCTCGGGGTTGACCACCCACCCGGTCGGCCCGGCGGGCTACGTCGTCGGGTACGCCCTCGCCGAGGAGCACCTCAGGCAGGGGCACTCCGTGATCGCCGAGTCGGTGAACCCACTGCCTGTCACCCGGGCCGCCTGGCGCGAGGCGGCCGCCCGGGCCGGCGTGACCGCCGTCGAGGTGGAGGTGGTCTGCTCGGACCCCGCCGAGCACCGCGAGCGTGTGGCGACCCGCGTGACGGACATCCCCGGTCTACCGCTGCCGGACTGGGGACAGATCGCGCGCATCGCCTACCAGCCGTGGGACGGCGGGCAGTTGACCGTCGACACGGCGGGGCGGACCGAGGAGGAGTCCCTGGCGGCTCTGCTCCGCGGCCTGCCGGGCATCAGGGCTTGAACTCGCCCTCCGCGCTCACGGTCACCTGGAGAACGAGCGGCTCGGTGCGGTCGGCCAGCCCGGGGCAGAGCGCGTCGAGCGTCTCGCACAGGTCCGTGTAGTCGTCGATCCTGCGGACGGGGCAGCCGAAGGACTCGGCGAGGCCGGCCACGTCGACCTCCTCGAAGGGCGGCCACGGCGGCTTGCCCCCCTGCTGCTCCGCGAGCCGGTCCATCACCGCGTAGCGGCCGTTGGCGAGGACGACGAAGACGGCGCCCACGCCGTAGTGCGCGGCGGTCCACAGGGACTGGACCTGGTAGAGCGAGGATCCGTCACCGATGACGGCGACCACCGGGCGGCGCGGCTGTCCCATGCGTACGCCGATCGCGGCGGGCATCGCGAACCCGAGCCCCCCCATGGCGGCGCTGAGGAAGCCGAGCGGCCGCCGGGCGGGCAGCAGGGCGTGCAGGTCCGGGCGGGAGGAGGGGGTCTCCTCCACGATCACCGTGTCCGCGGGCAGCCGCTGCGCGAGCGCCGCCAGGACGTGGGAGGGGCTCACCGGCTCCCCGGCGGCGGGGGGTTCGGGGTGCGGGGCCCGCGGCACAGGCTCGGTCGTCGCGGGTCGGGGCGGGGTGCGGCGGGCGAGCCGGTCGCAGAAGTCGGGCAGCGCGGCGACCACGGCGAGTTCGGCGGGAGCACGGTGCGCCTCGGCCGGGTCGTCGGTGACGACCACCACTCGGGCTCCGGTCAACTCTCCCGGTGCGTAAGGGTATTGGCGCAGGAACGGCGCGCCCACGCAGAGCAGCAGGTCGTACGGGTCGAGCGCGGCGCGCAGCCGGGGCCGGTCGGAGGGCAGGTGCCCGGCGAACAGCCGGTGGTCCTGCGGGAATCCGGCGCGTGCCCCGAAGGGCTCCTGCCACACCGGGCAGTCGAGCCGCTCGGCGAGGGAGGTGAGCGCGGTCCACGTGCCCTCGTTGTCCGCGCCCGCTCCGACCACGAGGGCCGGTGCGGTGGCTCCGGCGAGCAGTGCGGCGACCTCGGCGACGACCGAGATGTCCGCCGACGCCGCCCGGCGCAGTGCGACGGGCGCGGGAATGGGCAGGTCCTCGGCGGGCTCCGCCCAGTCGTTCATGGGGACGAGGACCAGCGCGGGCCCTCTTCCCTCGCGGGCGGCGTGCACGGCCCGCGCGATCGCGCCGGGCACGTCCTGGGCGCGGACCGGTGACTCCACCCGGACCGGGTAGTCCCCGGCCAGGCCGTCCAACCGCCCTGCGAGGAAGGGCTCCTGGGCGAGGTGCCGACGGTCCTGCTGGCCCACCAGGACCACGAGGGGTGCCCGGTTGACGCGGGCGGTGGCCAGCGCGCCCACCGCGTTGCCGAGGCCGGCCGTGGTGTGCAGCAGGACCAGCGCGGGCTGCTCGCGTGCCAGGGCCCAGCCGGTGGCCGCTCCGACCACCGAACCCTCGTGCAGGGCCAGTACGAACTCCAGGTCCTCGGGCAGGTCGGTGAGCAGGGACACCTCCGTCGAGCCCGGGTTGGCGAACAGTGTGGTCAGCCCGTGCAGCCGCAGGACGTCGAAGGCGGCGTCGCGGACGGTGCGGATCGCGACCGCGCTCGCCGCGGCGCTGTTTGGTCCGGCTGTGATCGTTCCGGCTGTGACGGTCTCCAGTACGTACGTCACGACAGCGTGCTCCTTCGGTTCGTGACCTGCCCGCCAAGACCCACGTTGGCGCGCAGCCACGCGGTGAGGGCCTCGGTGAGCCCGACGTCGGATCCAGCGGTCTCGTCGCCCTTGCGGACGGAGATGATCCGCTCCACCGCGCTCTGGTGGTACGCGCGGACCGCGGACGCGGCGACGGCGGGATCGCGGCCCGCGATGGCGTCCACGATGCTCAGGCGCTCCGCCTGGAGGGCGCCCGCGATACGCCCCCAGTCCCTGCCCTCGCTGCCGGCCAGCTTGACCGCGAGGCCGATCTGGACCTCGGTGATGAACCGGCACAGCGCGGCCAGCAGCGGGTTGTGGGAGATCTCGGAGAGGGTGACGAAGAACTGCTGGAGCGCGGCGGCGGACTGCTCGACGCCCTCGGCCGCCGCGCTCGTCTCGGCCGCGGCCCGCAGGCCGGCGATCTCCTCGTCGGAGGCTTTTTCGGCGGCGAGTTCGGCGGCGTACGCGTTGAGGGCGCCGAGCAGGCCGAACACCTCGCGGGCGCCGACCTTCTCGAACTGCACGACGGAGGCGATGGACATGGCGAGCAGGGTGTCGCCCTGCGCGTTGACCGTCGCCCGACTGCCGTTGCGGGTGGTGACCAGGCCCATCGCGGTGAGTACGCGGATCGCCTCACGGATGGTGGGCGCGCTGACGTCGTACGACGCCGCCAGTTCCCGTTCGGAGGGCAGCCGCGAGCCGTCCGGCAGGGCACCACTGAGGATCTGCTCGCGGAGGTCCTCGACGATCTGGTCGGCCACCCGGCCGCGGTAGATCTTCGCGGGGGTATGGGGCACGGACATGACTCTCCCAAAGGGGTTCCTGGACCTCGCTCCCCGGACTGGCGTGCCCAAGGGACTTCGACGGCCTATCCAACCAGTAAGTTAACCTACTAGGTAGGTTCTTTCAAGGGCCTCAAGGATTACAGGGATTACAGGGATTACACGGACTGCAGGGACTACAGGGACTACAGGCCTGCAAGCCTGCAAGCCTTGAAGCGGTGCTCAACGCTCCGACTCGCTGGGGCGGATGAGCAGTTGGCTCACCGCGGCGTGCGCGGGGCGCGTCACGACGTACTCCACGGCATCGGCGACATCCATGGCGCTCAGTCGTTCGTAGGAGCCGATCTGGGAGGCCATCGCCTCCCGCGCCTCGCGCGGGAACAAGTCGGTGGTCACCGCGGAGGGTTCGAGGACCGAGACACGGACCCGGCGGCCCGCCACCTCCTGACGCAGCGCCTCGCTGTACGCGTTGAGCCCGAACTTGCTCGCGTTGTACACGCTCGTGGTCTTGTGAACGACATGCCCCGCCACCGAGCTGACATTGACCAGGTCGGCGACCCGACGGGGCTCACTCGCGGCCGCCTCGACCAGGTACGGCAGGGCGGCGTGCGCGCAGTACAGGCTGCCGAGCAGATTCACCCCCACCACCCGGTCGAACTCCGCGGGTGAGGAGTCCATCAGCGGACCCCGCTGGGGCACGCCGGCGTTGTTGACGAGGATGTCGAGCCGCCCCCACTCCTCCACGGCGCGCTCCACGGCCGCGCGGGCCTGCTCCGCGTCGGTCACGTCGGCCTCCACGGGCAGGGCTCGCCCGCCCGCCGCCGTCAGCTCCTCGGCCAGCGCGACGAGCCGATCCTCGCGCCTGGCCACCAGGGCCACGGCCGAACCCCGTGCCGCCAGGACGCGCGCCACGGCGGCGCCTATCCCGCTGGAAGCACCGGTCACCACGGTGACGGTTCCCTTCAGATCCATGCCGGCCATCTCAGACTCCTTGCCCCATGACGCTTCGGTTCCGATGAAAAGCTCACGACCTACCTTGACACAAACCTACCAAGAAGGTTTCGTGGATACAGCGACAACCGGATGTCATCTGGACGAGTGCGCCGCGGCGGGACCCGTGGCAGGACCTGTGGCAGGACTGCCCGGCCGGTCGCGAACAGTCATCAGGCCCCTCGCGAGAAGGCCGGCTGGACCGGGTCACCGGACACGCCGGCCCCGCAGGGGCATACACCTGAACCTACGGAGGACGCGATGAAGATCGCTCCGTTCGACGAGAACGCGTTCAAGATGGACCACCCCAGGGGGACGGTCTCTTTCAACTATCTGCTCATGGGTGACCGGAGCAAGCCCATGGAGAACTACCGCTACATCCTGGGCCGCCAGGAGGCCGACTTCCGTATGCCCCGGCACTGCCACACCTTCGAGCAGATCCGGCTGCCGCTGGTGGGTGACATGAACCTGGGCGAGCAGGGGATCCTGCGCGAGGGCGAGGTCGGCTACTTCCCCGAGGGCCAGACCTACGGCCCGCAGGACGACCCGCTGACCGACCCCAAGCAGATCCAGCTCGTGCTGCAGTTCGCCGGCGCCTCCGCGCTCGGTATGAGCGCGGGCCGCGGCCGTGGCCCGGACAACAAGGAGGCACAGGCCGAGCGCCGTCCCCGGCGGGAGCACAAGTTCCCCAAGCCGCGCTACAACGGCGTGGTCATCAGCAACCCGGACCACCTCAACTGGCTGCCGGTCGCGGGCTGGTCGGGTGTCAGGCGCAAGCCGATCGGCACGTACACCGAGCGCGAGTTCTGGATCGAGTTCGTCAAGATCGAGGCCGGCGCCGAGTGGGTGTCGCAGAGCGAGGACGCCCGTCGCCTGACGGTGGTCCTGTCCGGCGCAGGCACGGTCGAGGACACCGAGGTCGGCAAGCTCGGTGCGGTGGAGGCCGACCCCGGGGAGAAGGTCCGCTACGCGGCCACCGAGGAGCTGGTCCTGTTCACCGTGGGCCTGCCCCCGATCCAGCAGCCGGTCGAGCCCGACGACGACAAGTTCGTCACCGTCGTCACCGACGGCGGCATCAACTTCGAGAACGCGAAGGACGCCGCCGGGGGCTGAGCCGGCGGCGTGCGGCCGACGTGGGCAGTGCGAGGCGGCTGCCCGCCCTCGCCGGCCGAGTCGGCGAGGAGCTGCACGGGCGGAAAACGGATACGCACGCCGATCCGGCCGTACGCCGCGTGGACGCGCCCGTGCACGCGTACGGGCTGATCACCGCCGTACGCGTACAACCGGCTGGTCGGCAGCCGCACGGCCCCGCCCGCAGGGCGCGGCCGGCCGGACGCCGACGCCGCCCCGGCCCGCTCCCCGGGCGCACCGGCCGACAGCTCCCCGCACGGGGCGGTCTCCTCGCAGCCAAGCCCGCCGCCCCCGCCGCGTACGGCCACCCGGCCCGAGCGGCTGCCAGGGCAGGCGGGGCTCGGGCGGCCCCCTCCCCGAGTCCCGCCGCCGGATCACCCCCGACCCCGCGGTCTCCCGGCCCAGCCGTCCGAGTCACCTCGACCCCGGACGGACCACCCCGGTGGGACCCTCCCCGCAAGCCGGAGGGCCCCACCCACCCGCACCCACGGAGAGCCCAGTGAAAATCGCCACCCGGCGGACCCCCTTCGGCGACCGGCTCTGCTTCGCCGAAGTGATTCCGCACCACCTCATCGACATCCAGGCCGCGTTCGTGCGGCGGCTGGAGAGCCTGGGCGTCCACCGGGACGACGCGGTGGCCCGCTCCCGCCTCGACGTGCCCGGTGATCTGCCCGCGCTTCTCCAGGCGGATCCCGAACTCACCGTCGTCCGGGCGGCGTTCGACTGGGCCGTCGACAACGCCGACACGGGCGAGCTGCACGAGGACTGCCTCTGGTCCGACAAGCCCGAACGGCTCGGCCCGGCGGTCGGACGGCCGCAGACCATCTGGTGCATGCTCGCCAACTACCCCCGTTTGCCCGGCACTTCCGCACCGCCGCAGCCCCGGCGAGGTCTCCAGGGCTGTCTGAAGCCCCCCAGTTCCCTCGCGGGCCCCTACGACGCGCTCCGGTATCCGGCGATCAGCGAGAAGGTCGACCCGGAGATGGAACTGGCGGCCGTCATCGGCCCGCGCTCACGGTTCCTCACACCGGACAACGCGCTGCGGGCGGTGGCCGGTTACGTCGCCTTCTGCGACACCGGCTCGCGGGACGTCTCCGATCTGGACAACAACCGCATGGACCGTGCCAAGGGCTTCGACACGTACGGGATCACCGGCCCCTGGTTCGTCACCGCCGACGAGATCCCCGACCCGCACCGGCTGCGCATCCGCTCCTGGGTCAACGGCGAACTCCGCCAGGACGGCAGCACCGCCGACATGTTCCACAGCCTCCCCGAGCAACTGGCCTGGCTCACCGAGGCGCTCACCCTGGCCCCCGGCGACGTGCTGTCGACCGGAACACCCCTCGGCCACGGCAACGTGCTGCCGGGCGACGTGGTCCGCGGCGAGGTCGAAGGACTCGGAGTCATCGAGAACAAAGTCGTCCTCGACGACTGAGCCACTGAACCACTGAGCCCAGAGAGCCCACGCCCACAGAGCCGCTGCGCAACCGGAGGTCACTCATGTCCGCACCCCACCTGCAGATCATCGTCGGCAGCACCCGCCCGGGCCGGCGCGGCCACGCCGTCGGCACCTGGTTCCACAACCTCGCGGTACGGCACGAGGGCTTCGGCATCGAGTTCGTCGACCTCGCCGAGGTCGGGCTGCCGCTCCTCGACGAGCCGCGTCCCCCACAGCGCGGCCAGTACGACCACGACCACACCCGGCGCTGGAGCGAGACCGTGCGCGCCGCCGACGCCTTTGTGTTCGTCGTCCCCGAGTACAACCACAGCTACAACGCGGCGACCAAGAACGCCCTGGATTTCCTGGCGAAGGAATGGGCCGGCAAACCGGCCGCCTTCGTCGCCTACGGCGGTGTCTCCGCCGGCGCCAGAGCCGTCACCGCGCTGATCCCGGTCGTGTCCGCGCTGAAGATGGTGCCGCTCTCGCACTCCGTGCACATCCCGTCCATCCGGACGGCGGTGACCCCCGGCGGGACGTTCGAGTCCTCCGCCGGGCTGGACGCGGACGCGTCGAGCATGCTGGACGAGCTGCTCCGGCTGACCACCGCGCTCTCCGCGCTCCGGCTCGGCGACCCGGTCGGGTGAGCGGGGACCCGGTCGCGCAGTCCACCGGTGGCGAGCCGGACGGGCCGCGCGGCCCACGGATCGTCATCAGCCAGAAGGTGGCCGTAGGCGTCGTCTACGTGGCCGGGCTCTTCCTGAGCACGCTGGACATGACCATCGTCAACGTCGCGCTGCCGTCGATCGGCCGCGCCTTCTCGGTGCCGTCCACCGGCGTCGACACGGTGTCGATCTCCTACCTGGTGAGCCTGGCCGTCTTCGTCCCGGCCTCCGGCTGGCTCGGCGACCGCTTCGGCGGCAAGCGCACCCTGCTGACCGCCGTCGCCGTCTTCACGCTCGGCTCGGCCCTCTGCGGCATGGCGACGAGCCTCGGCGAACTGGTCGCGTTCCGGATCCTGCAGGGCGCGGGCGGCGGCATGCTCGCCTCGGTCGGCATGGCGATGCTGCTGCGCGCCTTCGCCCCCGGGGAACGGGTGCGGGCCTCGGCGATCCTGAGCATCGCCAACGGCCTCGCACCCACCCTCGGCCCGGTGGTCGGCGGCCTGCTGGTCACCTCGGTCTCCTGGCGGGCGATCTTCTACGTCAATGTGCCGGTCGGCGTCTTCGCGACCGTGTTCGGCCTGCTGTATCTGCGCAACGAGCCCGCGCGGCCCGCCGAACGCTTCGACCTCACCGGGTTCCTCCTCGCGGGAACCGGCCTCGGCCTGCTGATGTACGGCGTCTCGGAGGGACCCGCGCAGGGCTGGACCACGGCTCCCCTCACCGCCTGTCTGGCCTGCGGTGCCGTCCTGGTCGTCTCGATGATCGTCGTCGAGCTCCGCAAGGAGTTCCCGATGATGGACGTACGGCTGCTGGCGAACCGTCTGTTCGCCTCCGGCACCGCGGTCATGACGGTGGAGTCGGTGGCCTTCCTCGGCACCCTTTTCACCCTCACGCTCTACCTCCAGGACGAGCGGGGAATGACCCCACTGGCCGCGGGACTGACCATCTTCGCCGAGGCCATGGGCGTGGTCATCGGCTCGCAGCTCGCCAGCCGGTTCCTCTACCGCAGGCTCGGCCCCCGTAGACACCTGATGCTCGGCACGGCGGGGACGAGCACGGCCATCGCGCTGATGAGCCTGTGGCACGAGGACACCGGCCTGTGGTGGGTCCGGCTGCTGCTCTTCTTCATGGGGCTCGCCGTCGGGCAGGTGTTCGTGGCCACCCAGTCCGCGTCCTTCGCCACGGTCACCTCGTCCTCCTCCGGCCGGGCCTCGACCCTGTTCAACGTAGGCCGCAGGCTCGGCGGCGCCACCGGCGTCGCGGTGGCCACCACCGTCCTCGTGTCGGCCACGGGCGGCTCTGCCGGCGCCGGGGGCGCGCCGGACATGTCCGGCTACCGGGCGGCCTTCCTCACCGCCGCCGCGATCAACCTGCTGGGCCTCTACGCGGCCACGCGGGTCAGCGACGCCGACGCGGCGAGCACGATCCCCGCTCCCCGCACCGGTCGGCGGAAGCATCAACTCCGCCGCAAAAGGAGACCCCCTGCCCTCACCCGACCCATTGACCACACTCCAGAAAACGCATAACACCCAGAACAGCAAGAAAGCAGAGGAGCCACAGACATGACCGGTCTGAGCCTGAACCAGGCATCCGAGATCGTCGACGCCGCGCTGAGCCACGCGCGCGAGCTGGGACTGCGACCTTTGACGATCACCGTGCTCGACCCGGGCGGCCACCCCCAGGTCGTCAAGCGGGAGGACGGCGCGGGAATCCTGCGTCCGCAGATCGCGCACGCCAAGGCATGGGGCTGCCTCGGCACCGGCTCGGGCGGCGCGGCCGGGGCCCGGCACGCCACCCGTGACCCCGCCTTCTTCGCCGCCCTGGCCGCCATCTCCGAGGGCCGCGTCGCCTCCTCCCGGGGCGGTGTGCTCGTCCGCGACAAGGACGGCGAGCTGCTCGGTTCGGTGGGCGTCAGCGGAGAGCGGCCCGAGAACGACGAGATCGTCGCCGTCTTCGGAGTGGAACAGGTCGGTCTGGTGGCCGACGTGGGCTGACCCGGATCCAGACGGCCGTGGCCCGCTCCCGGGACGGAGCGGGCCACGGCATCACCACCGGAGACGGATGTACTCCCACGCGGAGCCACATTCCCGGCGGGGCGCCGCCGCGCCCCCCACGGCATCGAAAGGCCGCTACAGACAGCCGATGGGAACCTGAGGTACGCCATGGCAAAGACGCCTGAAGACCTCGAAACAACCGCTGTACCCACACCCCCCTACCTGACCTCGAAGCGACGCACGCAGGCCCTGCTCATCTGCATAGCCGCCGCGTTCCTCACCCTCCTCGACGTGAGCATCGTGACCGTCGCGCTGCCCTCGATGGAGGAGCACCTGCACCTGACGCCCGCCGACGTCACCTGGTCGCTAGCCGGATACACCCTGACCTTCGGCCTGATGCTGGTGCCGGCCGGCCGGCTCGGGGACGAGTTCGGCCGCCGGAAGATCTTCGTCATCGGCATGGTGCTGTTCATCATCACCGGCGTGCTGTGCGGAGTCGCACCCGACGCCACCTTCCTGGACGCGGCACGGCTCGCCAGAGGAGTCGCGGCCGGCCTGATCGCCCCCCAGGTCGTCGGCATGCTGCACCAGATGTACCCGGCGCGCGAACGGGGCCGGGCCTTCGGCTACTACGGCGCGACGGTGAGCCTGTCGACGGCGATCGGCCCGCTCTTCGGCGGCATCATCCTGCACGTCTTCGGCACGGGCGAGGGCTGGCGCTGGGTCTTCCTGGCGTTCATCCCGGTGGACGTCGTCGTCCTCTTCCTCGCCGTGCGCCTGCTGCCTGAGGGCCGGCGCGTCGAGGCGCGCCGCACCCTCGACCTGGTCGGTGTCCTGCTGCTCGGCCTCGCCGTCACGGCCGTGATGCTGCCGCTGCTGCAGAGCGGGGACTGGGTCGACCGCCGGTGGTGGCTGACGTGGACCGGCCTCGCACTCCTGGCCGTCTTCGTCCTGCACGAACGCTCCGTCGCACGACAGGGCCGGCAGCCACTGGTCGACCTGAACCTGTTCCGTGAGCGCCACTACTGGGTGGGCACGCTCATCGCGGCCTCCCTGTACGGCGGGTTCACGGGCATCTTCCTGGTGCTCACCCAGTTCCTCCAGCAAGGCCTCGGCTACACGGCACTGCACGCGGCGCTGTCCATCGTCGCGTTCACCGTCGGTTCGGCGGTCTGCGGCGTCATCAGCGGCCGTATCGTGCACCGCGTCGGCCCTCCGCTGGTGATCGTCGGCACCGCCGTGACCGCCCTCGGACTGGCCGGCACGGCCCTGGTCGTCGACACCTCCTCGGGCGCTCCCATGGCATTGCTGCTCGCCGGGCCGCTGCTGGTGGCCGGCTGCGGCGCCGGCCTCGTCATCGCCGCCAACCAGACGCTCGCCCTGCACCGCGTACCGCGCAAGGAGGGCAGCACCGCGGCCGGGATCTACCAGACCGGCATGAAGATCGGCACCTCGCTCGGCACGGCGCTGGCGACCTCGTTGTACTTCAGTGAGATGACCGCCAGTCACGGCGACTTCGCCGCCGCCGCCCGGGTCGGTCTCCTCGGCGGCGCCGCCCTCGCCGCCGTGGCCTTCCTGGTGGCCCTGCCGGGCCTCACGCTCGGCGGGCGCCGGAACACACCGGCCGCCCTGGGCCAGGAAGAGCCGGAGATGGTGGCCAGGTGAGGTGATCCATGCAGGGGCGGCCGGCTGATCCCCGACGGCCGCCCCTCGTGCTGCCCGTATGAGGTCGTGTCCGGCTCAGCACGGCCGACGCCACGCGTCCAGCGAGAGCCGCTTCAGCATCGAGTCGAGGCCCAGCCGGTCGGCGGTGGGACAGAACTTCCCGGTGGGCACGTCGTACTCCACGTGGAAGACCGCCTTGCGTGCCTTGACGAACGGTGTCAGTGACGCGCATTCGCTGAATTCCGCGCACTGTTCGTTCACCGCGAAGTCGAAGTCCCCGACCAGCTGGGGGATCTGCTCCAGGTCGTTCTTCAGTCCGACGGCCAGGCCCCGGTCGTGTGCCAGATCCGCGATCATGCGGTTGTACGCGAGCTGGTGAGCGGCGGTGAGCGGGAAGCCGGTCTTGTTGGTGTAGCCGTCGAGGAGGTCGGGCTCGACGGCGTCGAACCCCTTCGAGCGGCACATGTCCATGCGCTTGGCCATGATGGGGCGCAGCACGTCGAGTTGGCGGATGTCGAGCCACCGTTCGCCCTCCCAGCCGTTGCCTTTACCGAGGACGGCGGCGGGGAAGTCCTTCTGGTCGGGGCGGTAGTCCTCCCAGGAACCGGCGTTGATGTAGCAGATCACCTTGCGCCCGTCCGCGTGCAGGGACTTGACCACCGCGGCACTGTTCTCGAAGCCGTCGATGTCGTACACCGGGACCTCCACGGAGGTGTCGATCCGGCCGCTGAGCTGCCACTGCCAGGCGGTGCCGGGACGCGGCTGCCAACGGCGCGGCGCGTCAGGAGTGTTGGTGGAGCAGCCCGCAAGGAGCAGGGCAAGCAGCATGAGGGTGACGGCGGTTGCGGGCCCCGGCCGTGCGGCGTGCCTCAAGACGCCTCCCTCTCCAGGGTCGGCGGCAGGCCGCTCCAGGGGTTCGCGCCGCTGCCGGGGACGGCGCAGTGCACGGCCGCTCCGCGCATCCGGGCGGTGCGCGCCGCGAGAGGGCAGAGCCCGTCCGGGACGCTGTGCACCAGGTGGCAGAACCGGTCGGGCGGATGCGTGCCGGTCCAGGCGGGCACGGTGAAGTCGGTGTGGCGGTACGTCTTCCAGGTGCCCTCGAAGGTGACCAGCAGGTCGGCGAACTCGGCGTAGCCCGGCGCCGGATGGACGCCCGGGTTGAGGACGACGGTGCCGGCCCCGCAGAGACGGGCCGCCCGCGTCAGCCGGCGGTAGTGGCGCAGGGCCTCGGCGCCGGAGGCCGTGCGGTCCAGGAAGGCGCCGTCGGTGTCGTACCAGCGGCGGTGTCTGCGCAGGTCGCCGACGACCGCGCGGACCGACCGCGCGCCGTAGGCCGTGTCCACGTATCCGAGCACCCGCACGCCCGCCTCCCGCAGTTGGGCGGCGGCCGTGACGAAGGCCGGATCGGGTGTGTCGCCGGGTCCGTCGGCGATGTTGAGGACGACGCCGTACAGCTGTGGTCCGGCGCGGATCAGGGCGCGCCAGGCGGCCGGGTCCACGGCCGGGTGGACGTAGAGCGGGACGAGCAGTCGGCCGCGGGCGGGGTCCGTCGCCGCGTCGGTCACGCCGGGACCCCGGTGTGCTCGGCCCACAGGCCGGCGAGCGAGTCGGCCAGGGTCAGTTCGGGCCGCCAGCCGAGCGCGTCCGCGGCGGCGCTCACGTCGGCCCGCTGCCAGGACACGGCCGAGGAGCGCTGCGACCCGGCGCCGCGTTCCTCGATCGGTCCCCGGTATCCGGCGGTCCGCGCCAGTTCTTCCGCGAGGTCCCTGGCGCGGGTGGCCGTGCCGCTGCCGATGTTGAGTACGGCAGGCAGGGGGCCGGGGGTGGTCACCGCGAGCACGGCGGCCCGTGCCACGTCCCGTACGTCGACGAAGTCGCGGTAGGCCGAGAGGTCGCCGACGGTGACCGTGCCGTCGGGCAGTGCGCGCCGCAGTTCGTCGGCGAGCCGCCCGGGCAGGCTGGTGGCGGGGGCGCCGGGGCCGATCGGGTTGAACACCCGCAGGACGACGCTGTCCAGGCCGGTCCGGCCGGCTTCGGTCACCGCGTACGAACCGGCCAGTTTGGTCGCCCCGTAGGTGCCCTGCGGGCTGGCCGGCGAGCTCTCGGTGAGGGTCTGCCCGGCGGGCGTCGGCCCGTACTCCGCGGCCGACCCGAGGTGGACAAGGCGGGCGCCGGGGGCCGCCTCGCGCAGCGCCTCGCACAGTACGGCGGGTCCGCGGGCGTTGGTCTCGGCCATGCGTACGGGGTCGCCGCTGACGGCGCCCGCGCAGTTGACGACCGCGTCGGGGGCGAGGGCCCGCAGGGACCGGGTGAGTCCGGCGACGGAGATGGCGGCAAGGTCGACGGGGAGGTTCACGGGCAGGCCGGGGTCCATCGTGCGGCCGCCGCCGAGCACCCGCACACCCGGGCGGGTGCGCAGTTGCCCGGCGACATGGCCGCCCAGGAATCCGGTGGAGCCCAGGACGAGGATGCGCATAATGCCGGCTCACGCTCCCTTGAGCAGGTCGGGGCGGCGCGTGGTGAACTCCGCGTTGGCCCGGTCGTAGTCGTCCGGGCGCCCTATGTCGAGCCAGTAGCCGTCGAACTCGTAGGCGGCAGGCGGGGTTTCGGCCTTGAGCAGGTCCAGGACCAGTTCGTCGAAGCCGAGCGGCAGGCCGGGGGTGTAGCCGTTGAGGGTGGCGCGGGAGAGTCCGTAGACGCCCATGGAAACCCGGTAGTCCATGCTCGGCTTCTCGGCGAAGCCGACGACCTTGCCGCCTTCGGTGGTGAGTACGCCGAAGTCGATGGCGACCGTACGCGCGTAGGTGGCGATGGTGAGCGGCGAGTCGGATTTCTCGTGACTGCGCAGTACGGCGCTGAAGTCGAGGTCGGTGAGTATGTCGCCGTTCATGACGAGGAAGTGCTCGGGCAGCCGGTCGAGCATGGTCAGCAGGGGACCCATGGTGCCCAGCGGGCTGTCCTCGGTGGCGTAGCCGACACGCAGGCCCCACTGGGAGCCGTTGCCGACGTAGGCCCGGATGATGTGGCCGAGGTGCCCGATGGCGATGGTGCAGGTGGTGAAGCCGGCGCCGGCGAGCTGCCGCATCACGATCTCCAGGATCGCGTGCTGGTCGCCGATGGGGACGAGTGGCTTGGGCAGGGCGGTCGTGTAGGGCCGCAACCGCACGCCTTTGCCTCCGGCCAGGATGACTGCATGCATCGTGGGGGTTTCCTTCCGACTGTCGTCAGGTGTCGCCGATTCGGTGTCGCCGATTTCCTGGGTTCAGGGACTCGGTAGGTCGTGGAGCCAGGGACAGGTCAGGGAGCCGTCAGATGTTGTAGACGGACGTCTTGTAGCGGGCGAGGTTCGCCGGGTCGCGGAAGAAGTCGATGGTTGCCTCAAGGCCCTCTTCGAGGCTGTGGGCGGGCGCCCAGCCGGTGGCGGCGCGCAGTCGTGACGCGTCGCAGACCAGCCGCATCACCTCCGACCCGGCCGGGCGGATGCGCTGCGGGTCCTCGCGGACCTCCAGGTCGGCGGCCATCAGCTTGCCGATCAGGGTGACGAGGTCGCCGACCGAGATCTCGCCGCCGGTACCGGCGTTGAAGGTGCGGCCGACGACGGCGTCGGCGGGCGCGGTGCCCACCGCGAGGAAGGCCCGGGCGGTGTCCTTGGCGAAGGTGAAGTCGCGGGTGGGCCGCAGATCGCCGAGGGTGATGGTCCGTTCCCCGGCGGCGACCTGCCCGATGACGGTCGGGATCACCGCGCGCATGGACTGGCGCGGCCCGAAGGTGTTGAACGGCCGCAGGGTGACCACCTGGGTGCCGAAGCTCGCGTGGTAGCTGTCGGCCAGCCGGTCGCCGCCCGCCTTCGAAGCGGCGTACGGGGACTGGGTGTTGATGGGGTGGTCCTCGGTGATCGGCACCGTCTGGGCCGTGCCGTACGTCTCACTGGTGGAGGTGTGCACGAGGCGCGGGATGTCGAGCCGGCGGACCGTCTCCAGGACGTTGAGGGTGCCGGTGACGTTGGTGTCCACGTAGCTGTGCGGGGCCTGGTAGGAGTACGGGATCGCGATCAGCGCGGCCAGGTGGTAGACGGCCTGCGTGCCGGCGAGCAGCCGGTCCACCGAGCCGGGGTCGCGTACGTCGCCGAGGACGACCTCGACGCTGTCCATCACGTCCTCGGGCAGCGTCTCCAGCCAGCCGTAGGAGGAGAAGGAGTTGTACTGGGCCATCGCGCGCACCCGGTGCCCGGCGGCGACGAGCGCCTCCACCAGGTGCGAGCCGATGAAGCCCTCCGCTCCGGTGACGGCGACGGGTCCGGTTACGGGTCCGGGTTCGGTCACGGGTCTGTCTCCTCAGGTGTCAGGGGTGATGCGGATGATGGAGATGTGTCAGCGGTGGGCCGTGGCCCGGCCGAGCAGGGCGTACGAGACGATCACCAGCGCGGCGGCGGCGCAGCCGCAGACGAGTGGGCGGACGCCGGCGGGGCCCAGGGCCGCGCCCGCGGCGGCGGCCAGACAGACGACGGCGGGTGGCCAGGCCGTGCCGAAGGCCTGCAGCAGCAGGGCGGTCCACAGGACGGCTCCCAGCGCCAGCAGCGGTCCGGGCGAGTCCCCGCGGATCAGGGCGGGCGTGGCCAGCAGCGCCAGGTATCCGGCGAGACACAGCAACAGCGCCCGCCCGGCCCGGAGTTGGAAGCCCCTGGGTGTGGTGCTGTGCCGCAGTGCGGCGAGGCCCAGGCTCCGGTAGCGGTAGAGCAGCCACTCGGCGACGCCCATGCTCAGGGTGAGCACGACCACGGCGGCCCCGTCGGCGGACGCGGCCATCAGCGTCAGCGACCCCGCCGCGAGGCCGAACAGCCCGTACGGAAGGGAGGCGGCGAGCGGTGGCCCGGTGCCGGGAGCTGTCGCACCGTCCGTGCGCAGCGACCGTACGATCTCGCGGGCCGCCAGCAGCACCGCCGCCGCGACGGTGACAAGGAGCAGCGCGGTGACGGTCAGTGGGCCGGGGTGCCAGAGGAGCAGGGAGGCCGCTCCGGCGACCGTCGGGGTGAGCGCGAGCAGCAGATCCCGTTCGCGGCCCAGCACCAGGAGCACCGTGCCCGCCGCGAGATAGAGCGCCTGACCGGCGGCGAACGCGGCCATGGTGCCCTGCCCAGACAGCAGCAGCCCGGCTGACACCGCGCCCAGCGCCCCGACCGGGGCCCCGGTGCGCAGAGTGCGCGCGGCGGCGCGGCGGCCGCCCGCCGCGAGCCGTACGTAGGCGCGGTGGGCCAGGCCCTGGTTCCACGCCCAGGCGACCAGCGCCGAGGCGGCCAGCCCGGCGATCGCGCCGGTACCGCTCGCAAGGAGCCCGGCGCCCAACACGTAGGCCAGGCCCGGGAGTCCGAAGACCGCCCCGCGCAGTACGCACCGCCAGGGGCTGGTGCGCCAGGGGTCGGGCGGCGGTTCCGGGTCGGGGAAGCGGCGCGGTACCCGCTCGTACAGTTCCTCGGCGACCTCGAACAGGTCCCGCCGTCCGTAGCGGCCGGTGATCTGTTCCTGTGTCAGCCCGTCCGACTCCAGTACGGCGGCGATCTCGTCCGGGTGGACGGCCGCACCGCATACGTCCGCAAGCCGTTCGGCGAGTTCGTCGAAAGGGTCCTCGGCCCAGGACGGCCGACGCCGACGGACCGGGCGCGGCCCGAGCTCAGGCAGCGCGTCGCCGTCACGGGACCGGGCCGGACCGGTCCGGCCCGGCCTACGGCCCGAACCGCCTTGACCGGCCGTCGTGTTGCCCGGCCATCCCGCCGGGAACCGCCGCCGCTCGGCATGTTCCTGATCGGTGCCACCGTCCCCCGGCAGCAGACGCAGCGGCCCGCTCACCCCACCTCACCCGCCCGCCATACGCCGGCCACAGGGGCCTCCTGGCACCACAGCCACCCGGCGGCCGACACCACGGCTTCCCGCCCGTGCCCAACAGCCGACACCACGGCGCCCCGCCGGCACCCAGCGGCCCGCACCACAGCGCCCCGCTCATTCCCAGCAGCCCGCACCACGGCGTCCCGCCCACGCCCAACAACCCGCACCACGACGCCCCGCCCACGCCCAACAACCCGCACCACGACGCCCCGCTCGTGCCCGGCGGCGAACCCCGCGTCGAGCCGGCCGGGGATCCCGCGGAAAGTGTCGGTCGTCCGCCCGCTCACCCCACCTCACCCGCCTGCCCTGCGCCGTGTCCCGCGAACTCCTGCTGCCGTACGCCGTGCCCGGCGAACTCCGGCTGCGGCTCGCGCCCGCCGACGGACGCCGGGGCGAACTCCTGGGCGTACTCCTCGGCGTACCGCTCGCGGCCGGTGGCGGCGCGCGTGGCGAGTTCGCCGTAGATTCCGCGGAAGGTGTCGATGGTCTGGCGGAGGGTGAACTGCTCGATCACCCTCAGTCGTGCGGCCTCGCCCATCCGGGCGCGGCGTGCCGGGTCGCGCAGGAGTTCCAGTGCCGCGCGCGCCATCGCCTGCGGCTCGCGGGGCGGTACGACGAGGCCGGTGTCGCCGACCGCCTCGTGCACTCCGCCCACGTCGGTGGAGACGGTGGCCCGCCCGCAGGACATGGCCTCGATGAGGGTGAAGGGAAAGCCCTCGCTGATGCTGGACAGCATCACCACGTTGCCCGCCGCGTACGCGTCGCGGATGTCCTCCACCCGGCCCTCGAAGACCACCGCGTCGCCGGCCCCCAACTCCGCGGCGAGGGCCTCGCAGCGCTCCCGGTAGGCCTCTCCGCCGCGCGGTGTGCCGCCGAACAGCCGCAGCCGCGCCTGCGGCAACTCCTCGCGTACGAGGACGAAGGCGCGGATCAGTGTCTCCAGGTCCTTGATCGGGTCGACGCGTCCCGCCCAGGTGAGGGTGGGCACTTCGGGTTCAGGACCGGCGGGCGGGAAGGCGCCGGGGTCGACTCCGTTGTAGACGGTGCGTATCCGGTCGGGCGCCGTGCCGCCGTGCTCCTCCCAGCGCCGGTTGTAGCGGTTGCCCGGGGTGACGAGCGCGGCGCGGGCGTAGGTCTCCCGGGCCAGCTGCCGGAAGAAGCCGAGGAGCAGCGACTTCACCGGCCAGCGGTAACCGCCCGTGCGGTAGCCGAGGTAGCGCTCACGGAGGTAGACGCCGTGCTCGGTCAACAGCAGTGGCGTTCCGTGCAGTTGATGGGCCATCAGCCCGGGAAGTGCGGCAAGACCTCCGCTGACGGCGTGCGCGACCCCGCCCTGCGAGGGCGTGACCGCGAGCGGCCGCAGCGCGTGCTCGAGGAGTTCGGTGGCGGTCAGCGCGTCGTGCAGGGTCGGCCGGGCCGCCGCCACGGGTATGTGCGGCCGGTTCCATACCGCGGTCAGGGTGCGCAGCGCCTCCTCGGTGCGCATGGCCGCCGACAGCTCCCCTTTGCGGGCCCGGGCCGCGAGGGCGTACAGGCCGTCGGCGAAGTCAGCTCCGGCGGTCGGCGAGCCGGGCTCGAGGAGCGAGAGCAGGAACCGCTCGTACGTACCGAGGAAGCGGCGCAGCCGCCTGCCCCGGGGCGCGCGTCCGTTCGGAGCGGGTCCCCAGAGCGGGACGGAGGCCACTGAGCCGACGTTCGGGGGCAGTTCCCAGGCGAGCGGCTCCTGGCCGGTCCCGGTGATCGCGACGACCTGGAAGTCGACCTCGGGCATCCCCTGCACCAACTGGTCGCACCACACGCTCACCCCGCCGTGCTGGTGCGGATACGTTCCCTCGGTGAGCAGTGTCACCACCGCCCGGTCGTCCGTGCCCGATGGTGGCACGGCGTGCAGGATCTCTCGCGTGGACATGCGTCTCATTCCCCCCAAGGAACGGTTGGTTCAGGCCGCGGCCGTGGTCAGGAGCGCGGTCGGGCCCCGGCGGCCGATGCCGCCGGGGCGCGCGGCTAACCGGCCGTCGCCGCTGCCGCCGGCTCCAGCGAGCCGTCGGCAGTCCATCCCGACCTCGCTCCGGCGTACGGGCTGCCGAAGCCGTTCGTACCGGCGGGCAGGGTCACCGGGGCCTGCACCCCGCTGGGCGCGTCGATGGTGACGGTGTTCCCGATCCGGTAGGCGGTGACCTGTCCGCCGTCGACGGCGGCGTCCCAGGCGGCCCTGTTCGCGAGTTCGGCGCCGGTCTCGCTCATCCCCTGGTTGACCAGCGGGGTGTTGTCGGCGAAGAGGCCCGCGTAGTCGCTCAGGACCTTCTCCAGGACCGGGTAGGCGATCCGCTCCTCGGCCAGGTTCGACTGGTGGATGTAGTGCGGGCGCGGGTTGTTCGACAGCGCGTGGCCGAGCGCGATCCGGCTCTCGGTCGGTACGAGGTACGAGGTGTAACCGGTCGCGGTGTCCAGCGGGGCGTCCAGGCAGGTGGTCGTCGTGGAGTTGTCGCAGATGCCGCTGCCGCCGTCGGCCGCGCTGGTGTAGATCCAGTTGTACTCGTCGACCTGCTCCGCCTGCTTGCCCGCGTTGTAGAAGATGTTCACCGGGAAGCGCGGCACCGTCAGCGCCGCGCCGACCTGCCGCTGCTGCGGGTCACGCGAGTTGTCGCTGCCCAGCGCGGTCACCCCGGTCGCGGCGAGCGCGGGCGCCAGGTTCGGGTTGTCGTCGGGCTGCTGCGGAAGCACCTTCATGCCGGAGTGCTCACCCGTGACCAGTTCCGTGTTGTCGAGGGCAAGTCCCTTGGCCGTGGCCCAGTTCCGGTTGTCCACGATCTGCGCGGTGATGTCCGCCTGGCTGACCCACTGCACGTTCCCGGCCGCGTCGGTGGAACACACCCACGGCACCACGGTCACGTTCTGCACACAGCCCAGGAACGGGTGGTCGTAGGTGTGGTTCACCCACCGGAAGGCGTCCTTGTCCGCGACCAGTTGATCGGTCAGCGCGTCCGCCCCGCCGTTCTCCTCCTTGTAGGTCTCGCTGCCCGCGCCGTTGAACATGAAGTCGAGCGTCAGACCGTGCTCCTGGGACCACTGCTTCGCGTACTGCGCGTCCGCGACCGTCATCCGGATCGGGTCCGTCGTGCCCTGACCCTCGGGGCAGTCCACGTCTCCGGGGGTGCAGTTCAGCACGGTGTCCCACCGGTCGTCCGCGCCGAAGACGTCGTCCACGTGCACCGCGAAGTAGTTCCGGTCGGCGCCGAGATGGACGCCCTGCGTCATCCACTCCACGATTCCGCGGGCGAGCAGTCGGTACTGCTGCTGTGCCTGGTTGTAGACGAACGTCACCACCAGTTCCCGGCGGCCGTCGTGCGCGTACTCCCCGATGAGCGATCCGTTCACCGCGGTGCCGGGAATGGGCGCCTCCACGTAACTCGTGAACGTGGCCCCCTCCGCCTGCTGGGCGAGCGGCACGGACAGGTAGCCGTAACTCTCGGACACATCGGCCGCGTTGTCCTCGAACGGGACCGGGCCGTCGAGATACCCGAAGGGTCCCGCGAGACCGGCAGCGGTCACCTGCGCCGTCACACCGTCCAGCGACCCCATGTACCCGGGGTTCTCCGCCCAGTTCAGCCCGACGGCCGGCTGGGCGTAGGTGTAGGCGTCGACCTGGCGGATCCCGTACGTCTGCTCGTACGAGGTCAGCGCCGCCATCTCCGCCGAGCCCGCCCCGAAGGGGTTGTCGTTCGGCAGCACCACGGCCTGGTACTTCGCCCTCGGCCGCCCGTCGACGGTGTCGCTGAGGAACGCCGCGTCGATCTGCGGTCTACCCGCGTCACTCAAATCCACTTCGGTGTACGGCGTTCCCGCTCCGTCGAGCTCCGAGGCGACGGCCGCCGTGGCCTCGCCACCGTCATCGACCACCAGCACTCTGAGGTCGATTCTCGGTTCCGTGTCGTCGGCTCTAGCCCCGGCCACCGGCGCCAGGAACGTGAGCAACAGCGACGCCGCGCAGACCGCGGCTCCGCGCGAAAGACCCTGCATGATGTGCCCCCCATGGGCTGCGGCACGAATGGCCGCATGAAGAAAAACCGGACCAGGACAGCGAAGAACCCTTGTTGCGCACCTACGCCGAGGCGAATGGAAAAGCCTTGGCCGCGAGCAGCCCCCGGCCCGTGCCGCACACATCCTCCGATGAGGTGAGGAGGTTTCGTGGGTAATTCGAAAAAGTTTCTCAGCCACCCTGCGCTTGTTTACCTTGCGTACATGAATGTTCACTCAGCGCACAGGTGATTCCCCGCGAACTCCCAGGAACCGGCAGGAGCGGGGCTCCTGTCGCCAGCCGACAGGAGCCCCCAACACCCGGGTGGAACGCGATGGCCTTTCGGCCAGCTCCTTCCCCTGCACGGGACTCTCCGAGAAAGCCGTAGGCCGCTCCGGGAAGGCGCCCTCTTTCGCTTCCTACCAGCGGAGACAGGGGGCTGGGGGGCGAGGTGGAGGACATCCGTCAGGCCGTCTGAAATCCAGCCACCCGAGTCCGCGGCGCGGAAGGGCCGGTCGGCACCCCGCTGCCGCCGACATGACCGAGCGGTTCAGCGATCCCGTCCGGGGCAGTACCCGAGGAACCGCGCCCGCACTGTCGTCCGTACCGGATCCGGTGGCCGTGGGTGAGCGCAACACGGCCCGGGAGGCGCTGAGAGCCTCCCGGCGGCCGGCCCAACTGGCCGACTCCCGTGGGTTCCTGCGGTACTGGGTGGCAGAGCACCACTCCATGCCGGGCCTCTCGAGCAGCAGTCCGGCGGTGATCCAGACGAAAAGACTCGAGCAGCAGTCGGCGGTGATCCAGACGAAAAGACCTGACGGCCCTGCGTGGCGATGCCTCGTGCGGGGTACCCGGGGCCGGACCAGGGTCCGGTCGAGAAGGGGAGAGCACCGTGAGCGGTCACCGTCCGGGGAGTCACGGGGACGGCGGAGGGCGCGAGACCAAGCCCGTGCCGAGGGACATGCCCGACCAGCAGGCGGGCGCCGACGGGGACCCCTGGGAGCCGGACGGCGACTCGACTCGGCCGGCCGAGGACGCACGGCCCGACCCGGAGATCCCCGACACGGACGAAGCCGGAACGGGTCGGCGCGGCTCCCCCCGCTCCGGAAGCCCCCGGCCCGAGCACCCCGTGCCCGACGAACCGTCCGGCTGACGCTCCGCGTGCCGTCCCCGCCCCGGTGGGCCAGTCTGAAAGCGGCGCCCACCGCCGACATCGGAGATTCCAGCCGCCGAGAGGACACGCCATGGGTGTGCGCACATGGGTCAGCGACTGGCCCGCCTTCCGCCAGCTGACCGGATCCGACCCGCTGGGCCGCGGCCGGGCCGCCATGTCGGCACGCACCGAGCAGCTCAGGCCGCGCACGGACACCGCCGACCGGGTGGTGAGTTCCGTGTGCCCCTACTGCGCGGTGGGCTGCGGCCAGCAGGTCTACGTCAAGGACGACAAGGTCGTGCAGATCGAGGGCGACCCCGACTCGCCCATCAGCCGGGGCCGCCTGTGCCCCAAGGGCTCCGCCACGCTCCAGCTCACCACCGGCCCGGCCCGCCGCCACCAGGTGCTGTACCGGCGGCCGTACGCCACCGACTGGGAGCCACTCGACCTGGAGACCGCCATGGACATGGTGGCCGACCGGGTGATCGAGACGCGGCGCCGGACCTGGGAGTGGGAGTCCGGAGGGCTGCGCACCGTCCGCACCCTCGGTATCGCCAGCCTGGGCGGCGCGACCCTCGACAACGAGGAGAACTATCTGATCAAGAAGCTGCTGACCGGTCTCGGCGTGGTCCAGGTGGAGAACCAGGCCCGGGTCTGCCACAGCTCCACGGTCGCCGGGCTCGGCACCTCCTTCGGGCGGGGCGGCGCCACCACCTTCATGCAGGACCTCCAGCACGCCGACTGCATCGTCATCCAGGGCTCCAACTTCGCCGAGGCGCACCCCGTCGGCTTCCAGTGGGTGATGGAGGCCAAGAAGCGCGGCGCCCGGATCATCCACGTCGACCCGCGTTTCACCCGCACCAGCGCCCTCGCCGACCTCCACGTCCCGATCCGGGCCGGCAGCGACATCGCGTTCCTCGGCGCGATCATCAACCACGTCCTCACGGAGGAGAAGGACTTCCGCGAGTACGTTCTCGCCTACACCAACGCCGCCACCCTGGTGAGCGAGGACTTCCGCGACACCGAGGATCTCGACGGCGTCTTCTCCGGCCTGGACGAGGACAAGCACCACTACGACCCGTCGAGCTGGCAGTACGAGGGCGTCGAGGTGCAGCAGCCCACCGGCGAGGTCGACGAACAGTACGAGGAGCGCGTCCACGGCTCCGGCGGCCCCGAGGCACACGGCTCGGGCGGGGCGCGCACCGGACACCAGGCCCCGCAGGACGAGACGCTGCGCCATCCGCGCTGCGTCTACCAGATCCTCAAGCGCCACTACGCCCGCTACACCCCGGAGTTGGTGGAGGAGGTCTGCGGAGTGCCGCGCGAGACGTTCCTGCGGGTGTGCGAGGACCTGACCGCGAACTCGGGCCGCGAGCGGACCAGCGCGTTCGCGTACGCGGTCGGCTGGACCCAGCACTCGGTCGGCGCGCAGTACATCCGCGCAGCGAGCGTGCTGCAACTGCTGCTCGGCAACATCGGCCGCCCCGGCGGCGGTATCCAGGCCCTGCGCGGCCACGCCTCCATCCAGGGCTCCAGTGACATCCCCACCCTGTTCAACCTGCTGCCCGGCTACCTGCCCATGCCGCACGCCCACGCGCACGAGAACCTGGACGCGTTCATCGAGGCCAGCCGTACCGACAAGGGCTTCTGGGGCAACATGCGGGCCTACTTCGTGAGCCTCCTCAAGGCGTACTACGGCGACGCGGCCACCGCCGCCAACGACTTCTGCTTCGACCACCTGCCCCGTCTGACCGGCTCGCACTCGACCTACGACACGGTGATGGCCCAGCTGGACGGCGTGTGCAACGGCTACTTCCTGATGGGCGAGAACCCTGCGGTGGGCTCCGCCAACACGCGGCTCCAACGGCTCGGCATGGCCAACCTGGAGTGGCTGGTCGTGCGCGACTTCTCCCTCATCGAGTCGGCGACCTGGTGGCAGGACGGCCCCGAGATCGAGACCGGGGAACTGCGCACGGAGGACATCGGCACCGAGGTGTTCTTCTTCCCGGCGGCCGCCCACACCGAGAAGAACGGCTCCTTCACCAACACAAACCGCTGGCTGCAGTGGCACCACGCGGCCGTCGAGCCCGAGGGCGACGCCCGCAGCGACCTGTGGTTCATGTACCACCTGGGCCGCCGTATCAAGGAGCGGCTGGCCGCGTCGACCGACCCGATGGACCGGCCCGTACAGGATCTGACCTGGGACTACCCGGTCGACGGGCCGCTGGCCGAACCTGTCGCCGCCACCGTACTCGCCGAGATCAACGGCCATGGCCCGGACGGGGCGCCGCTCTCGGCGTACACCGAACTCAAGGACGACGGCTCGACGAGGTGCGGCTGCTGGATCTACTGCGGGGTGTTCGCGGACGGCGTCAACCAGGCGGCCCGCCGCAGGCCCGGAAACGAGCAGGACTGGGTGGCCGCCGAGTGGGCCTGGGCATGGCCCGCCAACCGCCGTGTCCTCTACAACCGGGCGTCGGCCGCCCCGGACGGCACGCCGTGGAGCGAGCGCAAGGCGTACGTCTGGTGGGACGAGGCCGAGAGGAAGTGGACGGGGTACGACGTCCCCGACTTCGTGCCCGACCGCGCCCCCGACTTCGTACCGTCGGACGACGCCCGCGGACCGGACGCCCTGCGCGGCGACGATCCCTTCATCATGCAGGCCGACGGCAAGGGCTGGCTCTACGCGCCCGCGGGACTGGAGGACGGCCCGCTCCCCACGCACTACGAACCGCAGGACTCGCCCTTCACCAACGCTCTCCACCCCTCCACACCGCGTTCCCCCGTACGGCAGTTGCTGGCCCGGGAGGGCAACCGCTACCACCCGAGCGGCGACGACAAGGGCGCCGAGGTCTTCCCCTACGTCGTCACCACACACCGCCTCACCGAGCACTTCACGGCGGGCGGCATGAGCCGCTGGTCGCCCTACCTCTCCGAACTCCAGCCGGAGTTCTTCTGCGAGGTCTCCCCCCAACTGGCCGCCGAACGCGGTCTGGAGCACATGGGATGGGCCACCATCGTCACGGCCCGCAACGCCGTTGAGGCCCGGGTGATGGTCACCGCGCGGATCAGGCCTCTGACCGTGCGGGGCCGGACGGTCCACCAGATCGGACTGCCGTTCCACTGGGGCCCCAACGGCGTGGCCACCGGTGACGCGGCCAACGAACTCGTGGCGATCGCCCTGGACCCCAACGCCCACATCCAGGAGGACAAGGCGCTGACCGCCGACATCCGCCCGGGGCGCCGGCCACGCGGCCCCGACCTGCCGAAGCTGGTCGCCGAGTACCGCAGGCGCGCGGGCATCACGGACAAGACGGGGACGGAGACACGGAAATGACGGACCGTCATCTGCTCAGCGGTGTGGAACCCGACCCCGCCGGCGACGCCGGACACCCCGAACCCCCGCCCCGCGTGGGCTTCTTCACCGACACCTCCGTCTGTATCGGCTGCAAGGCCTGCGAGGTGGCCTGCAAGGAGTGGAACGCCATCCCGGAGGACGGGCTCTCCCTCACCGGCATGAGCTACGACAACACCCAGGGACTCGGCGCCTCCACCTGGCGCCACGTCGCCTTCATCGAACAGCAGAAGCCGCAGGTACCGGCACCGGACGGACGGACTCAACTCCCCCTTGTGGAGGCCGAGCCGGAAGCACCCGGCAGCGGCCCCGGCGAGCTGCGCTGGCTGATGTCGTCCGACGTGTGCAAGCACTGCACCCACGCGGCCTGCCTTGACGTCTGCCCCACCGGCTCGCTCTTCCGGACCGAGTTCGGCACGGTCGTCGTCCAGGAGGACATCTGCAACGGCTGCGGCTACTGCGTCCCCGCCTGCCCGTACGGCGTCATCGAGCAACGCCCCGACGACGGCAGGGCGTTCAAGTGCACGATGTGCTACGACCGGCTCGGCGCCGGACAGGAACCCGCCTGCGCCAAGGCCTGCCCGACGGAGTCCATCCAGTTCGGCCCGCTGGACGAACTGCGCGAACGAGCGGCGCTGCGCGTGGACCAGCTGCACGAGGCGGGCGTGGACGGCGCCCGGCTCTATGGCCACGAACCCGACGACGGAGTCGGCGGCGACGGCGCGTTCTTCCTCCTCCTCGACAAACCCGAGGTCTACGGGCTGCCCCCGAACCCGGTCGTCACCACCCGCGATCTCCCCACGATGTGGAAGCACGCCGGTGCGGCGGCCCTCTCGCTGGTCGGCGGCTTCGCCCTCTCCTTCGCGCTGCCCGCCCTCCGGGGAAAGAAGGGAACACGATGACGCAGACGGGGCGAGACAGCCACCGCAGGAGTCGCGGAGAGCAACTCATGGTCCCTCACGCCGAGTTCGAGTCGTACTACGGCCGCCCGGTCATCAAGGCACCATCCTGGGCCGCCCGGGACATCGCCGGCTACTTCTTCCTGGGCGGGCTCGCCGGCGCGGGCTCCGTGCTCGCCGCGGGCGCCCAGCTCACGGGACGTACGACCACCGCCACGGCGATGAAGGTGTCCTCGCTCGCCGCGGTCTCACTGTCCGCCGCCGCACTCGTGCACGACCTCGGGGTACCGAGCCGGTTCCCGAACATGCTGCGGGTGCTCAAGCCCACCTCACCCATGAGCGTGGGCTCGTGGCTGCTCGCCTGCTACGGTCCGGCAGCCGGCGCGGCCGCCGTCAGCGCCCTCACCGGGCGGCTGCCCCGGGCCGGTGCGGCGGCGACCGCGACGGCGGCGCTGCTGGGCCCGGCGGTCGCCTCGTACACGGCCGTCCTGGCAGCGGACACCGCCGTACCGGCCTGGCACGGCGCGCACCGCGAACTCCCGTACGTCTTCGCCGCGTCCGCGACGGCGGCCGCGGCCGGAATGGCCCTGGTCCTCGGTCCCGTGACCGAGTCCGCACCGGCCCGCTGCGCCGCGGTGCTGGCCGCCGCGGCCGAGGCGACGGCGACCGGCGCGGCCGAGAGGCGGCTGGGAATGGTCGCCGAGACCTACCGCCAGGACCAGGCCGGAACCCTGCTGCGCGCCGCCCGGTTGCTCACCGCGGCCGGTGCCACGGGCGGCCTGCTGCTCGGCCGCCGCAGTCGGCCGGCTGCCGTGGCGAGCGGTCTTGCCCTCCTCGCGGGCTCGGCGTGCACCCGCTTCGGCATCTTCGCGGCGGGGGTGGCCTCGGCGGAGGACCCGAAATACACCGTGGTCCCCCAACGGGCCGACGACCCGCCCGACGAGGGCTGAGGCTTCCGGACCGTAGGAATGGTTATCTCGGCGGCCGCCAGTCCCATCGGCACTGGTGCGCCCCGGTAGCGACGACGTAGACGATGGACTCGACGGACAACGGCGCAGGGCCGGGATCCCGACCGCGGAGAACAGATGACTTCAGAGACGACTTCGGAGACGACTTCGGAGACGACTTCGGGAAACGACGAGCGACGCGGCGTCCCGACGCAATCCCCCGTGCCCGCGGAGGTCGTGGAGGAGATCTTCGAACTGCGGGAAGAGGTGGGCCAGTTGAAGGAGGCCGTCACCTCGCACGCCACGGTGGACCAGGCCATCGGCATGATGGTCGCCCTCGGCCGTGTCACACCGGACGAGGGGTGGGCCGTACTCCGTGAAGTCTCCCAGCGCACGAACGTCAAGCTGCGCAGCATCGCGGAACTGGTTCTCGTCTGGGGGCGGACGGGAGATCTCCCGTCCGACATCCGGGCGCCCTTGGAAGAGGCCCTCGACAGGTACGGGCCCACCCAGATTCCCGGAGCTCCGCCCCAACCGTGATCCGCGGGGGTTGTTTGAAGCAGGCCCAGCCCGGTAGTCCGAAGAAGGCGGCCAACTGTCCAACCGCTCCCGGGAGGGTTCGGCAGTGAGCTCGCCACCGGCCGCCCGGGGACCAGTCCCGCAGGGCGGCCGGCCTCGCCTCCCCGGCGCGGCTAGGTCCTGTCGTCACATTCCCGTCGCCGCCCGGAGGGCGGCCTCGCGGTGTCAGGTGCGTGTGCCGGGCGTGGACCCTCGTACTGGACGCACTCGGGTCTGCGCCCGGTGCGGCGAGAGGGCGTGCATGGCGTCGCGAGGCAGACGGGAACTTGACGACAGGACCCTAGGCCGCCTCGGCCAGTACGCGTTCGCGCAGGGTGGCGCAGGAGTCGCTGGCGTACTCCACCGTCGCCCACACGGGGCTCTTCCTCATCGGGATCGGCAGCCTCAGCCCCGAGGCCGACGACGGGGTCGCGCTGTACATCCTGGGCCACGCAGGCGTGAAGGCCGCCCTCTTCGCCTGCACCGGCGTCCTCCTCGACCGGTACGGCTCGGTGGACGAACACACCCTGCACGGGCGCGCCCACAAGCTGCGCGGAGTCGCCGTGCTCTACGTCGTCGGCGCACTGAGCCTCGCCGGCCTGCCGCCCCTCGGCATCGGGCTCGGGAAAGCCGTGATCGAGGAGACACTCAGCGGCCCGATGACCGCGCTGTTCGTCGCCGAGCCGTACGGCTCCGCCGCTCCTCAACGGTTGAGCGCCTTGCGCAGCCTGTGCCGCGACGCCTCGGCCCACACGGGCGGCAGCTCCCGTTCGCCCCGGTCGGCCGCGGCTTGCTCCTGTCCGTACAACAGGCCCCAGGTGAAGCTTGGTTCGCCGGCCGCGTGCGCCGCCACGGCCACCTTCCGCAGGGCGTCGCGGGCCACGACGCTGTCCTGGTGGTCGCCGAGCACCTGCTGGACGGCTTTGACACGCTTGCCCAGCCGCCTGGCGGGCTTGCCGAGTGAGTCGCGCGCCGGCTCAGTGGCGTACCGCGTCTTCTTGGCCGCCTTGCGGGCCTCGTGGAGAGCCGTGTCGCGTTCCGTTCCCGGCGGGAGATCCAGGGCGTGGGCCATGCGGTCGGCCAGCCGACCGTATTCCTTGAGGATGGCCTTCACCATGACCTTCCCCGGCCGCCGGGCGGCCTTGCCGCGCAGCGGGGGCCGTTCCGTCAGCGTTGCCAGACGGTTCAGAAGGGCCAGGTATCGGGGTGAGTCCAGGGCGTCGAGCGTGCGCAGGCGGGCCTTGGAGGTGTGGCCGGCGTCCCACACCCGCAGGCGCGCGGAGGCGGCCCCGAAGACCAGTTCCCGAGGCAACGCCTGGATCCTCGCGCCCAGTCGCTCCCGAAGGACCTCCTGGTCGCGTTCCGCGCCCAGTTCGTTGCCCAGCCACTTGAGTTCCTCGCGGACGGCGTCGGTGGCCTCCCGGTCCAGGACCGACCGGTAGGACCGCAACACGCTGCGCAGCCGACGGCAGGTGGTGCGCATCCTGTGCACGGCGTCGGGCAGGTCACGGCGGACCGCGGGATCCAGGTCCACCAGGGCGTGGATACGTTCGTCCACAGAGCGAAGGACCTCCTCACCGGCGGATCCGGGCGCTACCGCCTCGGCACGTTCGTCCGGCCCCCGGGGCACTCCTCCTGCTGTCTCCTCCAGGGCGCGAGCCAGCTTGGAGGAGCTGTGTGCGCGGCCGATGCCGTTCTCGCCCAGTGTCTTGTCCACGGCGTCCAGCAGTGCGGGGTCGGTGTCCGGTGCCAGTTCGACCTCCATCTCGGTCCACGCGGCCCGCATCCCCGTGGCGAGCAGGGACTCGGCACGGACCGAGTCGATGCTCAGCTCGGCGAGGGCCGTTCCGTCGGAGCCGACGAACTGCCGTACGCCACGAGTGGAACGGATCCGGACCACCGGCCGCAGCTCCGCACCACGGGTACGGGAGAGGGCCAGCTCCCGCAAGGTGTCCGGGATGGTTTCGGACAGCGGGGCCCGCACCTCTTCCCGGCTGTCACCGGACAGCGGCAGCTTGAGGTGCCAGCCCTCGTCACGCCCGCCCGTCCTTCGACGGAGGGTGGCCGACCTGCCGGCCAGCCGCAGGTCGTCGGTGTCGTAGTACACGGCGTCCAGATCCTCGGTGCCCTGATCCACCACGGACGCGATCCCGCCCATACCGGCGAGGTCGGGCAGCCATGCGGTGTCGTCGGCCGAGGGTGCTTCGTACTTCCGCTCTGTCTCTCGTTTCGACTCGGTCATGACGTGCGCGTACACATCTGAGCCCCGGGTAAACATGGGCGGTCCATTGTCGCGTCACACATGGCCCCCGGAGGGTGGACCGGGCTCCGGTGCCATGAGGTGCTGCCGCCCATGGGGTGCCGGCGAACCGGCCGGGTCCGACCCGCCTGTTTCCCCATCTCGTCACGACTCCGGCCCGACACGTTCGGGTATGTACCCAACCTCCGAACGCCTCTGCACCGTCGCTGCCACTTCGGCTCCCTCGCGTAGGGCGCGACTCCGCACCCCGCTCCAGTGCACAACGCGTGCACACTTCTAGGGAACTCCGGGGAACCCGTTGGTAGAAGCGCGAAGCCCCCAGACACGCGAAAGGGCCCCGACCGGCCCAAAAGACCAGTTCAGAGCCCTGCCGGCAGACGAGTCGGGCTGTACGCCGGGTTCTGTCGCCCGGTCGCCTCGCGGCGGCCGGGGAGACGGCCATCCATCTAGGGCCGGCGTTGCCGCCGGCCTCGTGCGGTCTACCCGCGGACTCGGGCGGGCAGCCCTCGAACGTCCGCGCAGAGTCGCTTTTTACGGCGGCTCCTTTTGACCTTGCTCCGGGTGGGGTTTACCTAGCCGCCTGAGTCGCCTCAGGCGCTGGTGGTCTCTTACACCACCGTTTCACCCTTACCGGGAACCGAAGTCCCTGGCGGTCTGTTTTCTGTGGCACTGTCCCGCGGGTCACCCCGGGTGGCCGTTAGCCATCACCCTGCCCTGTGGAGCCCGGACGTTCCTCGGGGAGGTCCACAAGGACCTCCACGCGGCCGTCCGCCCGGCTCGTCTGCCGTGTCGACCATGGTACCGGGCGGGTGACCCTCTTCGGTCCGGAGGCGGGTCCGGAGGCCGGTCCGGAGGACGCCGTGGCCAGGAAGGAGCCCGCCAGGATCAGGGCGAAGGACGCCGCGACCGTCGTGGTCAGGGACTCGTCCAGGAATGTCACCCCCGCCGCAACCGCTACCGCCGGGTTGACGTACGTGAAGACCATCGCCCGGGTCGCGCCCGCCTCGCGGATCAGTTCGAGGAAGACGACGAAAGCGAGGGCCGTGCAGATGACGCCCAGGCCCGCGAGGGAGGCCAGGACCGGCGAGGACGGGATCTCGGAAGGCCAGGTCAGTGCTGCCGCGGGGGCGTACACCAGGGCCGCGAGCAGCAGGCACGGGGCTATCAGCTGGAGCGTCGGGACCGGCTTGAGGTAGTGCGCGACGATCAGGGGCGCCGTCGCGTAGCCGAGGACCGTGACCAGCATCTCCGCGAGGGAGCGGGCGTCGCCGCCGGTGAGGTGCGGGACGGTCAGGACCGCGACGCCGGCCAGGCCCAGGCCGAGGCCGGTGATCCGCCGGGTGCCGAGCCGTTCCGTGTCGCCGAAGAAGCGGGCGAGGACGACTCCGACGATCGGTACGCCCGCGATCAGCAGGCCGGCCGTGGAGCTGGACAGGTGGCGCTCCGCGTCCGTCAGGGTCCACCACGGGCCGATGATCTCGATTACGGCGAAGGCCAGCATCGGGCGCCAGTGCGTCCGTACGACACGGACCAGGCCCCCTTGCCGTACGGCGAAGGGAAGCAGCAGCGCCGCGCCGAGCGCGCAGCGCGTGAAGACGACCATGGACGGGGAGACCCCGTCCACCGCCACTTTGATCATCAGGTAGGGGATGCCCCAGAGGACTCCCATCAGGGAGAAGAGAAGCCAGCCTCGTGCAGTCATGGGAGCAGTCTCGGCCGGGGCGACGGGCGGTGTCTTGAACGCTGTTGCGCGACCGATCACGTAGCTGCGCGAGCGGTCGTGAAGCTACGCCACCGGGAACACACTCATGCGGTACGCCGCCGGAGTCACCCCCAGCACCCGCCGGAACCAGCGCGTCAGATGTGCCTGGTCCGCGAAGCCCACCAGGCCGGCCACCTCGGCGGGGCGCCGCCCGGCCTCAAGTAGCCCGCGGGCCCGTTCCACCCGATGCTGGGCGAGCCAGGCGTACGGCGGCATCCCCATCGTCGTACGGAAGGCGCGCAGGAGCTGGTAGCGGGAGAGACCGAGGTCGGCGGCGAGGTCGGCGAGTGAGGGCGGGCTCTGCAGCTCGTCGGCGAGACGGTCGCGTACGGCATGGGCGATGTGGCCGGCCCCCGGGATCGTGTCGCACACCGGGCGGGCGGTGGAGTGGCGGCGGGCGAGGGCCGTGAGCAGCCACGGGATGCGGGACTCGGCCTCCAACGGGTCGGGGCAGAGGCTGAGTTCGGTGTGTGCGAGGCGCAGGGCCGCGGCCAGTTCGGGGTCGTCGAGGAGCGGTTCACGGAAGTGCGGCAGGGTCAGGGTGCCCTCGGCGAGGAGGGAGGCGTCCGGGTACATCGCGCGGTACGCGTAGCCCTCGCAGGCCGCGGGCCCACCGGTGTGCGCCTCACCGGGGGCGAGGACGACGATCGAGCCCGGTCCGGTACGGATCCGGCCGCCGCGGTAGTCGATGAGCTCGGCACCGTCGACACAGACCCCGACGGTGAACTCCGCGTGGGCGTGCGGGGCATACCGGTGCCGGTCGAAGCGAGCGGTCAGCAGATCGAGCGAACCCCCGTCCCGTCCGAGGGTCGCCCTGGTCCAGAGCGCCTGCTCACGTCCGCCCACCCCGTACTCCTCCGCCGCCTCGGCCCACTGTCAGAGGCGCAACGCTCGGGCGCTCCCCTTCCATACCGCGAGGGGCTCGGACGAAGTCTGTCGTGTCCAGCTCGAAGGCGAACGGTTCCGGGAGGGCGAGCGGCTTGCCGAAGGGGAGCATGCAGAGCTGCCGGTAGTCGTCCTGTTCAGGGTCGCTGAACAGCGTCACCGAGGAGGCCTCACGATCAGACTGATGCAGTCCTCATGGTCCCCGACCGGCGGCGGCGTCACAACGATCTGCCCCTCGATCGGTTCGGCCCGGAATCCCTCCGGGGTACCCAGGGCCGCAAAGCCCTCGATCAGGGCCTCCCCCTGCGTGAGCGATTCACGTGCCGTGGCAGTCATGTGACGACCCTCCCTCCGTCGCTCGCCGGACTGGGACATCAGGGGATCACTCGTCCAAGAGATCGTGAACTGTTCCTCCGATCGTGGCACCCCCGTCAGACCTCGTCCGCCCGGCGCGCGCCGTCGCTTGACCCTGCCGCAGCGTCAACGTTTCTACTGGGGGCAGGCGGATCGGAGAGCTCGCCACGCGTGCGGTGTCAGGACGCGGACCGTGCGGCACTATCACCACCTCGGGCTGCCGCCCGAGCCCGAGCGGCGTCCGAACGGGTACCGCGAATACGGGCTGCGGCACGCCGTCGCGCCGACCCGGATCCGGCGGCTGACCGAGTTGGGGCTCGGGCTCGCCGAGGTGCGGGACGTGCGCGCGGACGACGCGGGCCGCGAGATCGTCGAGGTGCTCGCGGAGCTGCAGGAGTGCGCGATGAAGACCTCGTACGGCCTGCTACGTCTCCTACGACTGCTGCGGCGGCTCCCTCGCACACGAGTTGCCGAGTTGCGGCTGCTCGCCAGCCTCGGGCGGCGAGTGGCCCTGTGCCCGCCCCACGAGGTGGGAGAGGGGCACGGTTTTCGGCTGCGTGTCTCCACGCGGACGACCCCGACGAACTGCTCCGGAGCCTCACGCGGGCGCGAACCGTACCTTCGCCGCTCCCGGGTCGGCCTGTGTGAGCCGCACCCGCAGCCGTTCCCCCAGCGGCAGCGGCGCGGGGCCGCCGACGAGGCGGGCGAACACCGCGGGCGACTCCAACTGCACGGTCCCGACGGTGGGTTCACGCTCCTGTACGTCCACCACGCAGCCCTCGAACACCTCGCCGATCCGGTCCTTGAGCAGCGCGGCCTCGACGATGTCGACGCACTCGCGCTCGACGGTGCCCTGGCGCCGGGTGCCGTCGGCCATCTCCTTGGGAAGTTCGCCGAGGGCGGCCAACACCCAGTCGGGGGGCGGTTGTTCGGCGATGGCCGCGAGGCAGATCTCGGAGGCGTAGCGGTCGGCGAGGCGGCGTAGCGGGGCGGTGCAGTGGGCGTAGGGCGCGGCGACGGCGGCGTGCGAGGTGACCTCCGGGAGGGCGCCGTCGCGGAAGACCGTGTAACCCGCGCCGCGCAGCAGCGTCGTGCACTCCTGGAGGAAGGCGGCGTGGTGCGGCCGGTGCGGGTCGAGGGAGCGGATGAGTTGCGCGTACGAGACGTGGTGCGGCCAGTCGATGTGCAGGGCCGTGGCGGTACGGCGGAGCCGGCCGACCGCGCCGTCGGGTGCGGCGGGGAGGGTGCGCAGGACACCGGTGCCGTGGACGAGCATGAGATCGGCCGCCGCCATCCCGGTGAGCAGGGAGATCTGCGCGTTCCAGCCGTCGGCGGGGAGCGGTGCGCGGTAGCCGAGTTCGTACATCCCGTCCTTCTCGACGATCTCCTGCTCGGGCACGTTGAGCGAGATGCCGCCGCGCTCCACCTCAAGGCCCTCGCGCAGCAGCCCGATGTCCTTCAGCAGGGCGAGCGGCTCCTCGGCCGTCCCGTCGTCGATCTGCTTCTGTACGTGCGCGTAGTCGAGTTTGGCGCGGCTGCGTACGAGGGCACGGCGTACGTCGGCCGTCTCGGTGCGGCCGTCCGCGTCGAGGTCGAGCGTCCACAGCACGGCCGGGCGGGTCTGGTCCGGGAGCAGGCTGGCGGCGCCCTCGGAGAGCTCGGCCGGGTGGAGGGGGACCTTCTCGTCCGGGAAGTACAGGGTCGTCACGCGGCGGTGGGCCTCGGCGTCCAGGGCGCCGCCGGGTGCGACGAACGCGGCGACGTCGGCGATGGCGTACCGGACGCGAAAGCCGCCCGGGCGGCGTGACAGGTGCATCGCCTGGTCGAGGTCCCTGGACGTCGGCGGGTCGATGGTGAAGAGCGGGATGTCCGTCGCGTCGTGGGCGGGGAGGCGAGGTGCCCGCGCGGCTTCTTCGAGCACGTCGGGCGGGAAGCTCTCGGGCACGTCGAGCTCGGTACGCAGTGCGCGCAGGGCGGCCCGCAAGGGGGCCTCGGCTGTGCCGGTGACACGGATGCGGCGGCGAGGCATGGGTCGAGCGTAGGCCGCGCCGCATCGGGCGGCACTCCGGATGCCGTCAGGTACCCCTTAGGCTTGCCCGGGCCGGATCCATCGTAGGGAGATACCACCGTGCTCGTGCTGTTGCCGCCCTCCGAAGGCAAGGCGTCCTCCGGGCGGGGAACCGCGCTGAAACTGGAGTCGCTGTCGCTTCCGGGGCTCAACGAGGCGCGTCAGGCGGTTCTCGACGAGCTGGTCGAGCTGTGCCTCGGCGACGAGGAGAAGGCCCGCGAGGTGCTCGGGCTGAGCGAGGGCCTGCGCGGCGAGGTCGCCAAGAACACGGAGCTGCGGACTGCGGGCGCGCGTCCGGCCGGGGAGATCTACACGGGGGTCCTGTACGACGCCCTGGACCTGGCCTCGCTCGACCCGGCGGCCAAGCGCCGCGCGGGCCGTTCGCTCCTCGTCCTCTCGGGTCTGTGGGGCGCGGTCCGGGTCACCGACCGGATCCCCTCGTACCGCTGCTCCATGGGTGTGAAGCTGCCCGCGCTGGGAGCGCTGGGCGCGTACTGGCGTACGCCGATGGCCACCTCGCTCCCCGAGGCGGCCGGCGACGGGCTCGTCCTCGATCTGCGGTCCGCCGCGTACGCGGCCGCCTGGAGGCCGAAGGGCGAGGTCGCCGCGCGGACGGCCACCGTACGGGTGCTGCACGCGCAGCTCGTGAACGGCGTCGAGAAGCGGTCCGTCGTCAGCCACTTCAACAAGGCGACCAAGGGAAAGATCGTGCGCAGCCTGCTCATGGCGGGCGCGGCTCCCAAGGGTCCGGCGGAGCTGGTGGAGGCGTTGCGGGATCTCGGGTACGCGGTGGAGGTCGAGGCACCGGGCAGGGCGGGCAGGCCGTGGGCGCTGGACGTGGTGGTGACGGAGGTCCACTGAGTCTCCGCAGCTACGTCAGCTACGTCATATTGCAGCATGTGCAATGACCTTTGCGCATGCTGCGCACCGCGGGCAGGATGAGCGGCATGACTTCGCCGCTGCCCTCATCTCCGCATGCCTCCGTGCTGGACCTCGCGCCGGTCGTCCCCGTCGTCGTGATCAAGGACGCCGCCGATGCCGTGCCGCTCGCGCGGGCGCTGGTCGCGGGCGGGCTGCCGGTGATCGAGGTGACGCTGCGGACACCGGCGGCGCTCGACGCGATCCGGGCGGTGGCGGCAGAGGTGCCGGACGCGGTGGTGGGGGCGGGGACCGTGCTCTCACCGGCACAGGTGGCTCAGTCCGTGGACGCCGGGGCGCGCTTTCTCGTCAGCCCCGGCTGGACGGACGTACTGCTCGCCGCCATGGAGGGGTCCGGGGTGCCGTTCCTGCCGGGGGTGTCCACGACGTCGGAGGTCGTGGCGCTGCTGGAGCGGGGGGTGCGTGACATGAAGTTCTTCCCGGCGCAGGCGGCGGGCGGTACGGCGTATCTCAGGTCGCTGGCGGGGCCGCTGCCGCAGGCTCGGTTCTGCCCTACGGGCGGTATAGGCCTCGCCTCCGCACCGGAGTACCTGGCCCTGCCCAACGTCGGCTGTGTGGGCGGGAGTTGGATGCTCCCCGAGGACGCGGTGGCGGCACGGGACTGGGGGCGGATCGAGTCCCTGGCGCGGGAAGCGGCGGCTCTGCGAGCTTGACGACAGCTCCTCCTCAGCGGAGGTGGGAGGTGTCGTTGAAGACGCGCAGGCTCGCGTTGCCGTCCGCGTAGTACGCCACCGCGGAGAGGGAGGCCGCGGACAGCTCCATCCGGAACAGGGACTCCGACGGGGCCCCGATCGCGAGGCGTACGAGGGTTTTGATCGGGGTGACGTGGGTGACGAGCAGGACGGTGCGGCCCTCGTACGCGGCGATGAGCTTGTCGCGGGTGAGGGCGATTCGGCGGGCGGTGGCCTCGAAGCTCTCGCCACCGCCGGTGGGTTCGACGTCCGGCGATGCGAGCCAGGCGTTGAGGTCGTCGGGGTAGCGCTCCCGTACCTCGCCGAACGTCAGACCCTCCCACGCGCCGAAGTCCGTCTCGCGCAGGCCTTCCTCGATGACCACGTCGAGCCCGAGGCGAGCGGCTACGGCCGCGGCGGTCTCGCGGGTGCGGGTGAGGGGGGACGCCACGATCGCCTGGATCGTGCCGCGTGCGGCGAGCGCCGTTGCGGCTCGCTCGGCCTGGTCCCGGCCGACTTCGGACAGGGCCGGGTCCGTGCCGCCGCTGCCGGAGAAGCGTTTCTGGGGGGTGAGGGGGGTCTCGCCGTGGCGAAGGAGTACGAAGGTGGCGGGGGCGCCGAGGTCCGGGGGTGCGCCCCAGCCGACGGACGGGGTCCCGGTGGCCAGGTTCCGCGCTGCCCGCACGTCGGATTCGGCCTTCGCGGATTCGCCGCCGGAAGTCTTCGCAGTGCGGGCCGTCGGGGGCTGGTCACGCGGTTCCCCGCGCCCCTGGCGGGGCGCTCCCGAACCCGGCGCAGCAGAGGGCGCCGCCGCTCCCCGCGTCGCTGCGATCGCCGCTCGTGCCTTCGCCGCGCCCGTAGCCGCGTCCCCCGGCGGACCCGACGGCTCAGGCGCAGCCGACCTCGCGGCCCTCGCGGCCAGCTCCGCCGTCGACATCGACGGCGACCACCGCTCGCCCCGCTTCCCCGCGTCCATCGCCTCGTTGGCGAGCCGGTCGGCGTGCTTGTTCTGCTCGCGCGGGATCCACTCGTACGTGACTTGGGACGGCGGGAGGATCCGGGCCGCCTCCGCCGCGAGGGGCTTCATGTCGGGGTGTTTGATCTTCCAGCGGCCCGACATCTGCTCGACGACGAGCTTGGAGTCCATGCGGACCCGGACCGAGGCGGCGGGGTCAAGTTCGCGGGCCGCCTTCAGGCCGGCGATCAACCCCCGGTACTCCGCGACGTTGTTGGTGGCCACGCCGATGTACTCGGCGGCCTCCGCGAGCGTTTCCCCGGTGGTCGCGTCGATGACCACGGAGCCGTAGCCCGCGGGTCCCGGGTTGCCCCGGGACCCGCCGTCGGCCTCGACGATGAACTCCCGCACCGCACAAGCTCCTTACTGGCCTACTGGTGCCTCAGGCCTACAGGCCGGACTCGGACGTGCGGATCAGGATGCGACGGCAGTTCTCGCAGCGGAGCACGGTGTCCGGGGAGGCCGCCTTCACTTCGTTGACCTCGGTGATGTTGAGCTCCAGGCGGCAGCCCTCGCAGCGGCGCTGGTAGAGCCGGGCCGCACCGACGCCGCCCTGCTGCTGGCGCAGCTTGTCGTAGAGCTTGAGGAGGTCGGCGGGGACGACGCCTGCGATGACCTCGCGCTCCTTGGTCGCCGTGGCCGCCTCGCTGTCGAGCGACTCGAAGGAGGCGTCCCGGCGCGCGGTCGCGTCGTCGATCTTCGACTGGACGGAGGAGACCCGCTCGGTCAGCTCGGCGGACCTCTCCTGCGCGGACTCGCGGCGCTCCATGATCTCCAGGACGACGTCTTCCAGGTCGCCCTGCCGCTTGGCGAGGGAGATGATCTCGCGCTGGAGGTTCTCCAGGTCCTTGGGTGAGGACACGGCGCCGGAGTCGAGGCGCTGCTGGTCGCGGACGGCGCGCTGGCGCACCTGGTCGACGTCCTGCTCCGCCTTGGTCTGCTCGCGGGCGCAGTCGCTGTCCTCGGTCTGCGCGGCGACGAGCAGGTCGCGCAGCTGAATGAGGTCCTTGTTCAGCGACTCGATCTCGGCGTGCTCGGGCAGCGACCTGCGCTTGTGCGCCAACTGCTGAAGGCGGGCGTCGAGGGACTGGACGTCGAGGAGTCGGATCTGGTCGGCGGGCGCGGCGTTCAGTTGGGGGCTCCTGATGTGTCGGTAGTCGAGGCCGCGTGGGCGGTCCAGGGGTCGGTGACCGTCTTGGAGACGTGGACCCGAAGTCCCCATCCCTTCCGGTCGGAGATCTCGTCGAGCTGGGCGGCGGCCAGCTCGCACCAGGGCCACTCGGTGGCCCAGTGCGCCGCGTCGAGCAGCGCGAGAGGACTGTGGGCGCGGGCCTCGCTCACCGGGTGGTGGCGCAGGTCCGCGGTGAGGAAGGCGTCCACGCCGGCGGCGCGTACGTCCTCGAAGAGGCTGTCGCCGGAGCCGCCGCTGACCGCGACGGTACGCACCAGCGCCTCGGGGTCGCCCGCGACGCGGATGCCCTGCGCGGTGGCGGGCAGCCGCTCGGCGGCGCGCGCGGCGAACTCGCGGACGGTCACCGGGTGGTCCAGCTCACAGACGCGGCCGAGGCCCCGCCGGCCGTCCGGGTCGGTCGGATCCGGCACAAGGGGGCGTACGACCCGGAGGTCGAGCGCGCCCGCGAGGGCGTCCGAGACTCCCGGATCGGCGCGGTCGGCGTTCGTGTGGGCGACGTGCAGCGCGATGTCATTCTTGATGAGGGTGTGCACGACGCGGCCCTTGAAGGTGTCGGCCGCGACCGTCGTCGTACCGCGAAGGTAGAGCGGGTGGTGGGTGACCAGCAGGCCGGCGCCCAGCTTCAGGGCCTCTTCGACGACGTCCTGGACGGGGTCGACGGCGAACAGGACGCGCGTGACCTCCTGGTCGGGATCGCCGCAGACCGTACCGACCGCGTCCCATCCCTCGGCCCGCTCGGGAGGCCAGAGGGCGTCGAGCGCGGCGATGACTTCAGACAGACGGGGCACGAAGAAAGGCTACCTGGCTCAGGCCGGTCCCCCACCGGCCGCGGGCCACTCCGCCGGGACCCCCGCGACGGACGCGTCGCGGTCACCCCGCTCCCGCCACCCGCCGCCCGTCCCGTTCAGCACATCCGCCCCCGTTTCCTCAGGCGAATCTCGACATAGCCATCCTTATGTGTGAAGCGTCCGCCCACCGGTCCCACGCCCGTGCGTACGAAAACTAGCTTCGTGGCCGGAGGTGACCGAACGATGACGGCCTGTGCCACCGAACCCGGGAACGAGGCGGCTGAGAACGAGCGGGCCGCCCGCCCTGCCTGCGTGATCACCGCGGACGGAACGTACGCGGCACGCCTCACCCTCGACGGCGAGTCCTGGTATCCGGAGCGCTGGACTCTGGACGGCCCCGAGCCGTACGCCGTACCCCTACCGTCCCATCAGCCGGAGGAGCCCGGCACCGAGGTGCTGCCGCTGACCGACGGACGGGTGCTGATCCACCGTGAGACGGACCGGCGGCACGCGTTCTCGCTGCTCTACCCGACCGGGCCCGGCACCGGTGAGCTGCCGCTCGGCGCGGTGGAGTGTCCGGACGAGGGGACCCTGCTGCGGCTGCTGCCGCCCGCGCCGGACGGCGGTCACGCATACGCCCTCGCCGTGGGACGGGGGTCCACGGCGGTGTGGCAGGTGGCGGGCGGCGCCTTCGGGCCCGAGCATCTGGCCGAGGTGCCGGGCCGCTGCTCGGGCGGGGTGTGGCTGGACACCACGGGGCGTCTGCTGGCCCTGGACCGCTTGCAGGACGGCCACACCAAGACGGTCGTCGTGGACCTGGAGCGCGGCGGCGAGGTGTCCCCGCTGCTCCAGATCGCCGAGAACAGCAACGACCGGCTGCTCCTCGCGGATCCGGACAGCGGACTGCTCCTCATCCGCTCGGACGCCCCCTCCCCGGGCCACGACCGGCTCGGCTGGGGTGTCCTCGGCAGCACGCTGCCGGTCCGCTTCCCGGAGAGCCTCCACCTGGCCCACTGCGCGGTGACCCCGTTCGCGATCCAGCCCGGCCAGGTGCTGATGCCGGAGAACTGCGCGGTCGCCCTGCGCATCGACGGCCCGACCGGCACCTGGGTGGGCCTGTGGCGCCCCGCCGGACGACAGGTCCACCATCTCCCCGCCCCCGAGGGATGGTTGACGGGAGCGGGCCTGTGGAGCGGCGAAGGGGTGCTCCAACTCCCTTACGCGACAGGGTCGGTGGCGTACGGAGTCGCGAGGGTGAAGGCGCCTGCGGAGGAGCAGGAGGAGGAACAGGAGAAGGCCACTCCGGCTCCCCCGGAGCGGACCACCACCCCCCGCCCGATCCCTCTCCAGCAGGCGCCTCTGAACGGACGGAAGGTCTCATCCCGTCTGGGGGCGCCCCCTCTGGGGAAGTTCGAGGACGAGGCCGTCCAGGCCGAATGGGGGTCTGGGGGCGCAGCCCCCCGGGACGGGAAGGGCAGGGGCGGCGGGGGCGAGAAAAACCCGGCCCCCGCCGAAGCGCCCGCCCTGACCGCCGGTTAGAATCCCCCGGCACAAGAAGGATCTTGTCTACGGGGTGAACACAAGATGAGCGAAACCGGCACGATGGAATGGCCGACCACTGACACCCAGACCGAGGGCCACGGAAAGCACCGCGGCCCGGTGGTCTCCGGCGGGGACGCGGACGCGACCCCGCAGGGCCGCCACCGCAAGCCGTCCGACCAGGGCAACCAGGCCTGACGACAGCTCGCAGTCAGAACCGGCAACACCACGGCCCCGCCCGCTGCAGAGCGAGCGGGGCCGCTCCGTGCACCGGAGCCCTCCCCGCAAGCAGAGCTATCCGCGCCTGAGCCCCAACACCTCCGCCGCCGCGAACGTCTCCCCCGTCGGCCGCTCCGCGTAGTGCGGGCTGAGCAGCGCGTCCAGTTCGTCGTACGTGAAGGTGTCCTGCTCGCTGTCGAACTTGGCGGCCACCCGCGGGCGTTCGACGATCGCGACCATGCCTCCGTGCACGACGAGAAGCTGACCGTTGACGTGCGCTGCGGCGGGCGAGGCCAAGTAGCCGACGAGCGGGGCGACATGCTCGGGAGCGAGCGGATCCAGGCCGTCCGCGGGCTCCGCGACGCCGGCGAACACGTCCTGGGTCATACGGGTCCGGGCCCGCGGACAGATCGCGTTCGCGGTGACGCCGTACTTCGCGAGAGCCAGTGCCGTGGAGGTGGTCAGCCCGACGATTCCACCTTTGGCCGCCGCATAGTTGGGCTGTCCCGCCGAGCCGGCGAGGAACGCCTCCGACGAGGTGTTCACGATCCGCCCGTACACCGGCCCGCCCGCCGCCTTGGACCGCTCCCGCCAGTGCGCGGAAGCGAAGTGGGTGGTGTTGAAGTGGCCCTTCAGGTGCACCCTGATGACCGAGTCCCACTCGTCCTCCGACATCGAGAAGACCATCCGGTCGCGCAGGATGCCCGCGTTGTTGACCAGGATGTCGAGCTTCCCGAACTCGGCGACCGCCAACTCGACCAGGGCGCGCGCCTGTTCGTGGTCGGCGACGTCACCGGTGTGGGCGACGGCCCGGCCGCCCGCGCCGCGGATCTCGGCGGCGACCTCCTCGGCGGGGGTGGCCGACGCCTCACCGGAACCGTCCCGTCCGGGCCGGCCGTAGTCGTTGACGACGACGGTCGCGCCGAGACGGCCGAGTTCGAGCGCCTCGGCACGTCCGAGCCCGCGCCCCGCGCCGGTGACGACCGCGGCCAGCCCCTCAAGTGGCAGTGACATCAAGGTCCTTAGAGCTCGCGAAGAAGCTGTGGTCGGGGTCAGATCTCGATGCACGTACGCAGCGCCGTGCCCGTCCGCATCTGGTCCAGCGCCTCGTTGATCTCGGTGAGCGGCACCCGGTGGGTGATCAGGCCCTCCAGGTCGATGCGGCCCGCGCGCCACAGGGCGACGGTCCGCTCGTAGGAACGCAGGACGTCTCCGCCGCCGTACATCGAGGGCAGGATCCGCTTCTCGTCGAAGAACAGCTCGAACATGTTGAGCTGGAGGAAATCGTCCATGGCGCCCGCGCCGACGATGACGAGGGTGCCGCCGCGCCGGGTGTTCTCGTACGCGGTGCGGGCGGTGGCGGAGCGGCCGACGACCTCGAAGACGTAGTCGAAGCCCTCGCCGGCGGTGATCCGCTGTTTGGCGTCCGGGAGTTCGTCCGGGGAGACGGCCTGGGTGGCGCCGAACGTCAGCGCGGCCTCGCGGCGGGAGGCGACCGGGTCGACGGCGACGATCTCGGCGGCGCCCTTGAGCCGTGCGCCCTGGATGGCGGAGATGCCGACGCCGCCGCAGCCGATGACGGCGACCGACGAACCGGCTTCCACGTCCGCGGTGTTGAGGGCGGCGCCGAGTCCGGTGGTGACCCCGCAGCCGATGAGGGCGGCGATGTCGAAGGGCACGTCGTCGGGGATCGGTACTGCGCATCCGGCGTCGACGACGACCTCCTCGGCGAAGGTGCCGGTGCCCGCGAAGCCGAAGACATCACCGCCGGGGCGCCTGAAGTTGGGGGTGCCCGCGTTCATGAACCCGGCCAGACACAGTTCGGTCTGGCCGCGCTTGCAGGCGGGACAGATACCGCAGGCCGGCAGCCAGCAGACGACGACACGGTCGCCGGGTTTGACGTTCGTGACGCCCTCGCCGACCTCGACGACCTCGCCGGCGCCCTCGTGCCCGGGCACGAACGGCGCGGGCTGCGGCAGTACGCCGCTCATCGCCGACAGGTCCGAGTGGCACAGCCCCGTGGCCCGTACCCGGATCCTCACCCGGCCAGGACCGAAGCCCACCGCCTCGATGTCGTCGAGGACTTCCAGCTTGTCCTGGCCTATCTCGTGCTGTACGGCTGCGCGCATGGTGCGGCTCCCCTCGGGAAGGACGTCGGGAAGGACGTCACGGAGGTACGTACGAAAGTCAGGCGTGCTCAACGATCGTGTCGGCGAGGACCGGAGCGTCGTCCCGCTCCGCCGCGGCCACCGCCACCTGGATCCCGCCGGGACGCCGCCACATCCGGATACGCAGGGTCTCGCCGGGATATACGACACCGGCGAAGCGGGTCGTGTACGAGCGGACGCGGGCCACGTCTCCGCCGAGCAGCGTGTCGACGACCGCCTTGAGCGTCATCCCGTACGTGCACAGCCCGTGCAGGATCGGCCGGTCGAACCCGGCGACCTTGGCGAACTCGGGGTCGGCGTGCAGCGGGTTCCAGTCACCGGAGAGCCGGTAGAGCAGGGCCTGGTCCTCACGGACCGGGCGCTCAACTTCCTTGTCCGGCGGCCCCGTTGGTGCTTCGAGGCGGGTGGCGGGTCCCCGGTCGCCGCCCCAGCCGCCTTCGCCCCGTACGAAGATCTGGGCGTCGTTCGTCCACAACGGGCCCTCGGTGTCGGTGACTTCGGTGCGCATGACGAGGATCGCGGCCTTGCCCTTGTCGTACACCGCGGCGATCCGCGAGGTGGCCGTCGCCCTGCCCTCGACCGGGATCGGGCGGTGCAGCGTCAGGCTCTGGCCGCCGTGCAGGACGCGGGCGAGGTCGACCTCGACGCCGGGCATGGAGAGACCGCCGATCACACCCGGGCGGCCCGCACCGGCGACGGTCGCGAAGCTCGGCAGGACGTGCAGCCTGGACTCCAGGGTGTAGCGCAGCTCGTCCGGGTCGGTCGCGGGGTTCTCCCGGTCGGGATTCGCGCCCGCGCCGAGGCCCAGGTGGTAGAGCTGGACGTCCTTGTGACCCCAGGCGATCTCTCCGGACCGGGGTTCGGCGGCGAGGGCCTTGGCAGCGTCAATGGGCATGGGGCTCCTGGTCGCTCGTGATCGCCCGCAAGTCGGTCGTCATCGTTTGCCATCGCTCGCGATCGCCGGCAATCGGTCGTCGTTCTCGTGCTCGGTCGTCGTTTTTTCGTGATCGGCCGTCGCTCTCGTGCTCGCCAGTAGAAAACCTCGGTACGGCCGTCCGCACCGTCGGCCGCACCGAGGTCGACACTGGGCCACGGAACCCGCCACATCTAGAACGCGTTCCAGTCCGGCGACCCCTTGTATAGCCCAGCACCGGGTAGTTGTGAAGGCTCCTGACACCATGTCAGATCGGGGCGGGATCGAGGAGTCATGACATTTGTCCCGCCCAACTCCTTACAAACGCATCTCCCGGTCGGGGCCCCCTGTCCGTAGCGTCGTACCCATCGCATTCGACGAGGGGGAGACGCGATGGCCGGGACGAAGAAGAGGAACTGTCGCATCACCGCGCTCGGGAAGTCCGGGGAGTCGCGGCCCGACGACGTGGGCCACCCGCCCAGCGGCTTCGCGCTGCTGCCCTGGCTGCTGATGGGCATGGGCTCGTTCTCCAACCTCGTCCAGGGCAGGACACCGAACCCCCTGATCGCCGGTCTGGGTCTGCTCGCCTTCAACTCCCTCTACATCTACGTCGTGTTCCGCGCCTTCGCGAAGGAGACGCGGGAGGCCCGCTCCACCCGGGTGGCGCTCGCCCTGATGGCACTGCTGACCTCTGGCCTCACCATCGGGTACGGCGACACGTGGCTGTGGTTCTTCCCGCTGCTGGGCCTGGCCGTGGGCGCGGTGGTCAGGGGCAAACCCCTCGGCCGGATCGCGCTCGGCCTGAGCGTCCTCGCGGGGACCATCGCCTGGTTCCACGAGGGCTGGGCCGCGGTCAACATCGCCTACGGCACCTTCCTGTCCACAGCGGTGACCGCCGCGATCCTGTCCCTCTCCGACGCGGTACGTGAACTGCGCGCGGCCCGCGAGGAGCTGGCGCGCCGCGCGGTCGAGAAGGAGCGGCTGCGCTTCTCGCGCGACCTGCACGACCTGCTCGGCCACACGCTCTCGGTGATCGTGGTGAAGGCGGAGGCGGCCCGCCGTCTGGCCCACCGCGACGTGAGCGCGGCCCTTGTCCAGGTGACGGACATCGAGTCGGTCGGCCGCCAGGCCCTCACGGAGATCCGTGAGGCGGTCACCGGCTACCGCGAGGGCAGCCTCGACACGGAACTGGACGGCGCCCGCTCCGCGCTCTCCGCGGCCGGAGTCGAGCCGGCCGTCCGCCGGTCGGGCATACCTCTCGCGCCCCAGACCGAGGTCCTCCTGGGCTGGGTGGTCCGCGAGGCCGTCACCAACGTCGTACGGCACAGCGGCGCCACACAGTGCGACATCACCGTCGACAGCACCTCCGAACGGGTCCGCCTGACCGTCACCGACGACGGCACCACCCCTGCCACCACACAGGAGCCGGGTACCGGTACCGGCATCAAGGGCCTCACGGAGCGCCTCGCGGCGGCGGGCGGCTCACTGGAGGCGGGGCAGGGTTCGCGCGGCGGGTTCACGGTGTCGGCCGAACTTCCGGTGGAGCCGGTGGACCCGCTGGGCCTGAGGGATCCGGGAGAACCGCAGCTGGTCAGTCACCGGGGGTGAGCACGATGCGCCGACCGGGCGCCGTGGGGGTGTTCCATACCTGCTCGACCTCGGACAGGGGCACGGCGAGGGGGTCGACCGCCAGGGTTCCGGAGGCGATCTCCGCGACGAGGGCGGGCAGTTCGGCGAGGATTCCGGCGGTGCTGACCGAGCCCTGGCCGCTGCCCATGATCTGGAGGTTCGCCGCGCGCAGCAGGGAGGAGGGCAGGGTGATGTCCGCGCCGGCCATGGAGCCGATCTGGATCCAGGCCAGCGGCTTGGCACGGTCGGAGCGGGCGGCGAGCAGGGCGGGCATGGCGTGTTCGGCGGTCGGGCCCCACAGGTAGTCGATCACCACGTCCGCGTCACCCGCGCTCCGGCCGAGCCGGTCGGCGACCTTCTCGGGGTCGTCCAGCAGCGAGACGGTCTCGTCGGCGCCCAGGCCGGGCAGCAGGTCCAGGCGCTCGGCGTCGCGGCCGGCGCCCACGACATGGGCGGCGCCGAGATGCTTGGCGATCCGGACGGCGAGTTGTCCGGCGTTGCCGGTCGCGCCCAGGACCAGGACGCGGGCGCCGGGCTTGAGCGTGACGCGGCTGCGGAGGGCGACCCAGGAGGACATGGCGGGGTTCATCGCGGCGGCCACCGCGACCGGATCGGTGCCGGCCGGCAGGGTGATGGCGCGGCGGCGGTCGACGACGGCCTGCTCCGCCATGGTGCCCAGGCCGGTGTCGTCGCCGACGAAGTAGAGCAGTTCGCCCTGCGCCGTACGGCCGACCGCGTCGACGCCGGGTACCAGCGGCAGGACACCGCCGGAGGTGTAGTGGGTGCCGTCGGCATCGGAGCGCACCCGGGGGTGGAGACCGGCGGCCAGCACGTCCACCAGGATCTCGTGCTCCCCGGCGGGCCGGGGTGTGTCGATGATGTCGAAGCGGGGCGGGGTGTCGAAGGAACGGACGACGGCTGCGTGCATGACTGGCCTCCTGGGGCGGGTGGGCACCCGGATGATGTGCGGCGCATGGTTTGCGGCGCGTGATGTGCGGCGCACGGTTCGTGGCGCGTACTACTTGCGTCTCGACGGACGCGATAGTTTGCGTCACGTACCAATTCGAAGGTAGTTTGTGCCACGTACCAAGTCAAGCGGAGGCGGCGACAATGACCCCAAGTTCCCCCAGTTCCCCCAGTTCCCCCGGCCCCACCTCGGACCCGGCGGGCGACCCGGCCGCCCGGGGAGGCGCTGAACCGCAGAACGCCGTCGACGCCCTGGTCCAGCTGTCGTTCCTGGTCCAGGGCGTCCTGATCCGTATCGCCTCCGACCACGACCTCTCCCTGATCCAGGTCCGCCTTCTCGGCATCCTGCGCGACCGCACGCCCGGCATGCTCGAACTCGCCCGTCACCTGGGTCTGGACAAGTCCTCCATGACCGGCCTGGTCACCCGCGCCGAGAAACGCGGCCTGGTCCAGCGCCTGCCCTCCCCCGACGACGGCCGCGCCGTCCTGGTCGGCCTCACCCCGCAAGGCCGTCAGCTCACCGAGACATGCACCGCTGAGGCCGAGCAGCAGATCACCGCCCTGACCGCGTCCCTGACCGGCGCCGAACACACGCAGATCCTCGCCCTGGCCGCGAAGCTCCTGCACAGGCCCCCGGCCCATACTCTGACCCCGTGAACGAGATGCCCCGGGACCACCGGCCCGCCAAGTCCATTCGCGTCCTGCTCGCCGAGGACCAGGGGATGATGCGGGGCGCGCTCGCTCTGCTGCTGGGCATGGAGGCGGACATCGAGGTGGTGTCGCAGGTGTCGGCGGGCGACGCGATCGTGGACGCGGCGTTGACGTACCGGCCCGATGTGGCGCTGCTGGACATCGAGTTGCCGGGGATGAGCGGGCTGGACGCGGCGGCCGAACTGCGGGACCAGGTGCCGGACTGCCGGGTACTGATCCTCACGACCTTCGGGCGCCCCGGGTACCTGCGGCGGGCCATGGAGGCGGGGGCGGCGGGGTTCCTCGTCAAGGACGGGCCCGTGGAGGAACTCGCCCAGTCGATTCGCCGGGTGCTGACCGGCGAGAGCGTCATCGATCCGGCGCTCGCCGCGGTCGCACTGAGCGCCGGGCCCAATCCGCTCACCGCCCGCGAGTGCGACGTACTGAACGCCTCGGTGGACGGCGCCACCGTCGCCGACATCGCGGCCAAGCTCCACCTCTCCGAGTCGACCGTCCGCAACTACCTCTCCTCCGCCATCGGCAAGACGAGCACGCGCAACCGCATGGAGGCGATGCGGGAGGCACGGCAGCAGGGCTGGCTGTAGCCACCGACCGGGCGGCCGAGCCCCGCCCGTGCGACATGGGCCCCTCTGACGCCAGGTCAGATCTTCATGCGTAGGTCAAGAATTCGTTAGCGCGCCGAAGTATCGGAATAGTTGCCCGGGCACACCGGGTTCACCTTGCACGTATCCCGCACGGATCGCTCACCCCCTTTCTTCTCTTCCGGCCTGGAGGCCTCACGTAATGACGCACACGACGACCGAACAGCCCACCCGGAGGCCGAGCGGCGCGATCGTGCCGGTGCTGGCCTTCGCGGGCATCGTTGTCGCGGTGATGCAGACCCTGCTGGTGCCGGTCATCAAGGACCTGCCGGAGCTGCTCGGCACCTCGCCCAGCAACGCCACCTGGGTGCTGACCGCGACCCTGCTCGCGGGAGCCGTGGCCACGCCGATCATGGGCCGCCTCGGTGACCTGTACGGCAAGCGGCGCATGCTGCTCCTGAGCCTGTCCGTGATGGTCGTGGGCTCCCTGATCGCCGGATTCACCAGCCAGCTCATTGTGATGATCGTCGGCCGTTCCCTCCAGGGCTTCGCCATGGGTGCCATCCCGCTGGGCATCGGCCTGATGCGTGACATGCTGCCCCGCGAGAAGCTCGGCAAGGCGATGGCCCTGATGAGCTCCTCGATCGGTGTCGGCGGCGGACTCGCGCTGCCGCTCGCGGCCCTGGTCGCGCAGCACGCCGACTGGCACGCGCTCTTCTTCCTCTCCGCGGGCCTGGGCGTCCTCTCCATCGGCCTCACCCTCGTCGCCGTACCGGAGTCCCCGATGCGCGCGAAGGGCACCTTCGACGTCCTCGGCGCGATAGGGCTCTCCGCGGGCCTCATCCTCTTCCTGCTGCCGATCACCAAGGGCAGCGACTGGGGCTGGACCTCGGTCACCACACTCGGTCTGTTCGCCGCAGCGGCCGTCGTCCTCCTCCTGTGGGGAGTGATGGAGCTGCGCGTGAAGGCCCCGCTGGTCGACCTGCGCACCACCGCCCGCCGCGCGGTGCTCTTCACCAACCTCGCCTCGATCATGGTCGGTGTCGCCTTCTACGCCGTCTCGCTCGTCCTGCCGCAACTGCTCCAGCTCCCGAAGTCCACCGGCTACGGCCTCGGCCAGTCGATGGTCGTCGCGGGCCTGTGCGTGGCGCCACTCGGCCTGACGATGATGTTCACGGCGCCGGTGTACGCCAGGATCTCCGCCAAGTACGGCCCCAAGGTCACCCTGATCCTCGGCATGCTGATCATCGCGATCGGCTACGGCGCGGGCCTCGGCCTGATGAGCGCCGCCTGGCAGACCATCGTCATCGCGGTGGTCCTGGGCGCCGGTATCGGCCTCGCGTACTCCTCGCTCCCCGCGCTGATCGTCGGTGCCGTCCCCGCCTCGGAGACCGGCGCGGCGAACGGCCTCAACACCCTGATGCGATCGATCGGTACGTCGGTGTCGAGCGCCGTCATCGGCATGGTGCTCGCGAACACGGCCACCGACGTCGGCGGCGTCGCCGTCCCCACCATGCACGGCTTCCGGGTCTCCTTCATGATCGCCACGGGCGCGGTGGCCGTCGGCCTGGTGATGGCCCTCTTCCTGCCTCGCGGGCGCCGGTCGACCGCACCGCAACTGCGGGCCAGCAGCGAGGAGGACGCCGCCCTTGAGCGGGCCCAGGAGCTTCTCGGCGGCTTCCGCGGCCGCGTCCTCGACGCCGGCGGTACCCCCGTCGCCCGCGCCAAGGTCACCCTCATCGACCGGCGCGGCCAGCAGGCCGGTGCCACGCTCTCCGCCGAGGACGGCAGCTACGTGCTCGCCGTACCCGCCGAGGGCCCGTACGTCCTGGCCGCCAGGGCCACCGGCCACGGCCCGCTCGCCTCTTCGGCGACACACGCCGGGGACGACCGTACGGTCGACGTGGACCTGGCACTGCCGGGGAAGACCGTTCGGGCCTGACCTGTCATCGTGTGCACCCCCGTCGCCCAGGCGACGGGGGTGCTGGTGCACCATGGAGCGCCCACACACACGTACACCCTGTTCGTACTGCTCCTTATGGAGGACCCCCATGCCCGCGGCACCCAAGCCGGAGATTCTCGCCGCCTTCGAGGGCGCCAAGGGGTTCATGCCCACGGGCGAGGGGCTCGCGCTGTACGAGGCCGCCGTCGAGGCCGGCCGGCTGGGGTTGCCGCTTCTTGAGGTCGGCACCTACTGCGGGCGCTCCACCGTTCTGCTCGCCGACGCGGCGCGCGGGGCCGGAGTCACGGCGATCACGGTCGACCACCACCGGGGCAGCGAGGAGCAGCAGCCGGGCTGGGAATACCACGACCCGTCGACGGTCGACCCGGAAATCGGCCTCATGGACACCCTCCCCGCCTTCCGCCGCACCCTCCACCAGGCGGGCCTGGAGGACCACGTGGTCGCGGTCGTCGGCCGCTCGCCGCAGATCGCCGCCTTCTGGAGGTCCCCCCTCGGCCTGGTCTTCATCGACGGCGGTCACACCGACGAGCACGCCTCCGGCGACTACGAGGGCTGGGCGCCGCACGTCGCCGAGGGCGGGCTGCTGCTGATCCACGACGTGTTCCCGGACCCGGCCGACGAGTTCACCGGGCAGGCTCCGTACCGCGTCTATCTGCGGGCCCTGGAGTCCGGCGCGTTCACGGAGGTCTCGGTGACGGACTCGCTGCGGGTGCTGCGGCGTACGGGGCCGGGGATCTGAGGCAGGGCGCGTCCGTTGGAAAATGCCTGGAGGCGGTCACGGCCTCCGTGCTCACATGGACCGCATGATGTCTGCCGACCGGCTCCTGGCCTTCGCGGCCATGTCGTTCCTGCTGATCGTGATACCCGGCCCCAGCGTGCTGTTCGTGATCGGGCGGGCGCTGGCGCAGGGGCGTCGCGCCGCGCTGACGACGGTCGCGGGGAACACCCTCGGGGCGTACGTGCTCGTCGTGGCGGTGGCTCTCGGGGTCGGGGCCGTGGTGGAACGCTCGGTCCTCGTCTTCACGGCGCTGAAGCTGGTGGGCGCCGCCTACCTGGTGTATCTCGGCGTGCGGGCGGTGCGCCAACGCCGTTCGCTGCAGGCCGCGTTCACCGGTGACGGTCCCACGCACAGCGGTCTGCGGACGCTGTGGGAGGGGTTCGCGGTCGGGGTGGCCAACCCGAAAACCATCGTGTTCTTCGCCGCCGTACTGCCGCAGTTCGTCGACCGGAGCCAGGGGCACGTCACGGCTCAGATGCTGCTGCTCGGTCTGGTCTTCAACCTCATCGCGGTGGTGTCCGACAGCGCCTGGGGGCTGGTCGCGGCCACCACGCGCGGCTGGTTCGCCTCGTCGCCGCGGCGGCTCGCCCTGATCGGCGGATTCGGCGGGCTCACGATGATCGGCCTCGGCGTGGCGGTCGCGGCGACGGGCCGCAAGGAGTAGTTCCGCCGAGCGGATCACGGCGCTCGCGGCACCCTGCGGACCGCGTGGAGCGCCGACCCGTAGGGTGGCACCCGTGTCGTACCTGGGCCCTGAATTCAATCCTTCCCAGCCGCGCCGTCCCCGGCGCGGGCCGCTGACCGTGGCGGTCGCCGCGCTGGTGCCGGGTGCGCTGGCCGGGTGGCTGGTGTGGCAGGCGGTGGGTGACGACTCCGGGGACGGGGCCGCGCCGCAGCAGCAGGCGCGGGGGGCCGCCCCCGCCGCGGCCGGATCCCCTCAGGCGCCGAGCACGAGCACCGACGACGGCAAGGAAGCAAGCCCCGCGTCGTCCGCGTCCGCCGCCGCGACCCCCCTCAAGGGCAAGGTCGTCGTCATCGACCCGGGGCACAACCCCGGCAACTTCCAGCACACGGCCGAGATCAGCCGCAAGGTGGACATCGGCACGAACTCGAAGGAATGCGATACGACGGGTACGGCGACCAACGCGGGTTACGCGGAGGCGCAGTTCACGCTCGACGTCGCGCGACGGCTGCGCACGATCCTGCAACAGCAGGGCGCCACGGTGAAGTTCACCCAGAACGGAGACCGTTCCTGGGGTCCGTGCATCGACGAGCGGGCCGCGATCGGCAACGAGGCGCACGCCGACGCGGCCGTCTCGATCCACGCGGACGGCGCGGGCGCCGGCCAGCGCGGTTTCCACGTGATCCTTCCCGGGCCCGTCCACGACGGCGCGGCCGACACCCGCCCGATCGTCGTCCCGTCCCGCGAACTCGGCGAGCGCATCGCGGGCGACTTCGCCCGTGAGACGGGCACCGCACCCTCCAACTACATCGGCGAAGGCACCGGCCTCGACGTCCGGACGGACCTCGGCGGTCTCAATCTGTCAACAGTTCCGAAGGTGTTCATCGAGTGCGGCAACATGCGTGACAGCAAGGACGCGGCACTGCTGACCAGCGGCGCCTGGCGGCAGCAGGCGGCACGGGGGATCTCTGAGGGAATCGTGAGTTTCCTGCGCGGGTGACGATCAGTGCGCTCAACCCGGCGGACACCCTGGTGGGACGGGAGATAGTGTCGCCCCTACGATGAGGGGCCACCCCCGCGCTTCACACCACGGCCTTACGGGGACAAGGTGACAGCGACGCCTCCCGACCGATGACGAGACGACCTGCGAAGGACCGACTGAAGTGAATATCCGCTCCCTCACTCGAGGCGACGGCGTGGTGATCGGAGCAGCGGTGTTGCTGTTCATCGCCTCGTTCTTCGCCATCTACTCCGCCGACGGTGCCGAAGGCGTCGACCTCCCCAGTGCCTGGGGAAGCGCACCGCTGCTCATGAGCGTCTTCCTGGCCGGCATCATCGGCGCCGCGCTGATCGTCGTCGCCCATGGTCTGCCGCAGGTGCCCAAGGTCGTCGGCCTCGACCTCGGCCAGTTCGGCGTCGCCTTCACAGTCTTCGCCGCCTGGAGCGCGCTCGGGAACGTCTTCGACCCGGCGGGCGGCTACAACAACCTGGGCGGCCTCACCGGCAGTGGCCCCGACGCCGGCACCGGCGCCGTCCTCGGCCTCGTCGCGACCCTGATCCTCGCCGGCGGCGCCATCGCCACGCCCCTCGTCCCGGCACTGAAGGTCGCGCTGCTCCCCGCCCCCAAGCCGGCCGCCCCCCAGCCCTACGGCGGCCAGCCCCAGGGTGGATACGGCTACCCGGGCGCGGGCGCCCAGCAGCCCGGTCAGCCCTACGGCGCGCAGCCGCAGCCGGGCCAGCCGTTCGGCGGGCAGCCCAGCCAGCCGCAGCAGGCGCCGGCTCCGCAGGTGCAGCAGCCGGCCGGGGACTTCTCCCCGTTCTGGTTCGCGGTGCCGGTGCCGCGTCCGCTGTACGCGGAGGACGGTTCGCCGACGCCGATCGCCGAACTGGCGCCGGGCACCTGGTACCTGGCCGTCGAGCAGCGCGGCCCGAGCCTGGTGGCGCAGACACAGGACGGCCGTCGTGGCGTTCTGCAGGACACCTCGGGGATCCAGCGCGGCTGACGCGCACCACGGTCCCGCCCGGCCCCTCGCCCTTCCGGGCGGGGGGCCGTTGTCGTACGCTCACCCGGCCGACAGTTGACACTCCGTCAGAGCAGCGCGTCTGGAGGGCACATGCGACTTGGTCTCGCACTCGGCTACTGGGGCCGCGGCCCCTCCGCCGACCACGTACCGCTCGCACAGGAAGCGGAGCGCCTCGGCTACCACTCCGTGTGGACGGCCGAGTCCTGGGGGTCCGACGCCTTCACCCCGCTGACCTGGATCGCCGCGCGGACCTCCCGCATCCGACTCGGCACGGCCGTCGCGCAGATGGCCGCCCGCTCCCCCACCACCACCGCGATGCACGCGCTCACGCTCGACCATCTCTCGGGCGGGCGCATGATGCTCGGCCTCGGGCTGTCGGGCCCGCAGGTCGTCGAGGGCTGGTACGGGCGCCCGTTCCCGAAGTCGCCACTGACCGCGACCCGGGAGTACGTCGATGTCGTACGCCAGGTCCTCAGGCGCGAGGCCCCCGTCGAGCTGGACGGACGTTTCCACTCCCACCCCTACCGCGGCGCCGACGGCACCGGCCTCGGCAAGGCGCTCAAGTCCATCACGCATCCTTTGCGGGCCGACCTGCCCCTCCTGCTGGGCGCCGAGGGCCCGAAGAACATCGCGCAGACCACGCGGATCGCGAACGGCTGGCTGCCGCTGTACTGGTCGCCGACACGTCCGCAGGCGTACGAGGCCTCGCTGACCGACCTTCGTGACGGCTTCCTCATCGCCCCGATGGCCCACGCCCACGTCTGCGACGACGTCGCCGAAGGACTGCTGCCCGTCAAGGCCATGCTCGGCTTCTACATCGGCGGGATGGGGCACGCGGCACGCAACTTCCACGCCGACCTGATGGCACGGATGGGCTTCGAGGAGGAGGCCCGGCGTGTCCAGGAGCTGTTCCTCGTGGGGCGCCGCGAGGAGGCCGTGCTCGCCGTGCCCGACGCCTTCGCCGACGAGATCTCCCTCGTCGGTCCGCGCGAACGCATCGCGGAACGCCTGGAGTTGTGGCGCAAGGGCCCGGTGACCGACCTCCTCGTCCTCTCCCCCGACCCGCACACACTCCGCGTACTCGCCGAGCTCAACTCCTAGGACCTGTCCGGCCGGGCGAACCCGTTCGGGTTTCATGCACCGTTCTCGGGCAACACGGAACACATGTCCTCTCGAAACCGCAACGGTTCCAACCAAGCGGGGAGGGTCATCGCGATCGTCGCAGACGTGATGGCGCTCATCCTCGGGGTCTGGATCCTGATGTACCTACTGGACGCGAACCGCGCCAACGACCTGGTGCAGTTCATCCACAACGTGGCAGCGTGGCTGGCCGGCTGGTCCCGCGACCTGTTCACGTTCGACAAGGAGTGGGCGCGCGTCGTCGCGGGCTACGGCCTCGCAGCCGTCGTGTACCTCTTCATCGGCCACGCCATCGCCAACCGTATGCACCGGTACTGAGAACCTGCGCGTCCTGGGGCTCCGGCTGAGTCTGCTACCGGCAGCAGTCGGGGTCCAGGCCGGTCGGGAGGCGTTCGCCGCTGAAGACGGCGCAGGTGGGCTCGTCACCGCCCAGTGCGGCCACGGCCAGCAGAAGCGAACCGGCTGTCCAACTGGTGAGTTCCTCGGGCCAGACGGCCTGGTCCTCGAAGACATAGCCGGTCCAGTACAGGCCGGTCTTCGGGTCGCGCAGGTGCTGGATGGACTGGAGGATCTCCAGGGCGCGGTCGGATTCACCCACGGCCCAGAGTGCCAGGGCCAGTTCGGCCGACTCACCGCCGGTCACCCACGGGTTGGGGACCACACAGCGGACGCCGACCCCGGGAACCACGAAGCGGGCCCAGCCCTCCTCGATACGGGACTTGGACTCGGCGCCGGTCAACGCCCCGCCGAGTACCGGGTAGTACCAGTCCATCGAGTAGCGGCCCTTGTCGAGGAACCGCTCGGGGTGCCTGGCGATCGCGTGCCGCAGCGCGCCCACCGCCAACTCCCAGTCGGGCTGCGGCTCCTCACGTTGCTCGGCGATGGCGAGCGCGCAGCGCAGGGCGTGGTGGATCGACGAACTCCCGGTCAGCAGTGCGTCGTTGACGGCCCGTCCGTCCTCCTCACGCTTCCAGCCGATCTGCCCGCCGGGCTGCTGGAGCCGCAGCACGAACTCCATCGCCGCGTACACAGTCGGCCACATCCGGTCCAGGAACGCGTCGTCGCCCGTCGCGAGATAGTGGTGCCAGACGCCCACCGCGACGTACGCGCAGAAGTTGGTCTCCAGGCCGCGGTCGGTGACGTCCGCGAAGTCCCCGTCGGCGTACGCCGCGTACCACGAACCGTCATGGTTCTGATGGCGCGCGAGCCACTCGTACGCGCGCTCCCCCGCCTCGTGCTCCCCCGCCGCGTCCAGCGCCATGGCAGCCTCGGTGTGGTCCCACGGGTCCAGATGATGCCCGCGGAACCACGGGATGGCACCGTCCGGGCGCTGCACCGCGAGGATCCCGCGCACCGTGGCGGCAGCCTCCTCGGCGGTGAGGACCCCGGGCAGGACGAGGTGTTCTGTCCGGGGAGTCGTCACCGGCCGGCCACCTCGACGGACTCGACGAGCTCGGCCGACTCGGCGGAGTCCGCGGAGTCGACAGATTCGGCGGACTCGACCGGCAGGTGCGGCTTGGTCGCGTACGCCACGAAGCTCTTGCCGAGCAGCGGGTTCAGTGCCTGTTCGGCGACCCGGGTGGCGAGCGGTTTCTTCATGATGTCCCAGACCAGGAGCTTGTGGTACGCCCGCACGGGCAGCGCCTTGTCGTTGTCGACGCCGAACGCGCACTTCAGCCACCAGTAGGGCGAGTGCAGGGCGTGCGCGTGATGGGTGCCGTACGGCCTGAGCCCGGCTTCCCGGATCCTGGCGAGGAGTTCGTCCGCCTTGTAGATGCGGATGTGGCCGCCCTCGACCTCGTGGTACGCGTCGGACAGCGTCCAGCAGACCTTCTCCGGCCCGTATCGCGGGACGGTGATCGCGATACGGCCGCCCGGCCTGAGCACCCGGACCATCTCGGCGAGTACGCCCTTGTCGTCCGGGATGTGCTCCATGACCTCGGAGATGATCACGACGTCGAAGGACTCGTCGGGAAAGGGAAGCGCCAGGGCGTCGCCCTCCATGGCCGTCGCGGTCGCCCCGGCGGGCGCCTCGCCCGCCTCCTTCATCGCCGCGAACCACGTGGCGACCTCGCGGATCTCCTCGCCGTTCTGGTCCAGCGCGACCACCTGGGCACCGCGCCGGTAACACTCGAACGCGTGCCGGCCGGCACCGCACCCGAGGTCCAGTACGCGGTCACCCGGGGCGAGCGGGAACCGGGAGAAGTCGACGGTCAGCACGTGGCCCTGCTTTCGCGGTCGGGGGTGGGGGGTGCGGGGGGTGCCGTGGGCGCCGCGGCGCCTGCTGCGGAGACGGGATCCGTTGAGGCCGCGGAGTGGCCGGGAGCTTGGGCCGCGGAGCGGTGAGGACTTGGCGCGGAGCGGCTTACGGCCCCGCCCGCAGGATCGGCGGCGGCCCCGGACGCAGGGCCGCTGGGGGACGTGCCCGCGGAGCGGGTCATTGCCTCGCGGTAGTGGGTCACCGTGCCCTCGGCGGCGCGGGCCCAGGTGAAGCGGGCCAGTACGCGCGCGCGTCCGGCGGAGCCGAGGCGGGCTCGGAGTTCGGGGTTGCCCAGGACGCGGCTGAGCGCGGCGGCCAGCGCACCCGAGTCACCGGGGGGCACCGCGAGGCAGGTCTCCCCGTCGGGCCCGGCGACCTCCGGGATCGCACCGCCGGTGGTGGCCACGAGCGGTGTCCCCGTCGCCATCGCCTCGGCGGCGGGCAGCGAGAACCCCTCGTACAGGGAGGGCACGCAGGCGACCTCGGCCGACCGTACGAGGTCGACGAGTTCGGCGTCGGAGATCCCCTTGACGAACTCGACGGCGCCTTCGAGGCCGTACCGCTCGATGGCCTGGGCGACGGGCCCGTCCTCGGCACGCCTGCCGACGACGACGAGGTGCGCGCCGGGGTTCTCGGTACGTACCTTCGCGAGCGCCTCGACGAGGAAGACGAGCCCCTTGAGCGGTACGTCCGCGCTGGACGTGGTGACAATCCGGCCCGGCACCTGAGGCACCGCCGGATCCGGCGAGAAAAGGTCGGTGTCCGCGCCGATGTGGACGACGTGGATGCGGTCGTCGCGTACGCCGAGGTGCTCGACGATCTCCTGGCGTGACGTACCGGAGACGGTGAGCACGGAAGGCAGGCGGCGCGCGACCCGCTTCTGCATGCGGGTGAAGGCGTACCAGCGGCGGACGGACATCCGTCGCTTCCAGCCGTCGGCGGCGTCAATCTCCAACTGCCGGTCGACGGTGATGGGATGGTGAATGGTGGTGACCAGCGGGGCACCGACATCCCCCAACAGCCCGTACCCCAGTGTCTGGTTGTCGTGGATGACGTCGAACTCGCCGCGCCGGGCCCGGAGATGGTGGCGGGCGCGCAGCGAGAAGGTCAGCGGCTCGGGAAAGCCGCCGGTCCACATCGTGCCGACCTCCAGCGCGTCGACCCAGTCCCGGTACTCCCCGCGCCTGGGGGTGCGAAAGGGGTCCGGCTGGCGGTACAGGTCGAGGCTGGGCAACTCGGTGAGGCTCAGGGCAGGAAGGCCTTCGTCCAGCACCGGATAGGGCTGGGAGCCGATGACCTCGACATGGTGTCCGAGTCGGGCGAGCTCACGCGAGAGGTGTCGTACGTACACACCCTGGCCGCCGCAGAACGGGTTCCCCTTGTAGGTGAGAAGCGCGATGCGCAACGGTCGTTCGCCGTCGGCGGCCGCGCCCTCGCCGGGGCCCGCCTCCATGGCCTCAGCGGTCACTCTCGGCCCCCTTCTCCCTGCACATTCCCGCGAGATTACGCCGGGACGCTAATCTAGAACAAGTTTCAGACTTGATCGTTCAAGGAGCTTTGAATCTACCGGCAGGTAGCCCCGCTGTGAGCGGTGGATCAGGTGATTCACGCCACGACCGCGTGGCGTGGTCGCCCGGTCCACGCGACGGTCGTGAGCCCTGCCGTGCGGACTCGCCACTCCTCTCGCTGATGTCACGGAATGTCACGGAACGGGACCCATGCCTGCGGAAGCCAAGGCGGACACGAACAGCGCGCGAACAGACTCTCGACCGGCGTCTCGACCGGACTCGCGAGCAGACGCGCGACCGGAGTCGCACCCCACCGCGCAGCGCTCCCCTCGCCCCCTCTCGTACTCCACCGCGCTCCCCGCCTCTCCCCCGCTCACCGAGCGGCAGGAGGCGCGCCGCCGCCGGATCCTGCACGCGAGCGCGCAGCTGGCCAGTCGGGGCGGTTTCGACGCGGTGCAGATGCGCGAGGTCGCGGAGTCCTCCCAGGTGGCCCTGGGCACGCTCTACCGCTACTTCCCGTCGAAGGTCCATCTGCTGGTCGCCACGATGCAGGACCAGTTGGAGCACATGCACGGCACCCTGCGGAAGAAGCCGCCGTCCGGGGACACGGCGGCCGAGCGCGTCGCGGAGACCCTGATGCGGGCCTTCCGCGCCCTACAGCGCGAGCCGCACCTCGCCGACGCCATGGTCCGCGCGCTCACCTTCGCGGACCGCAGCGTCAGTCCCGAGGTCGACCAGGTCTCCCGGATGACCACGGTGATCATCCTGGACGCGATGGGCCTCGACGACCCGACCGCCGCCCAGCTCTCCGCGGTCCGCGTCATCGAGCACACCTGGCACTCGGCCCTCATCACCTGGCTCTCCGGCCGTGCCTCGATCGCCCAGGTGAAGATCGACATCGAGACGGTCTGCCGGCTGATCGACCTGACGTCCCCGGATGACAAGGGCTGATTCACCTCGTACAACTACTCCTCGGGCGGGAACACCGGCTCCCCGCTCCCCAGCAGCGTGATCATGATCGCCTCCACCGGGCACCCCTCCGCCGCCTCCAGGATCTTCTCGTTGGCGTCGGGCTCCGGGTCTGTCGGGTGGGACTGCCTGCCGGTGTCGAGGCGGAACGCGTCCGGGGCGAGGTGCACGCACTGGGCGGAGCCGATGCAGATGGAGCGGTCGACCTCGACCTGCCAGCGGTCACCCATCCCTAGGCCTCCCAGCCGGCCGGCAGGTGGATCATCTTGTGCTCCAGAAACTCGCCGAAGCCCTCGGGCCCGAACTCCCGCCCCAGCCCTGAGTTCTTGTAGCCGCCGAAGGGGCCGAGCATGTCGAGGCTGAAGGTGTTGACGGAGTAGGTGCCGGTACGGACCTGGCGTGCGATGTCGATGCCGTGCGCGACGTCCGCCGTCCAGACGCTGCCGCTCAGCCCGTAGTCGGAGTCGTTGGCGATCTTCAGCGCCTCGGCCTCGTCGCCGTAGGGCAGGAGACAGATCACCGGGCCGAAGATCTCCTCGCGGGCGATCCGCATGGAGTTGTCGACGTCGCCGAAGAGGGTCGGCTCGACGTACCAGCCACGGTCCAGACCGGGCGGACGGCCGCCGCCGGTAAGGATTTTGGCGCCCTCCTCCTGGCCGATGCGGATGTAGTCGAGGCTGCGCTGCTGCTGCCGCCTGGCGACCAGCGGGCCGACCTGGGTCGCCGGGTCCAGTGGGTCGCCGACGACCAGCGCGCTCGCCGCCGTCGCGAAGGCGTCCGCGAACTCGTCGTAGCGCGAGCGCGGCAGCAGGATGCGGGTCTGGGCGACGCACGCCTGGCCGTTGTTCATCCAGGCCGCCGCGACGATGCCGGGGACGGACGTCGCGAGGTCCGCGTCCGGCAGGACCACCGCCGCCGACTTGCCGCCCAACTCCAGTGTCACGCGGGTGAGATTGCGAGCGGCGACCTCCATCACGCGCCTGCCCGCCGCGACGGACCCGGTGAAGGACACCTTGTCGATTCCAGGGTGCCCGACCAGGTACTCGCTCACCTCGCGGTCCGCCGGAAGGATCGAAAGGACGCCCTCGGGCAGCCCGGCGTCCTTCGCGATCTCCCCCAACAGATAGGCGTCCAGGGGCGATTCGGGCGACGGCTTCAGTACGACGGTGCAGCCGGTCAGCAGCGCGGGTGCGAGCTTGGCGGCGGCCACGAACTGCGGCACGTTCCACGGCACCACGGCCGCCACGACCCCCACCGGCTCGCGCCGGACGAGGATCCTCCCGAGGACACCGTCACGTGTCTCCTCGTACGTGAAGCCGCGGGCGACCGTGATCGCCGCGTCCCACACCATCATCGCGCCGAGGGCCTGCGCGAGGATGCTCCAGGAGTACGGGGAGCCGTTCTCGGAGGAGATGACACGGGCGATCTCCTCGTGCCGTACGGCGATCCCGTCCTTGATCCGGTTCACCACCTCGATCCGCTCGTCGAGGCTCATCCGTGGCCAGGGTCCCTCGTCGAACGCCTGCCGCGCGACGGCGACGGCCCGGTCGACGTCCGCCGTGGAGGCGTGCGGCACCCTCCCGATGACCTCCTCCGTGTGCGGCGAGATCACCTCGATGACGTCCTTGCCCAGGGGGTCCGTCAACTCCCCGCCTATGAACAACTGTCCGTGTTCCGTGAGTTCGGTCATGGCCGACTGCCTCCCCGGGGACGTTCTCTGACGATGCATCAGATGACTAGAACTGATACCAGTTCCGGTGAGTGGAGTCCACGGGTCGGACTCGCGGCTCTTCGGGCCCTTCGGTTCACTCTTCGACTCTTCGACTCTTCGGCTCTTCGGCTCTTCGGGCCCTTAGGGCGGACAGTCGTCTCGGGCTCCCATTGGAACTGGTTCTAGTTATAGTTGGCCGGTACCCGGGACGCGGCGATTGGTGGAAGCCCATGACGCAGGTGACCGATCACAGCGGCGGCGTACGGTCGATCCGGGTCCCCATCCCGGACAACCCCCTCGGCCACACGCTCGTGTACGTCGTCGACACCGACCGCGGCGCCGTCCTGATCGACACCGGCTGGGACGACCCCACCTCCTGGGACACTCTCGCCGAGGGGCTCACCGCCTGCGGCACCTCCGTCGCCGAGGTGCACGGTGTGGTCATCACCCACCATCACCCCGACCACCACGGCCTGTCGGGCAAGGTGCGGGAGGCGTCCGGGGCGTGGCTCGCGATGCACGCGGCGGACGCCTCCGTCGTACGGCGCACCCGGGAGAACCGGCCCGAGCGGTGGTACGCGTACATGACGGCGAAGTTGACGGCCGCCGGCGCGCCCGAGGAGCACCTGGCACCCCTGCGGAGGGCCCGCCCCGGCGGCCTGCCCGGCTTCTCCCCCGCGCTCCCCGACCGCGAGATCGTCCCCGGCGAACTCCTCGGTCTGCCCGGCCGCCGCCTCCGCGCGATCTGGACCCCCGGCCACACCCCCGGCCATGTCTGCCTCCACCTGGAGGAGGCCCATCCCGCCCAACTCCCGGGAAACGGACGCCTGTTCTCCGGCGATCACCTGCTCCCGGAGATCACCCCGCACATCGGCCTGTACGAGGATCCGGACGACGCCACCGTCACCGACCCGCTCGGCGACTACCTCGACTCCCTGGAGCGCGTCGGGCGCCTGGCCCCCGCGGAGGTCCTCCCGGCCCACCAGCACGCGTTCGCCGACGCCCCTGCCCGCGTACGGGAGTTGCTCGACCACCACGAGGACCGCCTCACCGGCCTCCACACCCTCCTCTCGGCTCCGCTCACCCCCTGGCAGCTCGCCGAGCGCATGGAATGGAACCGGCCCTGGGACCAGATCCCGTACGGATCAAGGACCATCGCCGTCTCGGAGGCGGAGGCCCATGTGCGGCGGCTGGTGAAACTGGGGCGAGCTGAGGCCGTGACGGGGACCGATCCGGTGACGTACGTGGCTGTCTAGGGCAACCGTGTCTCTGCGGTGAGCACCGTCAGTGGCCGTGGACCGCGTAGTCGAGCCCCTCTTCGTAGCGCATGGTGCGCCCCTCCTCGTACGCCTTCTTGTATGCCGTTTCGCCGATCTCGTCGCGGACGCGGAGCTCGTGCGAGCGGCGGGTGGCGATGAGGTCGGGTGAGTCCATCTGGGCGCGGCCGGTGAGCTCCCAGACGCGGGCGGCTATGCCGAGGAGGCGGGCGGCGCGGGGCCCGTCGCCGGCCGCGACGACGGCGGCGGCGAGAACGTCCAGGGCCAGGGCGGCGCCGACGGTGTTGTGCATCAGGAGGTGCCCGGCCAGTGCGGTGCGGGCGTTGCGGACCGCCGCGCGGACGTTGCCGGACGCCAGGTCCGCGTGCGCGACGATTCCGTCGGCGAAGGCACCCGCCCAGGACTCGCCGCACTCCGCACTGGCCTCGCGCGCCTCGTCGGCCACCGTGCGGGCGCGTTCGTAGTCGCCGCCCAGCAGGTGCGTGAAGGAGAGCGCGACGCGGACCTGGAGCTGGGCGGCCCCGAACGCGTCCGCCCCGATGGGCAGCCGGGGAGCCGAGGACAGGACGTCGACCGCTTCCGACAGGCGTCCGCTCAAAGCGATTTGACCGCCCGTCAGATATGTGGCGGCGACCATCGACACCGGATCGCCCTGCTCCTGGGCCGCGTCCGCGCAGCGCACCGCCCAGTGGGCCGCGACCTTCAGGTCGCCCTGGAACAGGGCGACCGAGCCGCGCACCCACAGGGCGCGGGTGCGGTCGGGTCCGGGGGCCGGGTCGGTGGCGAGCGCCAGGTCCAGGCAGTGCTGGGCGTCGCGCAGATAGCCGCAGTGCCGCCAGAGGAAGCCGACGTCGGCGGCCATTTCGAGGGCGACGCGGCTGTCGGGTTCGGTGAGCGCGCAGTCCACGGCGGCGCGCAGGTTGGCGTGTTCGATGAGGACGCGTTCGCACCAGGCGACCTGGCGTCCGGTGTTCCACTCTGCGCAGCCCTCGCGGGCCAGGCGCCGGTAGTGGTCACGATGGCGCAGGCGTACGGCGCGCTCCTCACCGAGGGCGCGCAGCCAGTCGGCGCCGAACTCCCGCAACGTGTCGAGGAACTGGAAGCGGGCCGGGTCGGTGCGGTGGCGTCGCACGATGGACTGCTCGACGAGGCGGGTCAGCAGCCCCGCGATGCGCCGGGCGGGCAGCGGGCCGCCCGCGCAGACCTCCTCGGCGGCGCCCACGCAGAAGCCGTCGGTGAACACCGAGAGGCGGGCCCACAGCAGCCGTTCCAGCGGTTCGCACAGCTCGTGGCTCCAGCCGATGGTGGTACGGAGGGTGTGGTGGCGGGGTGGGCCTTCGGGGAGCAGACCTTCGGGCCACGGTCCGTCGCGGGGCGGGCCTTCGCGGTCTTGTGCGTCGCGGTCATGTGCCTCGCGAGGCGAGCCTTCGCGGTCCTGTGCGTCACGGTCTTGTGCCTCGCGGTCCCATGCCTCGCGGTCCCATGCCTCGCGGTCCCATGCCTCGCGGTCCCATGCCTCGCGAGGCGAGCCTTCGCGGTCCCGTGCGTCACGGTCTTGTGCCTCGCGAGGCGAGCCTTCGCGGTCCCGTGCGTCACCGCCCCGCACGTCGCGAGGCAGGCCGTCGCGTTCCCGCACGTCACCGCCCTGCACGTCACGAGGCAGGCCTTCACCGCCCCACACGTCACCGCCCCGCACGTCGCCGTGTCGCGAGCCTTCGTCTCCCGACTTGCCGCCCCCCGGGAGACGGCTCCCCTGATCGCCGTTCCGCGGGTCGCCGTTCCGCGGGCCGCCGCCCCCCTCGCCGCCGGTCCCCGGGTCCTCGCCTCGCGGGACGAGCACGTCGAGGCGGGATGCCAGGTGTTCGCCGAGGCGGCCGTGCAGTTCGGTCAGGGAGAGTTCCGAGAGGCGTACGGCCGCGAGTTCGATGGCGAGCGGGATGCCGTCGAGGTGGCGGCAGACGGCTTCCACGGCGGGCCGATTGGTGTCGTCGAGTGTGAATCCGGTGGCGGCCGCGCGTTCGGCGAACAGAGCCACCGCGTCGTCGGCGACCGGCAGCGGATCCACTGGGAGCACGCGTTCACCCGGCAGGCCGAGCTGCTCCCGGCTGGTGACGAGGATGCGCAGCCCCGGCAGGACGGGCAGCAGCGTCTCGGCGAGCGCCACGCAGTCCGCGAGGACGTGTTCGCAGGAGTCGAGGATCAGCAGCAGCCGCTTGCCCCTGGCCCATTCGACCACCACCTCGGTGACCGGGCCCGTCGACTGGTCCGCGAGCCGCAGCGCCTCCACGACGGCCAGGCCCACCAGGCCGGCGGTGTGCAGCGCGGAGAGCTCCACCAGCCAGACGCCGTCGGGGTACGCGTCCCGGACCCGGGCAGCGGCCCGCGATGCGAGCCGGGTCTTGCCGACCCCGCCGACTCCGACGAGGCTCACTAGCCGGCCGACACCGCTCCCCGGATTCAACTCCTCGTCCAGCCAGGCGAGTTCCTCGACCCGCCCGACGAAGCTCCGTGTCTCCGGAAGCAGATTGCCGGGACGTTGGGGACGGCCGGAACCATCGGGACGACCGGGATGCGGATCGCCGGGACGACCGGGTTGGGCGGCGGCCCGGCCACCGCTCTCGCTCATCTCGGGCTCATCCCTCGCCGGGCGCGCGCTCATACCGTCTCGTCTCGTCGGATCGCCTCGTCGGACACACCGATGTTCGTCTCGTCGGACACATCGACCAGTCTGACCCGATCACACCCACCCGTTGCCGATGTCCGACAACTCGGACAGAAAGACGACGGAGCTCAATCACTTCCGGGCAGCTTTCGACGAGATGCGATCAACTCCCTGTTGGTGAGGGCGAGAAGGCCGATATTCGGTGATTGTCGGGTGAGTGATGAACGGACGAGAGGGAGCTGGGGAACGGATGGCCGCCACGGGCGGAGGCGGTGGGGGCATCGGGAGGCGGCCCGCGGGCGCCGAGAGGCTGACGCGACGGATGCCGGCCCAGCACACCGAGAGACCTGCGCGACTGCTGGCGCCCCCGCCGGGCGTCGGAAGACGCACGCGGCGCCCCCTGCCGGTGCCGCTGCCGCCCGGGGCCGAGTGGCGGGCCCGTCGGCTACTGCTCGCCCCGCTGGTCGCCTGCCTGCTGATCGCCCTGCCGGATCTGCTCGTCTCCCAGGTGCCGCCGCTCATCACGCTGTTGCTGATCGGACCGCTGCTGGCCTGCGTCAGGTTCGGGGTGCGGCACACCGTGGTGGTCTGCTGCTGGTCCGCGGCGCTGGGCCTGGCAATGGGCATCGGTGACGGCACGGTGCCGGGTTTCGAGTTCGGCGTGCGGTGGATCGGGCTGCTGTTCGGGTGCGCCCTCACCGTGTACGCGGCCCGGCAGTGCGAGCGCCTGACCATGACACTCGCCCAGGCCCGCGAGGTGGCCCGGATCACCCAGGAGGCGATTCTGCGGCCCATTTCCCGCACGCTGGACGGCACTCGGGTGTGCACCCGCTACCACAGCGCCGCCCACGAGTCGACCGTAGGGGGCGATCTGTACGACGTCGCGGTGACGCCGTACGGACTGCGTGTCCTCATCGGTGACGTACGCGGTCACGGCCTCGACGCCGTCCGGCTGACCGCCGACACCATCGCGGCCTTCCGTGAACTCGCCTATACCGTACCCACCTTGACCGTCCTGGTCGGCGCCCTCGACACCCGGCTCGCCCCGGAGCTGGGGCCCGAGGACTTCGTCACCGCCGTGTTCGCCGAGTTCGCGCCCGGTGAGGTGCGGCTCGTCAACTGCGGCCACCCGCCGCCCCTGCGCTCCGGCCACCGAGTCGAGTTCCTCGAACCCGTCGTCCCCACACCGCCGTTGGGGCTGCACCCGGAACCACGCCAGTACCGCGTACGCCTCCAGCCCGGCGACCGTCTCCTCCTCTACACCGACGGCCTGACCGAGGCTCGCGACGCGGAGGGCACCCCTTTCCCGCTCCTCGGCGAGGCCGCCCTGGCCCTGCGCGAACCCCTCCCCGACGAGGCCCTCAACACCCTCTGCGCCCGCCTGGCCGTCCACACCGGCACCGCCACCCCCACCGACGATCTGGCCCTCGTCCTGTTGCAGCCCACAGCAACGACGATCCCGGCGCGCACATGGTGAGGTTCAAGGACGAGCAGACCGCGAAAAGGGCGGCAGCAGCCTACGGACCAGCTCCTCCGCCTCGCCCAGGATCTGCACCTCGGTCTCGCTCATCGTCGGATTGACCGCCCGTCGCTGCCTCGCCTCCCTGAGGCCGGTGTCGGTCACGCCGGATGGGCCGTCGCCGAGCATCGCGACCAGCGTCTCGCGGGCCGACTCAGCGTGCGCTTCGCCGCTGACGGCGACCTGGGCGAGGATCACGGCGGACATGCCCCAGTCGAGTCCGGGCGGGCCCTCCTCGGCATTGGCCCAGTCGATGACCTTGGGGCCTTCGGGGGTGAGCATCACGTTGTCGGGGTGCAGGTCCAGATGCAGGACGCGGACGGCGGGGTCGGCGGAGAGCCGGGCGGGCACGGCGTGCAGGGCGCGGAGCAGTCGGGCGAGCGTGACGCCGGCCTCCTGGGGGTCGAGCTCCCCGGCAACGAACGCCTCCAGCATGGTCGGCCCGGACAGCCGCTCCATCACCAGGTCCGTGCGGGTCGCCAGCCGCACACCCGGCGCCGGAAAGTCATGACCTCGTACGTGTGCCATCACCGCGGCTTCGGCGGTGGCATCGCCCCATCCTCCACGGATCCGGCGCAGCACCCACGCCTCGTCCATCTCGTAGACGTCCGCCGAACGCCCCGAGCCGAGCAGTCTCCCCGTTGACCTCATGAGCCGAACCTACCGGGGGCTCACCGGCGCAAGGCCCTGGGCCGGGCCGCTTTCGAGACCCTGGTCACCTTCGAACCCGGGCGTTCCGTGGTGCCCGTCACACCGTCCGGCAGCACGCGGTGCACAGGCGCACGCCGTCCGTCACACGGAGGGTGAGCCGTCCCACAGGACCTTGGTCACATACGAAGCGCGGTCGTAGGTGAAAGTGATGGCATGTACGCGTCCGCAACCCCTCTGACCTGGGGTTTGAGAGCCACATCACACAAGGTACTTTCTACTCGCATGCGACCACCACTAGTAAAAGGGGTCATTGCGGACGGGCCTCCAGCCTGTTTCTCTGGAGCAGTCGCCAGGCGCCGACGAGCCCACCCGGGCCTCGGCGCCGACGCATTCCCACCACGCACCGCGTGGCTCCGGCATGCGTACGACGACTCCTTGTCCCCGAAGAAAAAGGTTCTCCGTGTCCGTCTCCGTCATCCGTCGCATCGCTTCCCCGAAGAAGGCCCTCACCGCCGTCGCCCTGGCCGCCGCCACGACCGGCATGGTGCTGACCGCCGCTCCGGCGCAGGCTGCGACGACCTCGGCCTCCTCCGCCAAGACGATCGCGCACAAGATGATCCCGGACGCCTCGCAGTACAGCGCGTTCAGCAAGATCGTCGAGCACGAGAGCGGCTGGGACGTCGACGCCACCAACTCCTCCTCCGGCGCCTACGGCCTGGTCCAGGCCCTGCCCGGCTCGAAGATGGCCTCCGCCGGCTCCGACTGGAAGACCAACCCCGAGACCCAGATCGAGTGGGGCCTCAACTACATGAACGACCGCTACGGCAGCCCGGTCGGCGCCTGGAACTTCTGGCAGGCCAACGGCTGGTACTAAGCCACCACACACGCAGAACGCGGCGGCCCCCGATCCCCGGGGCCGCCGCTTTCGCACACCCACGAACGGCCGGTCACGCCCAGGTACTGCCCTACATGACCAACCACCACGTCCATCGTCCACTGGACCGGTGAGCACCGAGCCACCGACCCGCGACCCCGAAGCGCGCGGCCTGCCCCTCGTTGTCGTGCTGCTTGCGCTGACGGTGGTCAGTGGGCTGATCGACGCGGTGAGCTATCTGGGGCTCCGTCACGTCTTCACGGCGAACATGACCGGCAACGTGGTCGTGCTCGGCTTCGCCGCCGCCGGGGCGCCTGGCTTCTCGGCGCCCCACACCGCGACATCGCTTGGCTGCTTCCTGGCGGGTGCGCCGGCCGGAGGGCGCGTCGCGACCTGGCTCGGCGGCGGTTCGCGGCGGACCTGGACCCGGTGACCCTCGCCGCGGAGGCGGTGCTGGTGGGCACGGCGCCGGCGGTGATCTTCGCGGCCCCGGACGCGACCGGTACGACGTACGCGGTCATCGCCCTGTGCGCCCTCGCGATGGGCCCGCGCAACGCGACCGCACGCAAGCTCGGCGTACCCGACCTGACGACCACCGTCATGACGATGACTCTGACGGGCCTGGTCTCGGACTCCCACCTGACCGGCAGAAAGAATACCCGAGCCACGCGCCGTGCCGCTTCAGTGCTCGCGCTTCTCGCGGGAGCGCTGCTCGGCGCGTGGCTGATGCTCCACCACGGTCTGGGGATTCCGCTCCTGATCGCCGCTCTGGCGGTGGGGCTCCTTGCGGTGACCGCGTTCGGCCGGGAGCGGTGACCCATCACCGAGAGGTCCGGTCAGTGGGCGATCTGCGCCTCCAGCAGGTTCGGGTCCTTCGCCGTGAAGTACGCCCCGCTGGCGATGTACGCGGTGTTCCCCCGTACCGCGACCGAGGTCGGGTTGGACAGCCCGTCGGCGCTGGTGAGCACGGTCGTGTGGGTGCCGTCGGGCTTCACCAGGTAGACCTCGCTCGCGACATTGATCGCCGCCAGCACGGTGTCACCCTTGCCCGTGAACGCGAAGTCGTCCATGCCGCCCAGCCCGGTGGCCTCCGTCGTGAAGGTGCCGGCGCTGCCGTTGGCGCGGATGGGGATACGGGTCAGGGTGCCCTGGTCCGTGTTGCCGACCCACACCGCACCGTTGTGCACCTTGATGCCGTTGGAGGCGATTCCCGCGGCGCCGGGATCGAACTGCTCACCCGAGGCCCAGAGATCGACCGCGTCGGTCTTCAGCGAGACCCGCCAGACTCCGCCCTTCTTGGAGTCGGTGGCATACAGGGTCCCCGTCTTCTGGTCCAGCGCGAGCCCGTTGAGGGCGCCGACATCGGGAAGGGAGGCGATCAGTTCAGGCGTGCCGCCCGGCCGCAGCCGGTAGATGCCGGAGTTCGCACCGGCGTTGTAGTTGACGTACAGCGTGCCGTCGGAGGTGCGGACGATGCCCGACGCGGACGCCGTGCCCGTGGTGGCCGCGGGCAGCGTCGCCAGGACCGTGACCTTGCCGTCCTTGTCGATGTGGGCGATCTGCCGGGCCCGGGCGAAGGTGACGTCGGCCGACCCGTTCGGCTCCACGGTGATGTTCTCGGGCTGCTGCTTGGTAGCGACGTCGAAGTGCGCGACCACCGTCGGGTGGGTCAGCGGTGCGGTGACCGCGAACGCGGGGGCTACCGCGAGCGTCGTCGCCATTCCCGCCGCCAGGACGGTGGTCAGCAGGGACATGGCTCGGTAGGAACTCATATGGACCTCCACAGAAAAGCAGTACGGCCGCCGCCGGAAACGCTCCCGCCGGGGCGGCGCCCATGCTCACACGTGAAGCTGTCACCGGCCTGAGAAGATCGTCAGGCGTCGTGGCATCATGAGCAAACGGAACCATGTTCCGTTAGCGCGCGACAGCGAGCCATGGCGAAAGGAGCGGCGGCACCGTGAACGACAGCGAAGAGGGAGCCGGCCAGGCAGCGGCCCCGTCCAAGCGCAAGGACGCCCGGCGTAACAACGAGACCCTGCTCGCCGCGGCCGCCGCGGTCTTCGTCACCTCGGGCGTGGAGGCGCCGGTACGGGACATCGCGGCCAAGGCGGGCGTCGGCCTCGGCACGATCTACCGCCACTTCCCGACCCGGGCGGACCTCATCATCGCCGTCTACCGGCACCAGGTCGAAGCCTGCGCCGAGGCCGGCCCGGCCCTGCTGGCGACCAGCGCGACCCCGCACGCCGCACTGGGCCAGTGGATCAACCTCTTCGTCGACTTCCTGGTCACCAAACACGGCCTCGCCGCCGCACTCCAGTCCGACAGCACCGGCTTCGAAACCCTGCACGCCTACTTCCTCGACCGCCTCCTGCCCGTCTGCACCCAACTCCTCGACGCGGCAGTCACTTCCGGCGAGATCCGCCCCGACATCCAGGCCTACGAACTCATGCGAGGCGTCGGAAACCTCTGCATCGGCGCACACGACGACCCCCAGTACGACGCCCGCCGCCTGGTCGAGCTCCTGATCGCGGGACTACGGCTGCCAAGCTCACAGGACGACGCCGACCGAGCTGACGATCGCCCGGCCGGCTGACAATGACGAACCCTCGGCCAAACGCCTACAACCGCTGAATGATCGTCCCGGTGGCCAGCCCCCCACCGGCGCACATGGTCACCAGCGCGAACTCCTTGCCCCTGCGCTCCAGTTCGTGCAGGGCCGTGGTGATCAGCCGCGCCCCCGTCGCGCCGACCGGATGCCCAAGGGCGATTCCGCCGCCGTTGACGTTGACCTTCTCCAGGTCCTGCCCGAAGACCTGGGCCCAGCTCAACACCACTGACGCGAAGGCCTCGTTGATCTCGACGATGTCGATGTCCTTCAGGGACATGCCGGCCTTCCCGAGCACGGCGCGCGTCGCGTCGATCGGCCCGTCGAGGTGGAAGTGCGGGTCGGCGCCGACCAGGGCCTGGGCGACGATCCGGGCGCGCGGGCGCAGTTTCAGCGCACGGGCCATCCGCTTGGACGCCCACATGATCGCGCAGGCGCCGTCGGAGATCTGGGAGGAGTTGCCGGCCGTGTGAACGGCGGTGGGCATGACCGGCTTCAGGCGGGCCAGTGCCTCCATGGACGTGTCGCGCAGACCCTCGTCACGGTCGACGAGCCGCCACATGCCCTGCCCGGCCCGCTGCTCCTCCTCCGTGGTCGGCACCTGTACGGCGAAGGTCTCGCGCTTGAAGCGTTCCTCGGACCAGGCGCCCGCGGCGCGCTCCTGCGAGATCAGCCCGAGCGAGTCGACGTTCTCGCGGGTCAGACCGCGATTGCGCGCGATGCGCTCCGCCGCTTCGAACTGGTTCGGCAGGTCGACGTTCCACTCGTCGGGGAACGGCTTGCCCGGCCCGTGCTTGGACCCGGACCCCAGCGGCACCCGCGACATCGCCTCGACGCCGCAGGAGATCCCGACATCGATGACGCCCGCCGCGACCATGTTGGCGACCATGTGCGAGGCCTGCTGCGAGGAGCCGCACTGACAGTCGACCGTCGTCGCGGCGGTCTCGTACGGCAGGCCCATGGTGAGCCAGGCGATGCGGGCGGGGTTCATGGACTGTTCGCCGGCGTGGGTCACCGTGCCGCCGACGATCTGCTCGACGCAGTCGGCCTGGATGCCGGTGCGGCCCAGCAGTTCACGGTAGGTCTCGCCCAACAGGTAGGCGGGGTGCAGATTGGCGAGCGCGCCGCCGCGCTTGCCTATGGGGGTGCGTACGGCTTCGACGATGACGGGTTCCGCGACCATGGGGGCTCGTCCTCTCCTTGGGCCTGTCCACCCGCGCGGCGCGGGCGTCCCGGCCACCCGCCGCGCCGAACTAGTACGCGTTCTAGTTCTGTGTGCAGTCTGCTGAGCAACCCCCCGGTGCCGCAAGGGTCGTGCAGCCGTAGAACTCGCGTTCCGTACGAATCCCGCACACGATTCGGGCTGCCGTGCCCCTTGCGGGTTGTAGAACCCGTTACTACCTTCACGGCAGTTTCCCCATCCCTGATGGACCGTCAGAACAGTCGGGGACACCGAGAAGACCAGAAGGCCGTCTGAACGGCGGGAGTTGCCGATGCCCTGTCCAGCGCTGCCCGAAGGGTTCGATTTCACCGACCCCGATCTGCTGCACCACCGGGTGCCTCTCCCGGAGTTCGCCGAGGTGCGCGCGACCGAACCGGTCCACTGGATCGCCCAACGGCACGGAATAGCCGGCTTCCAGGACGACGGCTACTGGGCCGTGACGCGGCACGCGGACGTCAAGTACGTCTCCACACACCCCGAACTCTTCTCCTCGTTCCTCAACGCCGCCGTCATCCGTTTCAACGAGCACATGAAGCGCGAAACGATAGAGGTCCAGCGGCTGATCATGCTCAACATGGACCCGCCCGAGCACACCAGGGTCCGCCAGATCGTGCAGCGCGGCTTCACCCCGCGCGCGATCCGCTCCCTGGAGAACGCCCTGCGCGCCCGGGCCGGTTCGATCGTCGAGAGCGCGCTCGCGGGCGCGGGCCCCGACGGCGCCTTCGACTTCGTCACCCAGGTCGCCAGCGAACTGCCCCTCCAGGCCATCGCCGAGCTCATCGGCGTCCCGCAGGACGACCGCGCCAAGATCTTCGACTGGTCCAACAAGATGGTGGCGTACGACGATCCGGAGTACGCGATCACCGAGGAGGTGGGCGCCGAGTCGGCCACCGAACTCATCTCGTACGCCATGAACCTGGCTGCCGACCGCAAGCAGTGCCCGGCCAAGGACATCGTCAGCACGCTGGTGGCGGCGGAGGACGAGGGCAACCTGGCCTCCGACGAATTCGGCTTCTTCGTCCTGCTGTTGGCCGTCGCCGGCAACGAGACGACCCGCAACGCCATCACCCACGGCATGCACGCCTTCCTCACCCACCCCGACCAGTGGGACCTCTACAAGCGCGAACGCCCGAAGACGACCGCCGAGGAGATCGTCCGCTGGGCGACCCCCGTCGTCTCCTTCCAGCGCACCGCGACCCAGGACACCGAGCTGGGCGGGCAGCAGATCAGGAAGGGCCAGCGCGTCGGCATCTTCTACTCCTCCGCCAACAACGACCCCGAGGTCTTCGACCGGCCGGAACTCTTCGACATCACCCGCGACCCGAACCCCCACCTGGGCTTCGGCGGCGGAGGCCCGCACTTCTGCCTGGGCAAGTCCCTCGCCACCCTCGAAATCGACCTCATCTTCAACGCCATCGCCGACGCCATGCCGAACCTCCGCCTCGCCGGCGACCCCCGTCGCCTCCGTTCCGCCTGGCTCAACGGCGTCAAGGAACTCCAGGTCAGCCACACATAACGCAACGCCGCATCCGCGCTCGGGCCGACGCCCTCCCGGCACCGTCGGCCCGTCTCGGGGGAGGCAGGGGCACCCACCGTCCCTACGCCCCGCCCCTGCCTCCCCCGCCCTCTCCACCTGCCCCTGCCCCTGCCCCTGCGAACGACGCACGGTACGCGCGCGGGCTCGTCGCCAGCCTCGCCGCGAAGTGCTGCCGCATGGTGACCTCACTCCCGAAACCCGCCCGACGGGCCACTTCGGGCATGGCCAGACCGGTTCCCTCCAGCAGCCTCTGCGCGGCCGCGACGCGCTGATCCAGCAACCAGCGCACCGGAGTTGACCCGGTGGCCGCCACGAAGTGCCGTGCGAACGAACGCGGTGACATCCCGGCGCGGGCGGCGAGCCGGGGCACGGTGAGCGGCTCGTGGAGATGCCCGAGCGCGTACTCCCGTACGGCGGCCAGCGCGTCGGCGTCCGGGTCCGCGGCTGCCACCGGGTGCTCGATGAACTGCGCCTGGGTCCCGGTCCTGAACGGCGCCGTGACCATCGAACGGGCCACCGCCGCCGCGGCCTCCGCGCCATGAGCGGTACGAACGAGATGCAGGCACAGGTCGATCCCGGCGGCCGTCCCCGCGGCCGTCCAGATGTTGCCGTCCTCGACGAACAACGCGTCCTGCTCGACCCGCACCCCCGGATGCCGCTGCCGCAACTGGTCGATCAGATTCCAGTGCGTCAGCGCGCGCCGGCCGTCCAGAAGCCCCGCCTGCGCCAGCGTGAAAGCGCCGCCGCACAGCGCCGCGATGGTCGTCCCCCGGGCATGGGCCCGCTGCAGCGCCTCCAGCACGGGTTCCGGCGCGGGCGTCACGTGATCATCGAGCCCCGGCACCACGATCAGCTCGGCCCTCGCCAGCCACGCCAGCGTCCGGTCCGGGGTGACCGCGAGCCCGCCGCGCATCGCCACGGGGGCGGGGTCGGCGGCGACCCGCCGCAGGTCGAAGGCGGGTGCGCCACGGTCGGTACGGTCCACACCCCACACCTCGGTGATCACGCTGACGTCGAAGGCCCGAACGCCGGGGAAGGCGAGAAGGGCGATGCGATGAGACAGTGTGGTCGACTTGGTCACCCTGGCAGTAAACCATCGAACGCTGGCTTCCTGCCCCCTGGCCCGAATGTGCGGACGGCGGCACGATGGTCAGCATGGAGATCACAGAGAACGCGGCGCTGGTAGTGGTGGACGTACAGCAGGGCTTCGACGACCTGGGGTCCTGGGGCCCACGCAACAACCCCGCCGCCGACGAGAACATCGCCGCCCTCCTCGCCGCCTGGCAGGACACCGGCCGCCCGGTCGTCTTCGTACGGCACGACTCGGTCAAGCCCGATTCGCCGCTGCGGCCCGGACAGCCGGGCAACGACCTCAAGGACTACGTCGAGCAACGGCGCGGACTGGGCAAGGGCCCGGAACTGTTCATCACCAAGACCGTGAACTCGGCGTTCTACGGCACCCCCGACCTGGACGCCTGGTTCAAGGCCGAGGGCATCACCCAGATCGCCGTCGCCGGTATCCAGACCAACATGTGCGCTGAGACGACCGCCCGCATGGGCGGCAACCTCGGCTACGACGTCCTGTTCGCCTACGACGCCACGTACACCTTCGACCAGGCGGGCCCGTTCGGCTGGTCCCTGACGGCCGACGAGCTGTCCCGAGCGACTGCCGTGACCCTGCACGGCGGGGGCTTCGCCCGGGTGGTCACCGCGGAGGAGCTGGTGTCCGCGGTCCGGTCCGCCTGAAGCGGGTCAAGCGCGAAGCTTCAGGCGCCGGTCGAGGTGGCTGCGCAGCCGAGCAGATGTTCCACGGAGAGCACCGAGCTGTCTCACCTCTTCCGCCGCAAGTTCCGTCCGTCCTGCCAGCGCGAGCACGGCGGCATAGGGTCGCTCGCCCTCGGTGAGCTTGGCCGCCGCGGCATCACGGACGGCTCGCAGCACTGTGCGGTCCGCGCGGGGATGTTCCGCCAGGAGGCGAAGGAGCCTGTTGTCGTTCCAGGAACTGTCTTGAGCCGTGCTCAGTTCCAGGAGAGTCTCGGGCGCCGTATGGGGATTGGCGGCCAGCGCATGCCAGACAAAGGGGTACGGACATCGCGCCAGTGGATGGAGGACGGAGCTGTCCTGCTCGGCGCGCGCCAGTTCGAGCTTCTCGGCAGGCGTGTGCACGGACATGGCCCCTCAGGATCGTGGGCGACCATCCTGTCATCGAGGCTTGGTCAACCGTGTGCGCGGGGTGTCTGAACCGGCCCCGAGATCACTTACTGGACAGCCCTTGGAGTGCGGGCTCTTACCGAATCCACAACGGCCCTAGCTACTGTTTACTCCTGCAATCCCCCACACAGGAGAGACGGCCATGAGTGAGCCCGAGCGTTCTCCCGTTGTCGACGAGCTCGGCTGGACCGCCCTTGTGGTCGCCGCGGCGCGGTCCATCGAGACTCACCATGTCAACGGCCTGATCAGCGACCCCTACGCGGAGCGTTTCGTGAAGGCCGCCGACGCCACACACCAGCTTCCCCTGCGCATTGAAGACGTTGAGCAAGGCGACGACGATTCCGTATGGGGACGCGGCGGAAGGTACTTCGGACTGCGCTGCCGAGCGTTCGACGATTTCCTTCTCAAGGCGAATCACGACGGAATTCAACAGGTTGTGCTCCTGGGCGCAGGGCTGGACATGAGGGTCGCCAGGCTCGACTGGAAGCCGGGAACCACTCTCCATGAAATCGACCGGCCCGCCGTACACCGCTTCAAGCGAAGCGTTCTCGCGGAGATCGAGGCAACCACGTTTGTTGATCACCACTACGTGCCCGCAGACCTGGAAGAAGCCTGGGACGACGCCCTGCTGACGGCAGGTTTCGACCGCAACAGGAAAACCGTGTGGTCCATCGAAGGCGTCGTCCCGTACCTGTCCGCGGACACCGAGACGCGCATGTTCGCGGCGATCAACGCGGCATCGGCTCCAGGAAGCCGGATCGGCTACGAGATCCTTGTCGACCAGGACAAGGAAGAGCTGCGCGCCAGCGAGATCTACGCCGAAACCAAAGAGAAAATGGGCGTACACCTCAGCTCACTGTTCAACTCCGACGCCCGCCCCGACTCCGCGGAAGCACTGCGCCGGTCCGGGTGGGAGCTGTCCAGCCACCCCGTTTCCCATTTCACCGAGAAATACGGCAGGGGGCCAGAGCCCGACGTCCATGACGCCATTGAGAAATCTCGATGGATCATGGGTGAGAAGACCCGGTAGCCGTATCCCCGGGGGGCTAGAGCTGGGTGACGAAGGCCGTGAAGGCGGCCGGGGTCAGGGTGAGGGCGGGGCCCCCGGGAACTTTGGAGTCGCGAACGGCGATGGCGGCGCAGGGAGTTGGGGCGATCTCGACGCAGCTGCCGCCCTGGTCGCCACTGTACGTCGACTTTCGCCAGGCCAGCGGGCCGAGCGGGGCGCACTCGACGCACTCGCCCCCCTGGTCGCCGCTGTAGCTGGACCTACGCCACTGGATGCCGGTCGGAATCGCGTTGTTCCCCATAGCGTTCCTCCATTGCGCGCCGGATCACCTCCGCCGAGTCCCTGAGGGACAGCGCGGCGGCCTGAAGATGATCGTAACGGAGCGAACAGTCCTTGACAGTGTCCGGGTTGGCGGTCGGATGACCCATCCCGTAACCCTCGGTGTAGGAGATGTCCGGGTCGCTCGCGAAGCGGAAGAGGGTGTAGGAACCCTGTAGCCCGGTATGGGCACCGGCCGAGTACGGCAGCACCTGGATGTTGACCCGAGGGTTCGCCTCGAAATCCAACAGCTGGGCCAGTTGACCCCGCATGGTCTCCGGACCGCCCATCTCCTGGTAGAGCGCGGCCTCGCTGATGACCGCCCAGAGCACCGGCGGTTCGGCCTTCTCGAAGATGCGCTGCCGTGCCAGCCGCACGGCCGTCCGGTCATCCAGCCTGCTGCTGTCCAGCGCTCCGAGCACGGAACGCGCGTACGCCTCGGTCTGCAACAGCCCGTGCACCATCTGCGCCTGGAAAGTACAGATCTCGATCGCCCGAGCCTCAAGCTCCGCCACCTGCTGAAACCACCCGGGAAGCTGACTCCGCAACACCAGCCCCACCAACCGCGACAACAACCCCCCGGTCCCCAGCGCCGCATCCGCCCGCTCGCTGAACACCACCGTCGGCAGCTTCCGAGCCGTCTCGATCTGTCCCACCAGTGACCCGGTGTAGTTGACGATGTCTCCGAACTGCTTCTGTGTCAGTCCTGCGGCCTCCCGGTGCCGCCGCAGCTCGAAGCCGTAGTAGTCCAGCGGCGACGCGCTCGGATCGAGGATGCTGATGTTGGTCACGCACGGCCCCTCTCGCCCAACTCGGCCCGCGAGTCAGTTGTGTTCGCTCGGTAGCTCAGCGTAGCGAGTGGCCGTCACGCTCGTCCTGTGAACGAACTCATTCCTCCCCCACCTGTCCAGTACGGCATGCGCTTCACGGTAGGCGAACACTCGGCCGGTCACGTCCGGCGGATCGTCCGCGCGTACCTCCGCTACTGGGAGATGCCGGAACTGGCCGACCCGGTGGGCCTGGCGGTCACCGAGCTGCTCGCCAACGTGCTGCGTCATGTGCCGGACCGCCGCTGCGAGTTGCTGGTCCTGCGACAGCCGTACGGCGTCCGCGTCGAGGTGTCGGACAGCTCGGCCGACCTCCCGACCGTCGCGGCCCACGACAGCGACTCGGAGGGCGGCCGTGGCCTCGTCCTGGTCGAGGCGATGGCCGACGAGTGGGGCGTGGAGCCGACCGGGGACGGCAAGACCGTGTGGTTCGAGTGCCTGGGAGGAACTCTCGCCCCGTCGGAGACGTGACGGTTGTTCAGGGGGTGCGGCTGGAGATGTCGGCGGAGGCGATGGTCGCCGCGGCTGCGGCGGCGGGTACGACAACCTCTCCGGGCGACGGGCCCGGCCCACCAGTTGCGCCACGCCGGACTCCAGGGGCGTCCGGCGACCGCCCCGCGCCGGTGAACCGGCGGAGCAGGACACCGACGCGGCCCGGGAACCGGGCCATCGCCCGGACCACCCGGTTCCTCAGCCGCGCGCACCCGTGAGCCGTGCCGCCCGCGTCACCCGCCCCGCTCGCGCGTCGAGGTGCTCGACGACATGGCCCGCGTCCCGCCCAACCCCCTGCACCATCGACGAGGACAAGGAGTGCTGGAAGAGCCCGCCCACGAAGTAGAGGCCGGGCTGTGCGTCCACCACTCCGCGTCGCTGCCGCGGTTCGCCGTCCGTGCCGAAGACCGGCAGGTCGATCCAGCTGTGGTCCGGGGCAAAGCCCGTACACCACACGACGTTGGCAACCCGGGCCGCGCCTCCGTCGGAGCCGTCGGAGCCGTCGGCGAAGAAGGGCTGCCCGTCGCGTACGCCGACCACGCGGCCCACGCGTTCCACTCCCGCGGCGGCGAGATCCCTGGACTTCACCCGGATCAGCGGGCCGCTGTGCGTCAGGATGCGGGGCCGGGCCTTGCGGCCGATCGGTGTGCGTACGGTCAGGACGTGCCGGAAGGCGAAGAAGAGGAGGGGGCTGAGCACCCGGGCCGCCGCGGAGTCGATCCGCCATGGCAGGTTCCCCGGATGCCTGCCGGACAGCAGGACGCGGTGGGTCGCGGACAGTTCCAGGGCGATGTCCGCCCCCGAGTTTCCGGCACCGACCACCAGCACGTCGCCGTCCCGCAGTTGGGCGGGGCCGCGGTAGTCGACGGCGTGCAGCCGTACGACGTCGGGGGCGAGGTCGGCCGCGAAGTCGGGGGTCTTGGGGAGGCGGTCGAAGCCCGCGGCCACGACGACGTTCTCCGCCTCGTAACGACACTCCCGGTCCGCCGACCCGTCGTCCGCCGACTCGGCCGTCTCGACGACGTATCGCTCCCCGTCGTGCCACAGCCGTCGTACGAAGACACCGGTGCGCACCGGCAGTTCGCACCACGCCGCGTAGTCCCGCAGATAGTCGGCGAACTCGGCGGCGGAGGGGAACGACCAGCTCCGGCCGGGAAACGGCAGGCCGGGCAGGGAGTCGTAGCGGGCCGGGGTGAACAGCCGCAGTGAATCCCAGCGCTTGCGCCACGCGTCGCCGATCCGCTCACCCGCGTCCAGGATCACGAACGACCGCCCGCGCCGGGCCAGGTGGTATCCCGTCGCGAGCCCTGCCTGGCCGCCACCCACGACCACGGTCTCGATCCGCTCGGTCCTCATCACAGCGTGCTCCTCTCCTGCCGGACATCCGGCCGGATATCGATACTCGCCGCGCACCGACCCCGCCCGCATCGACAGGAATGCCCAACCGGCAGGAGCGGGCATGGGCAGTTCTACGCATCACGCCCGGTCGCCGCAGCAGGCCCAGGTCCCGGCCGCGCCGCACCGGGGGCTCTAAGGTCTGTCCCGCCCTACGAGCCCGTGTTCGAAGGCGTACGCGGCTGCCGCCGTACGCGAGCCGACCTTGAGCTTGCCGAAGATATTGCTCACGTGCCGGGCAACCGTGCGCTCGCTGAGGACCAGTTCGGCCGCGATGGCGTGGTTGGTGCCGCCCGCCGCGAGCAGCCGGACCACCTCCAGCTCGCGGGGCGACAGCCCGCAGTCGCCGTCCCGCCCGCCGGGGGCGGAGGAGGCGCGGGCGAGGTCCGGGGCGGCGCCGAGCCGGGCGAACGTCTGGCGGGCCGCGTCGAGCTCCATCGCGGCGGAGTCCTCGTCGCCCAGCGTCCGGCAGGCCCGGGCGATCAGCACCCGCGTCCTGGCCGACTCGTACGGCAGGTCCAGCTCGTGCCAGAGCCGGACGGCCTGGCGGAGAAGCGGCAGCGCGTCTCCCGCGGCTCCCCCGGCGAGCCGCACCGCGCCGGTGGCGTGCCCGGACATCGCCTGCAGTGCCGTGGTGTCCGGGTACGCCTCGGCGAAGGCGGCCAGCTCGGCGGCGGCCCGTGCGGCATCGGCCAGGTCGTCGTCGGGAACGGCAGCCGTCTCCGTGCCGGTCAGGATCTCCACGGCCGCGGGCAGCAGTCGTACCCGGGACATCGGCTCCCCCGCGCCGGCCGTACCGCCCGGTCCCGGCGTCGCGGTCGTCCCGGACGTCTCGGCGAGGGCCCTGCGGATCACCGCCACGGCCGTGTCCCGCCTGCCCTGGGCCAGCCGTAGCAGCGCCGTGCCGGGCTGTGGATCCCAGCCGTACCGCAGGGCGTCCTGGTACGCCTGCTCGGCGTCGGCGAACTCACCACGCAGCCGGTGGACTTCGCCGAGCTGGTAGTACGCCCCGCCCGCGACGGCCGTACCGTATCCGCCCGTCAGCTGGTCGCAGGCCAGCCGTGCCTCGCGGACCGCGTCCGGCCACTCGCCGCCCTGCCGGAGGATCGCCACCCGGTGCACCCGGCACAGGCCGCGGTAGGCGCCGGTGAAGTCGGGCTGCGCCGCGCACCAGTCGGCCAGCGCGTCGGACCACTCACGGGCCCGGCGGACCTCCTGGTACTCCTCGCAGACGCCGATGACGACGCAGTAGACCATCGCGGTCGCCCGTGCCGACGGCTCTCCGCCGGCAACCGCCGTCATCGCCTCGTCGAGCTGGGCGAGCCCGGCCCCGATCTCGCCGCTCTTGACCAGCCCGATCCCGAGCGTCATCGCCACGCACGCCACGAGGTCGGGATCCTCGCCCGCCTCGGCCAACGGGCCCATCCGCCGCGCCACCGCAAGGCACTCGGCGTACTCCCCCGCCCTGAACAGCAGCTCCGCGTCGAGCAGGAGCAGGTAGGCGAACTCCGGACAGTCCTGCGAGGCAGAGGCATCGGCCAGCCGTCGCGCCCGCGTCGACCAGACCCCCGACTGCGCGAACTCGCCGCCCCACGCCAGCGTCTTGCACAGCCAGTACGCACAGCGCAGCGCGGGCCCGACGGCGCCGGACCCGGCGTGCTCCTGATATGCCCGCCGCAGCAGCCGCACCGTGTCGTCGCAGCGCCCGACCATGTCGGCGGCCTCGGCGAGCCGCTCCAGGTCACCGGCAGGCAGCGGACTCCCCGCGTCGGCCCGTACGAGCAGCTCGTACGCCTCGTCCCAGGCCCCCCGCCGACAGGCCTCCCGCCCCCTCACGAGGTCCGTCTCCACACCGTCACCGTTGCCCATGTCGTCACCGTCCATGCGGCCTCCACCGACATTGTCCTTGGCCCGACTTCCCGCGGCATCCTGATGAACGTTTCTGATCCATCTCGCGTCTTCACACTGGGCGCAACCAACCCACACCTTCAAAGACTTCGAATGGACGAATCAGAGCCGTGGTCTCCGCCGAACTGACCGACCTGACAACCGCCGTCCGGCCGGACACTTCGGCTCCGCCCCGGAACCATCGCGTCCGCGGCTTCCTGCGCCGACACCGCCTCCCGCTCCTCGCGACGCTCCCCACGCTTCCGCTGTACGTGGTGTGGTGGGTGTTCCTCGCCACCGGCGGCGGCGATCTCGCGGCCCAGGAGGCCTGGGCGGGCTTCGCGTCGCGGAACGGCGGATCGGCGTACAACCTGTTCTGGTACGGCGGGATGCACACGGCCAACTACAGCCTGATTTCGCCGTACTTGATGGCCGGGCTCGGCGTGCGCACGGTCACCGTGGTCTCCGGGCTCGCCGCCTGCTGGCTGGCGGCTGTGCTGATCGGCCGTACGGGGATACGGCGGCCGCTGGGCCCGGCGCTGCTCGCCTCGCTCGCGCTGTGGTGCAACGTCGCGTCGGGGCGTGCCACCTTCACGCTCGGCGTGGCCTTCGGGCTCGCCGCCTGCGTCCTGCTGACCCGCGAGCGGCGACTGCTGCTCGCGACGGCGTACGCGGCCCTCGCGACGATGGCAAGTCCGGTGGCCGGGCTGTTCCTTGCGGTGGTGGGGGCGGCGTATCTCGTCGCACGGGACCGGGTGCGGGCCTGTGTGCTGCTGGCGCCGCCGGCTGTCGTGGTCGGGGCGACGACGCTGCTGTTCCCGTTCAGCGGCGAGCAGTTGATGCCGCCCGGCCGTATCTGGCCACCTGTGCTGTTCGGGCTGGTGGTGGCCGTGCTGGCCCCGCGCGGCTGGCGGGTGGCGCGGTGGAGCGGCGTCGTCTACGCGGCCGGGACCGTGCTGACGTATCTGATCGCCTCGCCCGTCGGCACGAACGTCGAGCGGTTCGCGGAGCTGTTCGCACCGGCCGTGCTGCTTGCGGTGCTGCTGGGCACGCCGCGTCTGCGGAGGGTCCGGCGCACCGCGCTGATCGCGGCCCTGTGCTACTCGCTCTTCTGGGTCGGCCAGAAGACCGTCGATGACCTGGAGGTGTCGACCGTCGTGCCCGCCTGGGCCGCCGACACCGAGGGAGTCATCGGCGCCCTGGACCGGCTCGGCGCGGACCGCACCCGCGTCGAGGTGGTCCCGGCCCGCAACCACCGCGAGGCCACCGCGCTCGCCCCGCACGTGAACATGGCGCGCGGCTGGAACCGCCAGCTGGACATGGAGCGCGGCCGGCTCTTCTACGACGGCACCTTCTCGGCGGCGACCTACCGTGCCTGGCTGGACCGCTGGGCCGTCGGCCTCGTCGTCCTGCCCGACGGAAAGCCGGACGGGTTCGCCGAGGAGGAGGCCCGCCTGGTCCAGAACCCGCCCGCGTGGCTGGAGCCGGTGTGGAGCGACGCCCACTGGCGGGTGTTCCGGGTGCGTGACGCGGTGCCGCTGGTGACGGCGCCCGCCACCGTGGCGCGGACCACGAGCGCCGAGGTCGACGTGCGGGTGCCGCGGACCGGCTCGGTGACCGTGCGGATCGCGTACTCACCGTGGCTGCACGCCGACGGGGCCTGCCTCGCGCAGGAAGGCGAGTTCACGCGGCTGACGGTCTTCCGCTCGGGCGAGTACCGGATCAGCTCCGAGTACGGCCCGTCACCGCAACCCGCTCCCTCGTGCTGACCTCGACCGGTTTCAGCTGCTCCAGGGGCCGCGGCCCCTGGAGCAGATAGGTCAGTCCGAAGCCCGCGGCCACGACCATCGCGCCGCCCACCGCGTCCAGGATCCAGTGGTTGCCGGTCGCCACGATCGCCGAGGCGGTGAAGAAGGGGTGCAGCAGGCCCAGCGCCTTCATCCACCACTTCGCCGCCAGGATCGCGATCACCACACCGCACCACAGGGACCAGCCGAAGTGCAGCGAGGGCATCGCCGCGTACTGGTTGGTGAGGGCGGTGAGAGTGCCGTAGTCCGGCTTGGAGAAGTCCTGGACGCCGTGCACCGTGTCGACGATGCCGAGGCCGGGCATCAGGCGCGGCGGGGCCAGCGGGTAGAGCCAGAAGCCGACGAGCGCGACCAGGGTGGCGAAGCCGAGCGCCGAGCGCGCCCAGCGGTAGTCGGCCGGGCGGCGGACGTAGAGGACGGCGAGGACCGACAGCGGCACGATGAAGTGGAACGACGCGTAGTAGAAGTCGAAGAAGCTCCGCAGCCAGTCGATCTTCACGACCGTGTGGTTGACCCAGCGCTCGATGTCGATGTGCAGGAACCGCTCCATCGAGAGGATCTGGTCGCCGTGCTGTTCGGCGGTGACCCGGCCACCCGCGTTGCTGCCGCCCGTCGCGGCCAGCCTGACCTGCTGGTACGCGGAGTAGCCGACCCGGATCAGCAGGAGTTCGAGCAGCAGGTTCGGGCGGGAGAAGACCCTGCCGAGGAACGGGAGCAGCGGGAGACGGCTCCACCGGGTGGGGACCGGGGGCGCGTACTCGGTGGGGATCGGCCGTCGGTAGTACTCGGACGTGCGGGACAGGAAGGGCACGAGGAGGGCGGCGGCGAGCGCGGCCATCAGCACCACGTTGTCGCGCAGCGGGTAGAGCGCCGGCATGTTCGGCAGCATCATCTTGGCGGGCAGCGTCATCACGAGGACGACGGCGACGGGCCACATATAGCGGTCCGAGGTCTTCTTGCCGACCCGGCCGACGACCGCGAGCAGCACCCACAGCAGCTGGTGCTGCCAGGTCGTGGGTGAGACGGCGACCGCGACACAGCCGGTGATCGCGACGGCCAGGAGCAGCTGTCCGTCGCGTGCGTAGCGCACGGCGCGGCGCATGCCGAGGACCGCGACGGCCGCCCCGAGCAGCAGGAACAGCCCGATCTCCAGCGGGCCTTCGAGGCCGAGCCGCAGCAGCGCCCCGTGCAGCGACTGGTTGGCGAGGTCGTCCGCCTTGCCGCCGAGCCCGACGCCGGCCAGGTGGTGCACCCAGTACGTGTACGAGTCGTGCGGCATCGCGGCCCACGCGACCGCCGTGAGGGCGGCGAAGGTGACCCCCGTGGACACGGCCGCGTGTCTGCGGCCGGTGAACCAGAGCAGCGGTGCGAAGAGCAGCACGGTGGGCTGGAGGGCGGCGGCGAGGCCGATCAGGACGCCGCTGGCCCGCTGCCCGCGTACGGCGAAGCAGCCGAGCAGGACGAGCAGCACCGGGATGATGCTGGTCTGGCCGAGGTAGAGGGTGTTGCGCACCGGCAGCGACAGCATCAGCAGGCTGATCGTGACGGGCGCGGCGAGCAGGGACGCCCGCCGGGTCACGGGCTTGGGCAGGGCGCGTGCCGCGACCAGGCCGAGCGCGACGACCAGCAGCAGGGTGCCGAAGGTCCAGCCCCAGCCGAGGGCCTGCTCCGCGGAACGGGTGAGAGGTTTGAGGACGAGTCCGCCGAAGGGGGTGCCGGTGAACTTGGTCGAGTCGTACAGCGACCCCTTCACATGAAGCACGCCGTTCGTGCCGACCCAGGTCTCCAGATCCGTCACCCGCTCCCCTTTCGGGGTGCTCAGGACCACGGCGAGCTGCCGTACCGCGAGGATCCCGGCTATCACCCACAGCCCGATGCGGAGAACCCTCAGCCGTGCCTTCGCCCGCTCGGCCGCCCCCGCGCCGAAGGCATTACCCGCTCTTCCGCCGTGCTCCACATTCGCCACGCCGCGCCGGCCCTCCCGCCCCGCTCGTCCCACGCGTCCCGTGCGCGGGTTCCCGTCCCGGTCCCCATGAGGCTCGCACCGCCTCCGGTGAAAGACGCAGGCAACCCCCTCTTCACCTGACGTCCTTCCGTCTTTTGTCCGGATGACGATAGTCGGCGCACGGTTCCGTTCCACCCCGGGTCCGCGACGCAGGTCACAGAGAGCCTCCCACCACCGCCTGGGCCTGGCTCGAAACCACCGTCGCCCGACCGGGTTCCGGGCGTGAACAGGGCGAAACCCACTGACAACGCCCGGCTTCCGCGACTAGATTCCCCTCATGGACTAGTTAGCGCATCTAACTAGGCATACGAAAGGCATGGTGCATGACCGAGTCGCAGCTCTGGAACGACGTCGACGACTACTTCACCACCCTCCTCGCCCCCGCCGACGAGGCCCTCATCGCCGCACTGCGCGACAGCGACGCGGCCGGACTGCCCCCCATCCACGTCGCCCCGAACCAGGGCAAACTGCTCCACCTCCTCGCCCAGATCCAGGGCGCCCGCCGCATCCTTGAGATCGGCACCCTCGGCGGCTACAGCACGATCTGGCTGGGCCGCGCCCTCCCGGCCGACGGCCGCCTGATCACCTTCGAGTACGACCCCACACACGCCGAGGTCGCCCGCGGCAACCTCGCCCGCGCGGGCCTCGACAAGATCGCCGAGGTACGGGTCGGGCCCGCCCTGGAGTCGCTCCCGAAGCTGGCCGAGGAGAACCCGGAGCCGTTCGACCTCGTCTTCATCGACGCGGACAAGGTAAACAACCCGCACTACGTCGAGTGGGCCGTCAAGCTCACCCGGCCGGGCAGCCTGATCATCGTCGACAACGTCGTCCGGAGCGGCGCGGTCACCGACGCGGGCAGCACCGACCCGAGCGTGCGGGGCACCCGGGCCGCGCTCGAACTGATCGCCACTCACCCGAAGTTGAGCGGTACGGCGATCCAGACGGTGGGAAGCAAGGGGTACGACGGGTTCGCGCTGGCGCGGGTATTGGCCTAGATACACCGGTCACACCTCGTGGTAGAAGCCCACGTTCACGCTGTACGGGCCGGTGCGGTCCAGGATCACGATCTCGCCGGAGCTGCCTGCGGGAAGCCTGGCCGTACCGCCGTACGGGAGGGGCTGGGTCAGCTCGCCGGCCAGCGTCAGCCGCACCTCGGAGGACGGCTCGGGCTGGGAGCCCTGGAGCCAGGTGACCTGCCAGGAGCCGTCCGGGCCGCACAGGAACTCCAGGTGCACCCTGGACACGAACAGCCAGTCATCCGGGGTCACGAGACGGCACACGGCCTTGTCCCGGCCCACCCGCAGCATGGCACCGGGGTCGCTCGGCGCGTCGGCCATCAGCATCCCGGCCGTCGCGCCCGCGTCCGCCCCGGTGACCGATGCCATGGTGAGTTCGAGCACGTGCGCTCCTTCGGTTCCCGCCGTCCAATTGTCCACCTACGGAGCGTGCTTGACGCGCCGCCGCCGAATGATAGTTCGCCCCGTCGCCCCTGCGTGCAGCCTCCTGCACAATGGACCCATGACCGAGCGCAAGCCACCCGGTGTCAGCTTCGAGACGTGGGTCGACCGGCAGATCCGTGAAGCGGAGGCGCGCGGGGAGTTCGCGGATCTCCCCGGTGCGGGCAAGCCGATGCCCGAGATCACGGACACGTCGTACGACGAACTGTGGTGGATCAAGCGGAAGATGGTCCGCGAGGGCCTCTCCGTGCTGCCTCCCACGCTGGCCCTGCGCAAAGAGGCCGAGGACGCGCTCGTGGCGGCTTCCGCGGCACCCTCGGAGCGGGTCGTGCGCCGCATCGTCGAGGACATCAACGCCAAGATCCGCGAGGTCATGTTCAAGCCGCCGCCCGGCCCTCCCCTCGGGCTCAAGCCGTACGACGTCGAGGAGATCGTCCGGGAGTGGCGCGAGCGCCGGGAAGGTCCGGCCGCCGCCGCCCGGTGACGACTGAGGCCGCGCCCCGGGACATGGTCCGGGGCGCGGCCTCACTAGGTGCCTGTTGTGCACCCGTACGCCGGGTGCGTCGCCGGTTCAGAAGTGGAGCAGGCGTTCGGTCACCTCGCGGTAGTCCCGCAGGGCGATCCGGAGCTGCTCGGTGTCGGCGCCGTTGCCGGTCTTCTCGTCGGTCTTCTTCTCGCCGGTCTTCTGCTGCCACGACGTACGCAGCGTGCTGCGCCGCCGGGTGACGGCGTCCGAGAACCGTGCGGCGAGCTCCTCCAGCACCTGGTCGGCCTCCGCCACGGAGTCCCGGGGCCCGTCGACGAACCCACCGACCGCGTGCCGCATCCGCAGCTCGAACTTGTCGCACTCGTCCTGCGGGAGCAGACGGGTGCCGTGATCGTGATCGTGATCGTGATCGTGATCCTGGTCCGGGAGCTGCCGGGTTTCTTGCGCGGTGGGCCGTGCGTGGGCGCCCGTAGGTGTGGCGCCCTTGCCCTCGCGGGCCGCACTCTCGCGGTTCGCGCTGTCGCGGTTCGCGCTGTCGCCGGTCTCCCGGTCGAGGGCGCCGGTGCCCTCGCGGGAACCCATGCCGGAGGTGCCGATGCCCTCACGGGGCGCGCTACCAGGGGCGGAGGCGGGGGCCGCGGTGGGGCGGGCCGGGTCCGTCCGGCGGGCGTTCGTGTCCTCGCCCAGCGGGGACTTCTGGCCCGCGGGAACCTCGCGGGCCGGAGGGGCCTCGCCGGGCACCGGGGGAACGCGGCCCTTCATCGGGTCGGAGCGGGTCGGATCCGAACGTGTCGAGTCCGAGCGGGCCGCGTCCGAACGGGTCGCGTCGGGGCGGGGCTCATCGCGGCGGGTCGGGTCCGGGCGGACCGCGTCGGGGCGTGACTCGTCGCGGCGGGCCGGGTCCTTGGTGCCGTCGTCCGAGATGTCCTTCACGTTTCTCAACTCCCCTTCGCCTGGCGTTTGTTGACCGACCAGGGCAGGTGGGATCGGCCCTCGGGGGCGGAGCCCTCGGGGCGGGTGGCTGTGGTCCGTGCGGTGGACGACTTCTCGTCCGCGTCCGTCCGGTGACGGGGGGCGTCCTGGCCGCTGGGGGTCACCAGTTCCTCGAAGAGGACGCGGGCCTCGATCATGGCCTCGCGCAGCTCCTCGGTACTGCCATGACCGTCCGGGACGCGGGCCTGCGCGGCCCGGTGCACCCGGCGGTAGCCGTGGACGTGCGGGCCGTGGTGGACGGAGAGTGCCGCGTACTGCTCGTCGTACTGGCCGCCGTCGGGGAACCCCCGGGCGCCGGCCACTTCGCCGAGCAGCTGGTCGGCCTCGGCCACGGCTTCTTGCGGCGACTCGACGAAACGTTCCTGGGCGGCCGCCCAGCGGGCCGCGTACTGCTCGCGGACCGCGGGCTCGATGGCCCGCTCCCGCAGCGAACCGTGCCGGCTCACGCGTTCCGCGAGGTCCTGCTCCGCGGCCTTCACGTCTCCGTGGTGCCGGGCGACGGCCCGGTCGTATTCGGGCCCGAAGCGCCGCTGCAGGCTGCGCCCGCCCTGCGGCCTTCGAGCGAGGAGGGTCACGGCGGCCGCGACAACGACAACGGCCGCCACGATCACGATCAGAGCGATGATCACGCCTGTGGACATGGGTGCCTTCCGAGGTATTCCCGGCCCAACGTCGGGCCGGTGCACCAACCGGGTTGCCCGCACAGCGCCTCTCAAACAGTGCGCGCCGCAGGGCCGTCCACCGAAATCCGCTTGCCTGCCCGGCACGACGACCCGCGACAATGCCCGCCATGACCACGCCCCGTACGCCGGCTTCCTGGACCGTCGCCCCCGAACCCTTCGACTCCCCGATCGCCGCCGCGCTCTGGCGGTCGTACTACACGGAGGTCAGCGACCGCTGGTACCGGCTGCACGAGGGGCACCCGACGGATCCCGAGGAGCTGGAGCGGGAGGTCGCCGCCGACGACGGGGCCTGTTTCGTGCCGCCGGGCGGGATACTGCTGGTCGCCCGGTACGCCGGGGAGCCCGGCGGCACGGCGGGCGTGCGGTTGCTCGACGCTGGCACCGGTGAACTGAAACGGGTCTTCGTGCGCGAGGACCTGCGCGGCAAGGGCGGCGGCCCCGTGCTCCTCGCGGCGGCCGAGGAGGCGGCGCGGCGTCTCGGCGCCGAGCGGCTGGTTCTCGACACCCGCGGTGACCTGGTGGAGGCGCGTGCGCTGTATGCCCGGCACGGCTACGTGGAGACCGCGGCGCACAACGACGACGTCTACGCCGAGCACTGGTTCCAGAAGCGGGTGGGTACGTCGGGCCGGTGAGGGTCAGGTGGTGCGGCGGGGCACCGTGCCGTTGTGGGGGCGTTCTCCGTCGGAGCCGCACAGCTCCGCGTTCAACTCCTTGACCAGGCCTGCCAGATCGGCCGGGCGGTCCGGGCCCCACCAGTCGCCGAGCAACTCCCCCAGGGACTCCTCACGCGCCTGGGACAGCTTCCCGGCGGCCTCCCGGCCCTCGTCCGTCAGCACGAGGTCGAGTCCCTCGCGGACGGCGAGCCGGCGCTCCTCGATCTGCCGGGCCGCGGCCATCACGACGGGCAGCGGTACGGCGCTGCCCTCGGACAGCTGGGCGGGCTCGGCCCATCCGTACTTCCTGATCCGCAGCAGCAGCCAGCTCGCGGCGGGCAGCAGGTCGTAGCCGGCCCGCGCGGTGATCTTCTCGTAGATCTCCCGCCGCCCCTCGCGGGTGCCGAGCACGGACAGCGCCCGGCACACCTCGTCGTACGACGAACGCTGCACCGGATTGGTCGCGAGCGTCTGGGCGGCGTCCGGCGCCGTGACCGACCCGCGCAGCTTGTCCTCGCGCAGGAACCACGCCAGTACGAAGCCCAGAAGGGCGACCGGGGCGGCGTACAGGAAGACATCGGTGATGGAGGAGGCGTACGCGTGCACGACCGGCGGTCGCAGCGCGGACGGCAGGTCGGCGATGCCCTTCGGGTCGGCCTTGAGCGTGTTCACGCTGATGCCCGCCGGGAGCTGCTGTCCGCTCAGCGCGATCGTCAGCCTGTCGCCGAGACGGCTCGCGAAGAGCGAGCCGAAGATGGCCACACCGAACGAGGCGCCGATTGAGCGGAAGAAGGTGGCGCCGGAGGTGGCGACGCCCAGATCCTCGTACGAGACCGAGTTCTGCACGATCAGCACCAGCACCTGCATGACCAGACCGAGGCCCAGACCGAAGACGAAGAAGTACGCGCTCATCTCCCAGGTGCCGCTGAACTCGTCGAGCTGGTGGAGCAGCAGCAGGCCGAGGGCCATGACCCCCGTACCGGCGATGGGAAACACCTTCCAGCGGCCGGTGCGGCTGACGATCTGCCCGGAGCCGGTGGAGGCGATGAGCAGGCCGAACACCATAGGCAGCATGTGCACGCCGGACATCGTCGGCGTCACACCCTGGACGACCTGGAGGAACGTCGGCAGATAGGTCATCGCACCGAACATCCCGAAGCCGACGATGAAGCTGATGACGGCAGCGAGGACGAAGGTGCGGATGCGGAAGAGCTTGAGCGGGAGGACGGGTTCGGCCGCCCTGCGTTCCACGTTGACGAAGACCACGGCCAGTGCGACGCCCAGCACCGCGAGGCCGATGATCTGCGGCGAGCCCCAGCCCCAGGTGCTGCCGCCGAGCGAGGCCACCATGACCAGGCATGTGGCGACGGCGGCGATGAGGAAGGTGCCGAGGTAGTCGATGACATGCTTCTTGGAGCGGACCGGAATGTGCAGGACGGTCGCGATCACGGTGAGCGCCACGATGCCGATGGGCAGGTTGATGTAGAAGACCCAGCGCCAGCTCAGGTGTTCGGTGAAGAGCCCGCCGAGGAGCGGGCCGAGCACGCTCGACATACCGAAGACCGCGCCGAACAGGCCCTGGTACTTGCCGCGTTCGCGCGGCGAGACGATGTCTCCGACGATCGCCATCGACAGCACGATGAGTCCGCCGCCGCCCAGGCCCTGCAACGCCCGGAAGGCGATCAGCTGAGGCATGCTCTGTGCGAGGCCGCACAGCGCGGAACCGATCAGGAAGATCACGATCGCGGTCTGGAAAAGCCTCTTCCGGCCGTACTGGTCGCCGAGCTTGCCCCACAGCGGGGTCGCCGCGGTCGACGCGAGCAGGTACGCGGTGACGACCCACGACAGGTGCTCCATGCCGCCCAGGTCGCTGACGATGGTCGGCAGCGCGGTCGACACGATCGTCTGGTCGAGGGAGGCGATCAGCATGCCGAGCAGCAGTGCGCCGATCGAGACGATGACGCTGCCGTGGGCGGTCTCGCCGGCATCGGTGGCGGCCGCGTCGCGGCGCCGGTCGGCGCTCTCGTTCACACCCCGCGGGGTGGGGTTCTCACCCTGTCCCAGCGGAGCGGGGGTTCCCCCCTGTCCCAGCGGGGCGGGGTTCCCACCCTGCGGCCCGGGCTGCTCGCCGTCCGTGCCGTGCCCGTCCTCGGTCATGCGGACCTCCCGCCGGTCCCCGCGTCTCGGTCATCCTCCATCCTGATCGGTGTGACCGATTATGGCCTGTTGAGTCCCGTCTGCTCCTGCGGAGGGAGAGATTCCGGGGGCTCCGGGGAGTTTATGGGGGACATACGGATAATCTCTGGAGTTCCTCAGGGGGAGGAGAGGGGAGGGACCCACGCGTGACTGAACCGAACAAGCATGTCTGCCCCGAGTGCACAGCACCCCGCACGCCGCAGGGCACCCCGACATGCGGCTGCACCCAGCGGGCGTCGGACGCGCTGCGGGATGCGCGTACCGCGGAGGCAGCTGCGGCGGAGGACTTTGATCCGCTGCGGATTCGGCCTTACGTGGAGTTGGAGGCGGGGGAGGCGGGTAGCGGCACCAGTGGTTTGGTGCCGAAGTACGCGCCGGTGCCGGTCGCCGTGCCGGAGGTCTCCGAGGAGGCCTCGGCGGCGACGATGCGGCTTGCCGCGGTGCCGGGCGGGGTCGCGGCCGGGGCCGGCGTCGGCGTCGGCGTCGGCGAGCGTCCGGATGAGCCGGCCCGGCGTCGGCGGCGGTTCGTGTTCCTGGGCGTCGGCGGGGCCGTGGCCACGGTGGTGGCCGCTGCGGGGTTCGCGAGCGGGTTCTTCACGTACGAGTCTCCCTCCCGGGACGAGGCCGCGCCGGACCTCATACGGGCGAGCGTGCCGGACGCGTCGCCCTCGTCCCCTTCAGCGTCGCCGTCCGCGAGCGAGTCGTCGGCGACGCCGGCGCCGGCCGCCCCGGCCCCGTCGCCCAGCACGAGCCGGTCGGCCTCGGCGCCACCCGCATCGAGCTCCGCCGCGACCGCGTCCTCCTCAGCCACCCCAACGCGGACGACCACGCCGGAGAACGCCGACGACGCGGTGGAGGCCACCGGCGTCGCACCGGACGACGAGACCGCCGTCGAGGTCCTGCACCGCGGCGACAGCGGCCCCGAGGTCACCGAACTTCAGCTGCGCCTGGCCGAGTTGGCCCTGTACATCGGTGAAGCCGACGGCGACTACGACAGTCAGGTCGAGGATGCCGTGACCCTCTTCCAGCGGACATGGGGGATCACGGCCGACGAGCCGGGGACGTACGGCCGGGCGACTCGCACGAGCCTGGAGGCGAAGACCGCGGAGCCGTGAACGCGCCCGGCTGAGTGGGTGGGTGGGTCGGGGGCGCACCGGTACGTCCCGCCCGTCGCCGCCGGATCAGACGTCGGGCAGGGAGTGGCGGGTCCGGTGACGCGAACGTACGCGACGGGCATCTGGACGTACCGGCACGCCCCCTTCCGCCGCCCTTCGGCTGCGGGCCGTGGGGCGGCAGCAATGCTTTTCGGCTCCGGCCCGGCGGTCTCCGGGTCTGCGGCGGGTGGCGAGAGATGCGCTGCCATCCCGACCTCCCACCCGGGGGAAACCTCTCAGCCCGCCCAGTACTTGAGGACGAGGCGCTACCACCCAGCCCCGACCCAGAGATCTTTCAGCCCGCCTGGCGTTCGACCGCGACGCGACGCCATCCCGATCCCCCACCCACCCACGGGGGCAGCACTTTCAGCCCGTCCGGCGTTTGAGGACAAGCGCGTTCAGCGCGACAGCGGGGGTCTGGGGGCGGCAGCCCCCAGGAACAAGGGACGGGTAGGGGCG
>NZ_JBHXMF010000033.1:0-72190 GCF_042721055.1 Streptomyces sp. NPDC058470
GCCGCCCCCAGACCCCCGCTGTCGCGCTGAACGCGCTCGTCCTCAAACGCCGGACAGGCTAAACCCAGCCCCTCCGGCGTTTGAGGAGCGGGGTCTGGGGCGGAGCCCCAGGAGGAAGGGACGGGCAGGGGCGGAGGGGGCGAAGGAATGCCAACGGCCCCTGTCAGTCCCCCGTGCCAGGATGGTCCCGTGGCTCAGACATTCGGTACGCCGTTCATCGGCCGGGCAGACGAACTCGCCCGGCTCACCGACGTGCTGACCCGCGCCAGGAACGGCGCCCCCCACGCCGTACTGGTAGCGGGCGACGCCGGCGTCGGCAAAACCCGCACAGTGACAGAAGCCGCCACCCAAGCCACCGCCACCGGCATGACCGTCCTCACCGGCCACTGCGTGGACCTCGGCGACGTCGGCCTGCCGTACCTTCCGTTCACGGAGATCCTCGGCGTACTGGCCGCGGACGACCGGTTCACCGGCGCGCTCGCGGCCCACCCCGCGGTCAACCCCCTGCTGGGCACCGGAGGCGACGGCGCCCACGACACCGGCAACCGGCTCCGCCTCTTCGAGGGCATGGCCTCCCTGCTCTCCGACGCCGCCGACATCACTCCCCTCCTGCTGATCCTCGAAGACCTCCACTGGGCCGACCAGTCCTCGCGCGACCTGTTGCGCTTCCTGCTCAGCCGCGGTCTCCTCCAGAGCCCGGCCTCCGGCGCCCCGCCGCACCCCCTGGCGATCTTCGCCTCGTACCGCGCGGACGACCTGCACCGCCGCCACCCGCTGCGTCCGCTGCTCGCCGAGCTGGTCCGGCTGCCCGCCGTCGACCGGCTGGAACTGCGACCGCTGGCCGACGCCGACGTGGCCCGGCTCGTCCGGGGACTGCGGACGGACCCGCTGTCCGACACGACGGTCCGCCGTATCGTCGACCGAGCGGAGGGAAACGCCTTCTACGCGGAGGAGCTGCTCGCCGCCACCACCGACCCGCTCCCCGGCAACACCGGCCCGGCATCCGGCGCCATGCCGAGCGGCCTGGCCGACCTGCTCCTGATCCGTATCGAGCAACTCTCCGACACCGCACAGCAGGTGCTGCGCACGGCGGCCGTCGCAGGGCGCCGCGTCGAGCACGAGCTGCTGCGTGACGCCGTACAACTACCGGAGGACGAGCTGGAGTCGGCGCTGCGCGAGGCCGTCGGCCGGCAGCTGCTGGTCCCCGGCGAGGACGCCACGTACTCCTTCCGGCATGCCCTGACCCGCGAGGCGGTGTACGCCGACCTGCTGCCCGGCGAGCGGGTCCGGCTGCACCGTACGTTCGCCAAACTCCTTGCCGGGCAGGGCCGTTCGGCCAAGAGCGCGGCGGAGCGTGCCCATCACTCACGGGAGAGCCACGACCTCGCCGACGCACTCGTCGCCTCGCTCGAAGCCGCCGATCACGCCCAGCACGTCGGCGCGCCCGCCGAGGAGCTGCGCCATCTGGAGACCGCGCTCGAGCTGTGGCCGGCGGTGGACTCCGCCGCCCGCCCCGAGACCGCGGCCGGCCCGGTGACCCTCACCCTGCGCGCCTCCGCGGCCGCCGCGCACGCCGGCGAGTCGCACCGCGCTGTCTCCCTCACCCGCTCCGCTCTCGCCAGGGCCGGTTCGGACGCGGATTCCGAACTCGCCGCGCGCGTCCGCTACACCCTGGCGGGCAACCTGATGCGCGTCGACAGCCTGAAGGCCGCGTTCACGTACAGCAGCGAGGCGCTCGCCATGATCCCCGCCGAGCCTCCGTCGCACACCTGGGTGTGGGCGGCGGCCACCCATGTCATGGCGGCGCGGTACATGGGCCAGGATCAGGACGCCGAGCGGGTCGGCCGCCAGGCGCTGCGCATGGCCGAGGAACTGCAACTGTCCGACGCACAGGCCGACTTGATCATCTCTCTGGTCGGCCTGGAAGGGCACAACCGACGCACCGCCGAGGGCCGCGACCGGCTGCGCCTGGCGCGGGACCTCGCCCGGCGCGTGGGCCACGTCACGATCGAGATGCGCGCGCATTTCAACCTCGCCATCGGCTGCTACGAATCCGGTGACCTCGACGAGTGCCTCGGCTGGCTCTCCGAGGGGCTGGAGCGCGCGAACCGCTCCGGGCTCATCTCCGCGCCGTACGCCCTGGAACTGCGCTACCTCCAGTCGCTCGTCCTCTACACCCTGGGCCGCTGGGACGAGTGCGCCCGAGCAGCCGCCGCCGACTCCGAACGGCTGCCCGCGGCGGGCGGGTTCGCGACCGGTCCCGCGCTGTACGTCGCCCTCGCCCGCGGCGAGGAGCACGCCACCGAGCGTGCCCACGCCCTGCTCGACGGCCCGTTCGACTGGATGGCCTCGCTTGTCGCGGCCATCGTGCTGACCGATGCCGCGGCCCTGCGGGGTGACGCCGGGGAAGCCGTCGCGGGTGTGCGCACCCACCTCGTCAAGCTCGCCGACGGCTCGGGATCCGAACAGCCCGACATCGGTGTGCGGCTCACCGCGCTGGCCCTGTCCGCCGTCGCGGACGCAGCCGTAGAGCTGCGTCTCACCGGCGACGAGGCGGGGGCCCGCCGCTGGACCGACACCGCCACCGAGCTGGTGGAGGTGGCCAGGGCCACGGCCGCGAAGGGTGAGGACGGCTCCGAGCAGGGTCCCGAGGGGCTGGCGTGGCTGGCGCGCGCCGAGGCGGAGTGGCTGCGCGCGCACTCCGGTCCTGACGTCGCCGCGTGGGAGAAGACCGTCGCCGCGTTCGGCTACGGCGACCCTTACGAACTGGCCCGCTGCGAGCGGCGGCTCGCCGAGGCCCTGCTGTCGGCGGACCGCCGCGAGGAAGCCGCCGAGCACGCGCGCGCTGCCCGCGAAACGGCGGTCCGACTCGGTGCCGTGCCGCTGCGCGAGGCGGTGGACACCCTCATCCGGCGCGGTCGGCTGGCCGAATCACCGTCCGCCGCCGACCGCATCGCCGTACTGACCGCCCGCGAGAGCGACGTCCTGCGCCTCCTCACCCTCGGCCGCACCAACCGCCAGATCGGCGAGGAACTGTTCATCAGCGGCAAGACGGCGAGCGTCCACGTCTCGAACATCCTCGCCAAGCTGGGCGCCGCCGGCCGCACGGAGGCGGTGGCGATCGCCTATCGAGAGGGCCTGATCGTGTCCGAGCCGACCGGCTGAACGAGGCGGGCGGCAGCGCCCCAAAGGAGCGCGGGGCTCTGACATCTGCGGCTCCGCCGCGTGGGCGCGCCCAGCCACGATGCACCCGCGGACGACGCACCGGAACTCCAGCGGAGCGCATACGCGAAACGCCGGACGGGCTGAGCTACTCAGCCCGTCCGGCGTTTGAGGACGAGGCCGTCCAGGCCGAAGCGGGTGCCTGGGGGCGGCAGCCCCCAGCGGGGCGGGCAGCCTCAGACGAGGTTGACCGACCGTGCCGACGTCGCCCCGATCTCGTCGGCCACCTCGGTCAGCACGTTCTGCGGGACCGTGTCGTCCACGGTGAGGACCGCGAGGGCCTCCCCGCCGGCGACCGCGCGCGCGACCTGCATACCGGCGATGTTGATGCCCGCCTCGCCGAAGATCCGGCCGACGGTGCCGACGACACCGGGACGGTCCTCGTAGCCCAGCACGACCATGTGGTCGGCGAGCGCGAGGTCCACGTCGTACTCACCGACGGCGACGATCTTCTGCAGGTTCTTGGGACCGGCCAGCGTGCCGGAGACCGAGACCTCCTGGCCGTCGCTGAGCGTGCCGCGCACGGTGACGACATTGCGGTGGTCCGGGGACTCCGAGCTCGTGGTCAGCCGGACCTCGACACCGCGCTCCTGCGCGAACAGCGGGGCGTTGACGTACGACACGGTCTCGTCGACGACGTCCTCGAACACGCCCTTCAGCGCGCTGAGTTCGAGCACCTTGACGTCGTGCTGGGTGATCTCGCCGTACACCTCGACGTCGAGACGGACCGCGACCTCGCCCGCGAGGGCGGTGAAGATGCGGCCGAGGTTCTCGGCGAGCGGCAGGCCCGGCTTGACGTCCTCGGCGATGACACCGCCCTGGACGTTCACCGCGTCCGGGACCAGTTCACCGGCGAGCGCGAGGCGCACCGAGCGGGCGACGGAGACGCCGGCCTTCTCCTGCGCCTCGTCCGTGGAGGCACCGAGGTGCGGGGTGCAGACGACCTCGTCGAGCTCGAAGAGCGGGGAGTCCGTGCAGGGCTCCTTCGAGTACACGTCGAGGCCTGCGCCCGCGACGCGGCCCTCCTTGAGCGCCGAGTACAGCGCGACCTCGTCGACGATCCCGCCACGGGCGGCGTTGACGATCCGCACCGACGGCTTGACCTTGTGCAGCGCCTCGTCGCCGATGAGACCGAGGGTCTCGGGGGTCTTGGGCAGGTGCACGGTGATGAAGTCGGAGACTTCGAGGAGCTCGTCCAGCGTCAGGACCTTCACGCCCATCTGCGCGGCCCGGGCAGGCTGGACGTAGGGGTCGTAGGCGACGACCTTCATACCGAACGCCGACATGCGCTGCGCGACGAGGGCGCCGATCCGGCCGAGGCCGACGACACCGAGGGTCTTCTCGGCGAGCTCGACGCCCGTGTACTTGCTGCGCTTCCACTCGCCGTTCTTCAGCGCCGTGTTGGCCTGCGGAATGTGGCGCGCGGTGGCAAGGAGCAGACCGCAGGCGAGCTCGGCGGCGGTCACGATGTTCGAGGTGGGGGCGTTGACGACCATCACGCCGGCCTTGGTGGCGGCGGAGACGTCGACGTTGTCCAGGCCGACGCCGGCTCGTGCGACGACCTTCAGTTTTTTCGCGGCGGCGACGGCTTCCGCGTCGACCTTCGTGGCCGAGCGGATCAGGATCGCGTCGACATCGGCGATGGCGGGCAGCAGCTCGGCGCGGTCCGCACCGTTGCACTGCCGGATCTCGAAGTCGGGGCCCAGCGCGTCGACGGTCGCGGGCGACAGCTCTTCGGCGATGAGTACGACGGGTTTCGATGACGCAGTGCTCACGTGAGTCCTCACAGGTCCAATGCGGACGGCCGTCCCGACGGCCGCATGCGGTGGAGGGTGGTCAGCGGATCCGGAAAAGTGCACTTCCCCGGCGTCGCTTAGCCGCGTGGAAGACGCACGACGCTGTGGGCCTGACGCGTTGTTGATGTGCAGCAGTGTAGTGGCGCCGACCGGGCCCCCTTACGCCTCTGCGGAAGGATCACCCGTCCGTGGCTGGACGGGATGGACAAGGCCGTGTTTCCAGGCGTTACCACGGGTTCGCGCGAGGGTCGGAGCAGCCCGCTCCGACCCTTGCGCGAAGGGCTTACGCCTCGTCGTCGCTGACCCACGACATGAGCTTGCGGAGCTCCTTGCCGGTGGTCTCCAGGAGGGACTTCTCGTCCTGGCTCTTGTACTCGTTGTACTTCTTCAGACCGCCGTGGTACTCGGCCATCCACTCACGGGCGAAGGTCCCGTCCTGGATCTCGGCGAGGATCTTCTTCATCTCGACCTTGGTGGCGTCCGTGATGATCCTCGGGCCGGTGACGTAGTCGCCCCACTCGGCGGTCTCGGAGACGGACCAGCGCATCTTCTCCAGGCCGCCCTCGTACATGAGGTCGACGATGAGCTTCAGCTCGTGGAGGCACTCGAAGTACGCGATCTCCGGCTGGTAGCCGGCCTCGGTCAGCGTCTCGAAGCCCGCCTTGACCAGCGCCGCGGTGCCACCGCAGAGGACGGCCTGCTCACCGAACAGGTCGGTCTCGGTCTCCTCGGTGAAGGTCGTCTTGATGACGCCGGCGCGGGTGCCGCCGATGCCCTTCGCGTACGACAGCGTCAGCGGGAAGGCCTTACCGGTCGCGTCCTGCTCGACGGCCGCGATGCACGGAACGCCGCGGCCCTCCTCGTACTGCCGACGGACCAGGTGGCCCGGGCCCTTCGGGGCGACCATGCAGACGTCGATGCCGGCCGGCGGCTTGATGAAGTCGAAGCGGATGTTCAGGCCGTGGCCGAAGAACAGCGCGTCGCCCTCCTTGAGGTTGTCCTTGATGGACTCCTCGTAGACCTGCGCCTGGATCGGGTCCGGAACCAGGATCATGATGACGTCGGCCTCGGCGGCGGCCTCGGCGGGAGTCACCACGCGCAGGCCCTGCTCCTCGGCCTTGGCCTTGGACTTGGAGCCCTCGTGCAGACCGACGCGGACGTCGACACCCGAGTCGCGCAGCGACAGCGCATGGGCGTGGCCCTGGCTGCCGTAGCCGATGACCGCGACCTTGCGGCCCTGGATGATGGACAGGTCGGCGTCGTCGTCGTAGAACAGCTCGGCCACTGGGGTTCTCCTTGGTGTGCGGTGTCGCGTCCCACCGTACGGCGGGCGGGGGGAGGGAAGTTTTCGGGTCTCGGTATACGGGCGGCCGACGACTGCCGACCGCCCGTTTCAAGCCTCAGGCAGACCGGTCGAGGGCGCGTAGCGACCGATCGGTGATCGAGCGTGCGCCGCGGCCGATCGCGATCGTGCCGGACTGGACGAGCTCCTTGATGCCGAACGGCTCCAGCATCTTGAGCATGGCCTCCAGCTTGTCGCTGCCGCCGGTGGCCTCGATGGTGACGGCCTCCGGGGAGACGTCGACGGTCTTGGCGCGGAACAGCTGGACGATCTCGACGATCTGGGAGCGCGTCTCGTTGTCGGCACGCACCTTCACCAGAACGAGTTCGCGCCCAACGGCGGAGGCGGGCTCCAGCTCGACGATCTTCAGGACGTTGACGAGCTTGTTGAGTTGCTTGGTGACCTGTTCGAGGGGCAGCGCCTCGATCACGTTCACCACGATCGTGATGCGGGAGATCTCCGGGTGCTCGGTGACGCCGACGGCGAGCGAGTCGATGTTGAAGCCGCGGCGCGAGAACAGGGCGGTGATCCGGGCGAGGACACCGGGCTTGTTCTCGACGAGGACGGAGAGGGTGTGCTTGCTCATGGGTCTGACTCGGCTCTCTCTCAGTCGTCTTCGTTGTCGCCGAAGTCGGGGCGGACGTCCCGGGCGAACATGACCTCGTCGTTGGACGTGCCGGCGGCGACCATCGGCCACACCATCGCGTCCTCGTGGACGATGAAGTCGACCACGACCGGGCGGTCGTTGATCGAGTTCGCCTCCTCGATCACCTTGTCGAGGTCGTCCGGGGACTCGCAGCGGATCGCGTAGCAGCCCATGGCCTCCGACAGTTTGACGAAGTCGGGGACGCGGGTGCCGGCGCTCGGCTGCTTGCCGTCCGCGTCCGGGCCGCTGTGCAGCACGGTGTTGGAGTAGCGCTGGTTGTAGAAGAGGGTCTGCCACTGGCGGACCATCCCGAGGGCGCCGTTGTTGATGATGGCGACCTTGATCGGGATGTTGTTCAGGGCGCAGGTGGTGAGTTCCTGGTTGGTCATCTGGAAACAGCCGTCGCCGTCGATCGCCCAGACCGTACGGTCCGGCCGGCCGGCCTTGGCGCCCATCGCGGCCGGGACCGCGTAGCCCATCGTTCCGGCGCCGCCGGAGTTCAGCCAGGTCGCGGGCTTCTCGTACTGGACGTAGTGCGCGGCCCACATCTGGTGCTGGCCGACGCCCGCCGCGAAGATCGTGCCCTCCGGGGCGAGTTGGCCGATGCGCTCGATGACCTGCTGCGGGGCGAGCGAGCCGTTGTCGGGCTGCTCGTAGCCGAGCGGATACGTCTCGCGCCAGCGGTTCAGGTCTTTCCACCAGGCGGTGTAGTCGCCCTGGTGGCCCTCGCTGTACTCCTTCTGCACCGCCTGGATCAGGTCGGCGATGACCTCGCGGGCGTCACCGACGATCGGCACGTCGGCGGCGCGGTTCTTGCCGATCTCCGCGGGGTCGATGTCGGCGTGGACGATCTTGGCGTACGGGGCGAAGCTGTCCAGCTTGCCGGTGACGCGGTCGTCGAAGCGGGCTCCGAGGGCGACGATCAGGTCGGCCTTCTGCAGCGCGGTGACGGCGGTGACCGCACCGTGCATGCCCGGCATTCCCAGGTGCAGCTTGTGGCTGTCGGGGAATGCGCCGAGCGCCATCAGTGTGGTGGTGACGGGCGCTCCGGTGAGTTCTGCGAGGACCTTCAGCTCGGCGGTGGCGTGCGCCTTGAGGACGCCTCCGCCGACGTACAGCACGGGCCGCTTCGCCTGGGTGAGCAGCCTGGCGGCCTCACGGATCTGCTTGGCGTGCGGCTTGGTCACCGGGCGGTAACCCGGCAGGTCGCTCTGCGGCGGCCAGGAGAACGTCGTCTGGGCCTGCAGCACGTCCTTCGGGATGTCGACGAGGACCGGACCCGGGCGGCCGGTCGAGGCGATGTGGAACGCCTCGGCGATCGCCTTCGGGATGTCCCCCGGTTTGGTGACCAGGAAGCTGTGCTTGGTGATCGGCATCGTGATGCCGACGATGTCCGCCTCCTGGAAGGCGTCCGTGCCGATCGCCTTGGTGACGACCTGGCCGGTGATGGCGACCAGCGGGACGGAGTCCATCATGGCGTCCGCGATCGGCGTCACCAGGTTCGTCGCACCCGGGCCCGACGTGGCCATGCAGACACCGACCTTGCCGGTGGCCTGCGCGTAACCGGTGGCCGCGTGACCCGCACCCTGCTCATGACGGACGAGCACGTGACGCAGCCGGCTCGAGTCCATCATCGGGTCGTACGCCGGAAGGATCGTCCCGCCGGGGATACCGAATACGGTGTCGGCCCCGACCTCCTCGAGCGAGCGAATGAGGGACTTCGCACCCGTGACGTGCTCGACGGGGGCGGGCTGCTGTCCTCCGGAACGGGGCCGCGGCTGCGGATGGTGGGCCCCGGTGGCCTGCTCGGTCATCGGCATTCTCTTCTCGATGCTGAGGGTTTTTGCGAATTTTGTACGGTGTACGACTGGTGTCTGTGCAACAAAAAACCCCTCGTGCCGTGAGGCAAGCGAGGGGAGCGCGCCGGTGCGATCGCTGGGTATTCCGGTTCAATCGATCCGGTGGGTCCCAGCTCAGCCGACGCGCTTTCCAAGTACGAGAATTCGGGTGCGCATGGCATTGACCCTCCCCCCGGCACGCACCGACTGTCAAGTGGGTGGGACGGGAGTCTCATTATGTGAGCGGAGGACGGTCCCACCTCCGTAGACGGCGGGCACACCACCGGTGTAGACCCCCGCACCGCCACCGCCCGCGAACACCGGCTCGACGGGTCCGTGCGGCACCGGGTAGTGGCCCATGGAGAGCGCCCTGTGCAGCCGGTATTCGTCCAGCGGCGCGGAGAACGCCATGCCCTGCCCATGGGTGCAGCCCATCGCGCGCAGGGCGATGACCTGCTCCGGAAGATCCACGCCGTCGGCCACGGACTGGAGCCCGAGGTCGGTGGCGATCCGCAGCAGCCCGCTGGTGATCTTGTGCAGCCGCGCGGACTCGACGACGCCCTCGACGAGGTCCCTGTCCAGTTTCAGCACGTCGACGGGGAGCCGTCTCAGTGCCGTGATGGCGGCATGGCCGCTGCCGAAGCCGTCCAGGGCGATCCGGACGCCGAGCCGCCGCAGCGCGTTCAGCCGGCGCTCCAGCTCATCCAGGGAGACCCGGGGGTCGGTGTCTGCCAGCTCGATGATCAGGGCGCCGGAGGGGAGCCCGTACCGGGTCAGCAGGGCCTCCACGGAGCCGAGGGGCCCGGAGCGGTCCAACAGCCGCCGGGCGTTCATCCGGACGGCGACGGGCAGCATGACGCCGGTGGCGGCGCGCTCGGCGGCCTGCTCGACGGCCTCCTGCAGCATCCAGCGACCCAGCTCGGCGGTCCTGTCGCTGTCCTCGGCGACGCGCAGGAACTCCGCGGGCGTGAACAGCACACCCTGGGAGGAACGCCAGCGCGCCTGGGCGGTGACTGTCGCGATCCGGCCGTTGTCGAGCGAGACCACGGGCTGGTGCAGCAGCGTGAACTCGCCGTCCTGCAGGGCGGAGCGCAGCCTGGTCGCCAGCTCCGCCTTGCGTACGACGTCCTGCTGCATCTGGGGTGCGTAGAGCTCGACGCGGCCCTTGCCCGCCGCCTTGGCGCGGTACATGGCGAGGTCGGCGTTTCTCAGCAACTCACCCGCGCCCAGACCGGGTTCGGCGAAGCCGACGCCGATGGACGCGGCGACTCGGACATCGTTGCCGTCGATGGTGTACGGCTGCGAGAGCGTGAGCCTCAGGCGGTCGGCGAGCTCGAGGATCTGATGCTCACGGGCGGTGCGGTCGCGGGTGCCGTCGCCGACGATGAGCGCCGCGAACTCGTCGCCGCCGAGGCGGGCGGCGGTGTCGCCGTGCCGCACGGAGTCCTGGAGTCTGCGGGCGGCGTGGACGAGGAGTTCGTCGCCGGCCTGGTGCCCGATCGTGTCGTTGACCGCCTTGAAGCCGTCCAGGTCGATGAACAGGACGGCGGTGCCGCGGTCGGAGGAGCGGCGGCCGGAGAGCGCCTGCTGGACGCGCCGGGTGAACAGGGCGCGGTTGGGCAGGTCGGTGAGCGGGTCGTGCTCGGCGTTGTGCTGTAACTGCGCCTGCAGGCGCACCCGTTCGGTCACATCACGGCTGTTGAAGATGAGGCCGCCGTGGTGCCGGTTCACCGTGGACTCCACGTTCAGCCAGCCGCCGTCGCCCGACCTGAAGCGGCACTCGATGCGGGTGGTGGGCTCCTCGATGTGACTCGCGGCCAGGAAGCGGCGCACTTCGTGGACCACACAGCCGAGGTCCTCGGGGTGGATGAGCGAGGCGAGTTCGCAACCCACGAGGTCCTCGGCGTCCCGTCCGTAGACCCCGGCGGCGGCCGGACTGACGTATCTCAGAATGCCGTTCGGGGCTGCGATCATGATGACGTCGCTGGAGCCCTGCACCAGGGAGCGGAAGTGGTTCTCCTTCTGGGCCAGTTCCTGGGTGAGGGTGATGTTGTCGAGGAGCATGATGCCCTGGCGGACGACGAGGGCGAGCACGACGAGACCGGCGGTGATGAGCACCACCCGGTCGACGTTGCGACCGTTCAGGACGTTGTAGAGGATCCCCAGGGTGCAGACGGCGGCGGCCAGGTAGGGCGTGAGGGCGGCCAGCGATCCGGCGATGGGACGGGTGGCCTGATATCGGCCGTGGTCCGCGCTGTGGACTGCGCCCTGGAGGGGCACGTGCACCTGTCCTCCCATGTGTCCCGGCCGCCCCTCCTGCCGCTGTCCCGGGATGCGTTCGTGCACCACGCGCGCGTGCCCGTCGGTGTCATACCGGTCCGTGCCCGGCTCACCGTGCCGGGGGGCGACCCAGGGGGCGTACGCGAGGAGCAGTGAGCCGGCGAACCAGCCCGCGTCGAGGAGCTGCCCCGAGCGGTAGTCGTTGTGCAGCAGGGGTGAGGTGAACAGGGCGTCGCACATCACGGTCAGGGCGAGCGCGCCGACCGCGGTGTTCACCGCGGAGCGGTTCACCGACGAGCGCCGGAAGTGCAGCGCAAGCACCATGCTGACCAGTGCGATGTCCAGCAGCGGGTACGCCAGTGACAGCGCGGTGTGCGCGACGCTCGGCCCGTCGAACTTCGCCGCCTGGGCGAGCGCGAGACTCCAGGACAGCGTGAGCAACGAGCCGCCGATCAGCCAGGAGTCGAGTGCCAGGCAGACCCAACCCGCCTTGGTCACAGGCCTCTTGGCGAGCACGAGCAGGCCCACGATGGCGGGCGGCGCGAAGCAGAGGAAGAACACGTCGGCGAAACTGGGGCTGGGCACGGGGCGTTCGAGGACGACCTCATACCACCCCCAGACGGCGTTGCCCAGGCATGCCATGGCGGAGGAGAGTGCGAACAGCAGCCAGGCGGGTCGAAAACGGCTGCGGCGACTCTGGGCGTACCGGAAGCAGGAGACCGCGGCGGCGCCCGCGGCCGCACTCAGACCGAAGTCGCCCATGAAGAATGCGATGCTCGCGGAGCCCCAGCCGAGCGCGGAACCGACGGCGTATCCCGCGCACACCAGGGCCAGTACGAGTTGTGAGACAAGGCCTGTCCCGCCACCGAGCACCGGCCGACGGGTCAGCAGCGCTCCGAGGGAACTCACCGGGCCCACCCGGTCCGTGCCCCGGGATCCCGCTGGTCCGCGCGCGCATGCCTCCGGCGGCCACTGGGCCTGCGGTGGTGATGTCCACTCTGGCAACTGTGGCCGCACTGCCCGCGTCTCCGCCTGGCCGCGCGCCAGGGCCGTCGGCAGCGGCCCCGCCTCGTCGGATCGTTGGTCCATAGGCCGTGCATCGCCCGTCGCCCCCCTCGCAGTCCGAATGTCCATCCCCGGCGCCGAACGGTGCACGGCGCAGCCCCAGTCGGGACGATACACCAGTCTCGTCACTCAGGGACATAGTTCCTCTACGCTCCGTGACGACCAGGGAGTTTGTCGGCACTGCCCGCATCCGGAGAACTGCGGAGGGTGTCAAAAGCGGACGGGGAGCGGACGGGACATGGCCCGCGCGCCCGTGGTGAGCCGGCCTATTCGCCCGTCGTCACGTGGCCCGCGCGCTCGTCGTAAGCACCACGTTCCCCAGCGGCTCCCGGTTCACGAAACGGTTCAACTGCGCGACCAGGAGCCGCTTGGCGCGCGGCAGGAACGCGGACGTGGGTCCGCCGACGTGGGGGCTGATGAGGATGCCGGGCGCCTGCCACAACGGGTGCCCCTGGGGCAGCGGTTCGGGGTCGGTGACGTCGAGGGCCGCGGTGATACGGCCGCTCTCCAGCTCGGCGAGGAGCGCCTTGGTGTCGACGACGGGGCCACGGGCGACGTTCACCAGGAGGGCGCCGTCCTTCATGTGGGAGAGGAAGTCCGCGTTCACCAGGCCGCGGGTGGTGTCGTCGAGGGGCGTGGACAGGATGACGATGTCGGCCTCGGGCAGCAGGGCGGGCAGTTCGGCGAGGGCGTGCACCGGACCGCGCTCCGTGGTGCGCGCGGAGCGCGCGACGCGCGCCACCCGCGCGAGCTCGAAGGGAGTGAGCCGGTCCTCGATGGCGGACCCGATCGCCCCGTAGCCCACGATGAGGACCGACCTGTCGGCCAGCGCCGGGTGGAACCCCGACTTCCACTCCCCCTTGTCCTGTGCTCGCACGAAGTCGGGGATGCCTCTCAGGGAGGCGAGGATCAGCGCGAGGGCCAGCTCGCCGGTGCTCGCCTCGTGCACTCCTCGCGCGTTGCACAACTGCACGCCGGCGGGCAGGACTTCGAGGCTCGGCAGGACGTGGTCGACACCGGCGGACAGCGTCTGCAGGACCCGTACCGAGGTCATCGCGGACATCGGCCGCCGTGAGACGGCGGGCGGCTTCATATAGGGCACGACATAGAACTCGCAATCGGCCGGATCCGCGGGAAACTCCTGGTCACCATTCCAGTAGCGGTAGTTGAGACCCGCTGGAAGCCCGTCGATGTCCTCGGCACGAAAGGGAAGCCATACGTCTGAAGTCATGCTCAAGAGGCTATGTCAGGGGCCGGGACGTACAGAGGTTAGGTTGGGGAGCCGGAAGAGGGAGGGTTACGGCCAGGTGGAGCGCAGGACGGTCGGGGCGGCGGCGCTCGGCGTGGGAGCGGTCGGGCTCGGGTGCATGCCGATGAGCTGGGCGTACACCGGTTCGCAACAGCGCGGTGAGGAGTCGCTCCGTGCGGTGCACGCGGCGCTCGACCGGGGTTCGACCCTGCTCGACACGGCCGACATGTACGGCCCCTTCACCAACGAGCTCCTGTTGGGGCGGGTCCTGAAGGAGCGACGCTCCGAGGCCTTCGTGTCGACCAAGGTCGGCCTGCTGGTGGGCGAACAGCACATCGTGGCCAACGGCCGCCCGGGCTATGTGAAGCGGGCGTGCGACGCGTCGCTGCGCCGACTCCAGACGGACGTGATCGATCTCTACCAGTTGCACCGCGCGGACCCCGAGGTTCCCGTCGAGGAGACCTGGGGTGCGATGGCGGAGCTGGTGACGGCCGGAAAGGTGCGCTCGCTCGGGCTGTGCGCGGTGGGTGCCCGCTCCGCCCGCCGCTCGGGGGCGCGGCTGCACGACGGAACGATCAGTCAGCTGGAGCGGGTGCAGCAGGTCTTCCCGGTGAGCGCCGTGGAGGCCGAGCTGTCGGTGTGGTCCACGGAGGCGCTGGACGTGCTGCTGCCGTGGTGCGCGGCCCACGGGGTGGGCTTCCTGGCGGCAATGCCGCTCGGCAACGGCTTCCTGACCGGCACGCTGACGCCCGGCGAGGGTTTCGAACCCGACGACGTACGTGCCCGGCACCCCCGCTTCACCGCCGAGATGATGGCCGCGAACCAGCCGATCGTCGTAGGCCTGAGACGCGTCGCCCGCCGGCACGGGTCCCACGAGAACGCCGTCACGCCCGCGCAGGTGGCGCTGGCCTGGGTGCTGGCGCAGGGGCCGCACGTGGTGCCGGTGCCGGGGGCCAAGCGGGAGCGGTGGGTCGCGGAGAACGCGGAGGCGGCCGCGCTGGGACTGACGGCGGAGGATCTGGCGGAGGTGGCGGGGTTGCCGGGGGCGCAGGGATCCTGGGAGTAGGCCGCACCGCCGGGGTACCTGGCGAACAGCCGGGGTACCTGGCGAACAGTACGTGGCCACGAGGCAGGTGGCCGGATTTGTTTGTCCGTGATCGGGAACTCGTGGGGCGCGAGCGGTGTATGAACAGTAGAACCGCCGCGTCGAAGGGACCCCATGATCGTGCAACGACGAGTGGTGACGGCCGTGTTGGCCGCGGCCGCGCTTCTGGTGACGGCCGGCTGTTCCTCCGACGACGGAGGGACGGCGGACGGCGGCGGGAGCCCGTCGCCGAGCAGCAGTGACGGCGGCGGTACGGAGCCGGGGGCCTCGTCCTCCGGGCAGGCCGCCGAGGTAACACCGCCCGCCAAGGGCTCGGTGAAGGTCGTGCGCACCGTCACCGAGGACCTCGACTCCCCCTGGGGCGTCGCACCCCTGCCCGAGGGCGACCTGCTGGTGTCCTCGCGTGACGAGGGGACGATCACACGGGTCGACGGGGAGAGCGGCAAGAAGACGGAGCTGGGCGAGGTGCCCGGGGTGGCCCCCGAGGGAGAGGGCGGCCTCCTGGGGATCGCGCTCTCCCCCGACTACGCCTCGGACCATCTGGTCTACGCGTACTTCACCACGGTGTCGGACAACCGCATCGTCCGCATGCTGTACGACGAGAACAAGCCGTCCGGGGAGCAGCTGGGCTCGCCGGACACGATCTTCCGGGGCATTCCCAAGGGGTACATCCACAACGGTGGCCGGATCGCCTTCGGCCCGGACGAGATGCTGTACGCGGGGGCGGGTGAGACGGGTCAGACGGGTCTGGCCCAGGACACCAAGTCGCTGGGCGGCAAGATCCTCCGGATGACTCCGGAGGGCGAGCCGGCGCCGGGCAATCCGTTCAACGACTCGGTCGTCTACTCGTACGGGCATCGCAACGTCCAGGGTCTCGCCTGGGACGACAAACAGCGGCTGTGGGCTGCCGAGTTCGGCCAGGACACCTGGGACGAGCTGAACCAGATCAGGCCGGGCGGGAACTACGGCTGGCCGGTGGTCGAGGGCGAGAGCGACAACTCCAAGTATCTGAACCCGGTCGCCCAGTGGCACACGGACGACGCCTCCCCGAGCGGCATCGCCTACGCGGAGGGCTCCATCTGGATGGCGGGCCTCAAGGGCGAACGCCTGTGGCGCATCCCTCTGGACGGCACCAAGGCCTCCGCGGAACCGCAGGCCTTCCTGGAGGGTGACTACGGCCGTCTGCGAACGGTGGTGTCGGCGGGCGGCGACAAGCTCTGGCTGGTGACGAGCGAGACGGACGGACGGGGCAGCCCCGGGGAGGGAGACGACAGGATTCTGGAGCTGGAGGTGACGTGATTGGGAAGCCGAGGGCGCCTGCCGCGGTGTGCTGCTCGATCTCCGTCGGGCACTTCGACGCCGTTGGGCGCCTCGATCTCCGTCGGGCACTTCGACGCCGTTGGGCGCCTCGATCTCCGTCGGGCTCTTCAGTCCCCGTCGGGCGTCTCGGTCTCCGTCGCGTCCGCGGTCGGGCTCTGCGGAGTCGCCGGTTCGGGCGCCGGTGCTCGGACGATCACCTTGCCCGAGGACAGGTCTATGGGGCCGCGGCCGGGGTCACCGTCGTTCAGGTCCACCCGGCTCAGTTCCAGGCGCTTGCGTTCGTCGTTGGTGTGCTTGCGGCCCGGCGCGAACAGCTCCTCGAACATGTTGAACACGGCGCCTCCCTCGGCCCGGGTCTCCTACAGCGTAAACCTCAGCCCACTGCCTGGGCAGCGGGGGTCTCAGGCGGGAACAACCGCAGGCGGTGGGCCATGGCCGCCGCCTCGCCACGGCCGGAGACGCCGAGCTTCGCGAGGATGTTCGACACATGGACGCTGGCCGTCTTGGGGGAGATGAAGAGCTCCTCGGCGATCTGGCGGTTGCTGCGGCCGACGGCGACGAGGCGGAGGACATCGCGCTCGCGGCTGGTGAGGCCGAGGGCGACCGCGGGGTCGGCGGGGGTCAGGGCGGCCGCTTCGGGGACGCGGCCCAGGGCGAGGCGTGCCCGCTGGGCGAGCAGCGTGACGGTGTCGCCGAGCGGGCGGGCGCCGAGGTGGTCGGCGGCGGCCCGGGCCAGGCGGAGGAGTTCCGTGGCGCGGGCACGGTCGTCGTCGTCCGCTCCCGAGGCCAGCAGGGCGTCGGCGAGGCGGTGACGGACGCGGGCGAGGTCGTAGGGGCGCTCCAGGGGTTCGAAGGCGGTGACCACCTCGCACCAGTCGCTGGGGGTGGTCACGCCCTCGGCGCGGCGGAGTTCGGCGCGCACCCACCCCTCATACGCGAGCCAGAGGGGCGCGCCGGTTGCCAGGGACTTGGCGGCGGAGCGGAGATGCTCCACCGTCTCGGCGCGGCCCGCTTCGGCGACGGGCAGCCCGCGGGCGTCGGCCTCCGCGGTGGCGGCGGCGAGCAGCAGGGGCCAGCCGTAGCGCTGGGTGCCGGGCGGGAAGCCCACGCTCAGGGCCTCCGCCAGCGCGGCGCGGGCGTCGAGGAGGCGACCCTCGGCGGCGGCGATACCGATCGCGTTGCTCAGCAACGGGAGGGCGTGCTGGGGCATGGGATCGTGGGTGCCGAAGTGGGCCCGGGCGGCTGCGAGTTGGCGTCCGGACTCGGCGAGATCACCGCGGGCCAGCGCGAGTTGGGAAAGACGGATGCCGGCCACGCCGGACGCCTTGCCGTTGAGCCCGATGCGCAGCGCCTTCCCGGCGGCCTCGACGGCCTCGCCCCACTGTCCGAGGGAGTCGAGCGACTCCGAGAGGTTGCCCCAGACATAGGCCTCGGTGTCCAACAGGCCTTTTCTCTTGGCGAGTTCGACGCCCTCCCCCAGGACCGAGACTGCCTCGCGGGAGCGGCCGAGCGACTCCAGATGGGAGGGCAGGTTGATGTGGATCCGGCCCACGACGAGGGAGGCGCCGTGCAGGTTCACCTGGTCCTTGACCTCGTACAGCTCCGCGAGACCCGCCTCGATGTCGCCGGCGTCGACCATGAGGCCGCCGAGGGTGAGCCGGGCGTTCAGCTCGATGTCCCGGGCGCCGACCATGCGTGCGTACTCCACGGCGCGCTCGGCGGCGGAGAAGGCGCCGGGTCCCGGTTCGTGCAGCATGCACCAGGCGGCGACGTTCGACAGGACGTCGGCGTGCACCTCCGACGGGGGCAGGCCGCGGACCAGTTCCTGGGCGGTGCCGAGTTCCTGCCAGCCGTCGCCGCGGGCCTGTGCCTGGACCAGGCGGGAGCGCTGGCACCAGAACCAGGCGGCGCGCAGGGGATCGCCGTCGTCCTCCAGGAGGTGCAGCGCCCGCTTGGTGATCTTCAGGGCGCGCTCGCGCTCTCCGCACAGCCGGCCCGCGACGGCGGCCTCCGCCATCAGGTCGAGATAGCGCAGCGGCGTGGTCGCCGAGTCGCAGCCGCAGGGCGGATAGACCTCCACGTAGTCGACGGGGCGCAGGTCGGCCCGCACGGCCTCGGAGGCCACGTCCCACAGCTCCATCGCCCGCTCCAGGAGCCGCAGTTGCTCGGAGTGGGCGTGGCGGCAGCGGGCCTCGACGGAGGCGTCGAGGACGGCGGGGAGGGCCTTGGCCGCGTCATGGGCGTGGTACCAGTAGCTGGCCAGCCGGGTGAGGCGCTCGTCGGCCGGTACGAGCGTCGGGTCGGCCTCCAGGGCTTCGGCGTAGCGCCGGTTGAAGCGGGAGCGCTCGCCGGGCAGCAGGTCGTCGCTGACGGCCTCGCGGACCAGGGAGTGGCGGAAGCGGTAGCCGTCGCCGCCGGGTGAGGCGAGCAGGATGTTGGCGCCGACGGCGGCCCGCAGCGCCTCGATCAGGTCGTCCTCGGCGAGCCCGGCCACGGCGGCGAGCAGTGGGTACTCGACGGTGGAGCCGCCCTCGGCGGCGATCCGGGCGACTCGCTGGGCGCTCTCGGGCAGGCCTTCGACGCGTACGAGGAGCAGGTCGCGGAGGGTGTCCGTGAGCGCCGTGCGGCAGCCCTGGTCGGAGGCGACGGCGAGTTCCTCCACGAAGAACGCGTTGCCGTCGGAGCGTTCGAAGATCTCGTCGACCTGGGCCGGGTCGGGTTCGTGGGCGAGGATCCCGGCGATCTGGCGGCCGACCTCGGCTCGGCTGAAGCGGCCCAGTTCGATACGGCGGACCGTGCGGAGGCGGTCCAGCTCGGCGAGCAGGGGGCGCAGCGGGTGGCGGCGGTGGATGTCGTCGGCGCGGTAGCTGGCGACGACGACGAGCCGGCCGCTGCGCAGGGTGCGGAAGAGGTAGGCGAGGAGGTGACGGGTGGAGGCGTCGGCCCAGTGCAGGTCTTCGAGGGCGACGACGACCGTGCGGTTCGCGGCGACGCGCTCCAGGAGGCGGGCGGTGAGCTCGAAGAGACGGGCCATGCCCTCCTCCTCGTACCGTCGCCCCTGGCCGGCCTCGCCCAGCTCGGGCAGCAGCCGGGCCAGTTCGTCCTCCTGTCCGGCGGCAGCGGCGGAGAGCTCGTCCGGGAGGAGGCGGCGCAGGGCGCGCAGGGCCGTGGAGAAGGGCGCGAAGGGCAGTCCGTCGGCGCCGATCTCGACGCAGCCGCCGCACGCGACGATCGCGCCCTCGCGTCCGGCCGAGGTGGCGAACTCCTCGATCAGGCGGGTCTTTCCGACCCCGGCCTCGCCGCCGAGCAGCAATGCCTGTGGCTCGCCCGCGGCGGCGCGGGCGAGCGCTTCGTGCAGCACGCCCAACTCCTCGGCGCGTCCGACGAACACCGGGCTGACGGACCTGGTCTCCATTGGTCCGAGCATCGCACAGGGGTCTGACCGTGCGGCACCGGATATCGGGAGGACCGCGGTTGACCCCATTGCCGGGACGGCCGTCGCCGACCTGGTGGTGACAACGGCGGCCGTCGACCCGGTTGTCGGGACGGCGGCCGTCGACCCGGTTGTCGGGACGGCCGCCGTTGACCCTGCTCTCGCCACGGCCGCCGTTGACCCGGTTTTCACGACAGCCGCCGTTGACCCGGTTTTCACCACGGCCGCCATTGACCCAGTTGTCACGACAGCCGCCGTCGACCCGCTTGCCGGGACGGCGGACCGTGGTCCGGGAGAACGGCCGACCCCCGTGCGGCCGTCCTCCCGTGCCCCGCCGGCGGCATTCACGCGACGCGGGCGAACCGGTGCCGACGATGGCGGCGGCTTTGCGCCTGCCCCTCCGGGTCGTTCTGTGCCGACTCGCGCGCGGCGCGGCGGGCGGCACGGCGGCCGCGGAGGGCCTCGCGAACCAGTCGGTGGGTCTGGGCCTCGCGGATCAGATCTGCGGAACGGATCTGCTGGAGCTCGTACTCGAACATCTCGTACCCCTGGTGAAGAGTCGGTTTCGGACTTCGCTTGTTGCGATGCCTCAACCTTCGTCTCCAAGGTGGGTGCGCCACATCGGGAGAGTTCCGCATCTTGAGCGCACGAAGGGCCTTAGAGCCGCCGTACGTGACGTAGGGCGGGCCTAAGGCCCCTCAGGGAGAGCTCGGACGGCTCGACCAGTGATCAGCTGCTCACCGTCGGCGTGGACAGCAGGAGGTCGGTGTACTTCAGCACGGCGAGCAGCAGGCCGATGAGCGCGAGCGAGACGCCCGCCCAGGCGACGGACTTGACCCACGGGGCCTGCACCACCCGGTCGGGGTCCCCGAACGCCGGCCGGACCAGCACGACGACGCCGACGATCAGAGCCACCAGCGCGAAGATGCCCGCGACCAGCGCGCTCGCGTTCCACGAGTTGCCGTAGACCTGCTCGACCTGCGCGTTGACGGTGGCGGTAGACGCGGTCTCCAGCTGTCCCCAGAGCGAGTCGCGCGCCTGGGCGACGGTAGCGACCCAGCCGCCGGTCAGCGAGACGACACCCAGTGCGGCCGAGACCACAGCGGCGGCACCCAGGCCGACCCCTGAGGGGACCTTGTCGGCGACCGCCTCGGCCTGCTCCTCGTCGTCGTACCCGTCCTCGTCCTCGTCCGGGGTGCCGGCCGTGGCCTCCCCCTCGGTGTCCGTGGCCTTGTCGGCCTCGGCGGCGTCGCTCTTGGTGACGTCCACCTTCTCCTCTTCACTCTTCGCCTCGGCGCCGGTCTCGACCCCGGCCTCGTCAACAGTCTTGGTTCCCATACCTCGCACCGTACGGATGCTGTCTGAGAGGTCTCTTAATGTTCGCGGGAATGGAAGTCGATCGTTATCGACCGTGACGCGCGCGTGCCGCCCGCCACTCGGGAGCGAGCACCGACCAGACCTCCATGTCGCTCCGTACGCCCCGGTAAAGGTAGCTTTCGCGAAGTACGCCCTCCCGCGTCATGCCCAGCCGCCGTGCCACGTTCAGGCTCGGTTCGTTCGCGGGTGAGGCGATCCACTCGACACGGTGCATGCCGCGCTCCTGGATCGCCCAGTCGATGATGATCCGCACCCCGCGGGTGACGAGTCCGCGCCCGGCGGCCGCCGGTTCCAGCCAGCACCCGGCCTCGCAGGTCCCCTGCGCGGTGTCGAAGATCCTGAAGAGCAGCCCGCCGACGAGCTTCCCCTCCAGCCAGATCCCGTACAGATGGCCTTCGTCGGCGGCGCGCTTGTCGGCGTACGTCTGGAGGAAGGCCCGCGTCGACGGGAGGCCCTTCACCACGTCGGGCAGCGCGATGTGCCGGCCGATGAACTCGCGTCCCCGCTCCATGTGCGCCAGGAGCTCCTCGGCGTGCCAGGGCTCCAGGGGCCGCAGTTCCGCACCGTCGTCACCCAGGGATATCGCGTACATCCTGCCGCCGCTCCTTCTCCAGTACGTCCGCCACCTCTGCGTCCGCCGCGCCGGCCAGCCTCTCATGGGCGGCGCGGCGCTCGGGCGGCTCGATGCCGATGCACGGCAGACGCTCGCCGAGCCCCGCGGGGCAGCAGCCACCAGTTGGCGCCGCCGAACATCGCGATGACGCGGCCGCCGCCGAGCACAGAGGCGAGGAGGACAGAGGCGAGGAGGACAGAGATCATGATCACGAAGTGATCGTTCATCGCATTCGTGGGCTGGTTCACAGGAGTGCGACCCAGCTCACAGGACATTCCCGGGGACTCCCTCGCCCGGGGCGCCGTGACGCACCTGGGGGGACGCATCGGAATCGATGCATCCCCCCAGGGCGTAGGAAAACGTGGACCTCAGCCCTCGCTGACGCCCAGCCTCTCCAGGATCAGTTCCTTGACGCGGGCCGCGTCGGCCTGGCCACGGGTGGCCTTCATGACCGCGCCGACCAGCGCGCCGACGGCCTGGAGCTTGCCGCCGCGGATCTTGTCGGCGATGCCCGGGTTGCCGGCAATGGCCTCGTCGACGGCGGCGGTCAGCGCGCCCTCGTCGGAGACGACCTTCAGACCGCGCTTGTCGACGACCTCGTCCGGGGTGCCTTCTCCCGCGAGTACGCCTTCGATGACCTGGCGGGCCAGCTTGTCGTTGAGGGAGCCCTCGGCCACCAGGGCGGTGACGCGGGCGACCTGCGCCGGGGTGATGGGCAGGTCCTCAAGGGCCTTGCCCGACTCGTTGGCGCTGCGCGCCAGTTCGCCCATCCACCACTTGCGGGCGGACGCCGAGTCGGCGCCCTCCTCGGTGGTGGCGACGATCAGGTCGATGGCACCGGCGTTGAGGATCGACTGCATGTCGTGGGCGCCGACGCCCCACTCCTCACGCAGCCGGTTGCGGCGGGCCAGCGGCTGCTCGGGCAGACCGGCGCGCAGCTCCTCGACCCACTCACGGGACGGCGCGATGGGGACGAGGTCGGGCTCCGGGAAGTACCGGTAGTCCTCGGCCTCCTCCTTCACGCGGCCCGAGGTGGTGGACCCGGTGTCCTCGTGGAAGTGGCGGGTCTCCTGGATGATCGTGCCGCCGGCGTTGAGTACGGCGGCATGCCGCTGGATCTCGAAGCGGGCCGCACGCTCCACGGAGCGAAGGGAGTTGACGTTCTTGGTCTCACTCCGGGTGCCGAACTTCTCCCGGCCGTACGGGCGCAGCGACAGGTTCACGTCGCAGCGCATCTGGCCCTGCTCCATGCGGGCCTCGGAGACACCGAGTGCCTTGATGAGCTCGCGCAGCTCGGCGACGTACGCCTTGGCGACCTCGGGAGCGCGCTCGCCCGCGCCCTCGATCGGCTTGGTGACGATCTCGATGAGCGGGATGCCGGCGCGGTTGTAGTCGAGCAGCGAGTGCGAGGCGCCGTGGATACGGCCGGTGGCGCCGCCGACGTGCAGCGACTTACCGGTGTCCTCCTCCATGTGGGCGCGCTCGATCTCCACGCGGAAGACCTCGCCGTCCTCCATCTGGACGTCCAGATAGCCGTTGAAGGCGATCGGCTCGTCGTACTGGGAGGTCTGGAAGTTCTTCGGCATGTCCGGATAGAAGTAGTTCTTCCGGGCGAAGCGGCACCATTCGGCGATCTCGCAGTGCAGCGCGAGGCCGATCTTGATGGCGGATTCGATGCCGATCGCGTTGACGACCGGGAGCGCGCCGGGCATGCCGAGGCAGGTCGGGCAGGTCTGCGAGTTGGGCGCGGCGCCCAGTTCGGTGGAACACCCGCAGAACATCTTGGTCTTGGTGCCGAGTTCGACATGGACTTCGAGGCCCATGACGGGGTCGTACGTCGCCAGGGCGTCCTCGTACGACACCAGTTCGTCGGTCGTGGTGGTCACGGTGAAAACTTCCCTCTCAGCCCAGCAGGACGTCGTCGTCGCCCAGGCGCTTGAGCTCCCGGTAGAGGATGGCGAGGCCGGTGACGATGGCGGCGGCGGATACGGCGGCGTCGACGAGCCGCAGGAAGTCGCCGTCCTCGCGGGCGAGCCTGGCCTGCTTGGCGACGCTGAGCGCACCGAAGGCGGTGCTGGCGAGCGACACGTACACGCCCGTCTTGGACTTCTTGAAGTTCTTGGCCTTCTTTGCCATGGCACTCACAGTGACGGAGCCTCCTCGATCAGCGGGTGACCCCACCTTTCCACGAAGGCGGCCTCGACGGCGGCGCCGACCTTGTACAGCCGGTCGTCCTTCATCGCGGGGGCGATGATCTGCAGGCCGACCGGAAGGTTGTCCTCCGGCGCGAGACCGCAGGGCAGCGACATGGCGGCGTTGCCCGCCATGTTGGTCGGGATGGTGCAGAGGTCCGCGAGGTACATCGCCATCGGGTCGTCGGCGCGCTCGCCGATCGGGAAGGCGGTGGTCGGCGTCGTGGGCGACACGATCACGTCGACCTGCTCGAACGCCTTCTCGAAGTCGCGCGTGATGAGCGTACGGACCTTCTGGGCGCTGCCGTAGTACGCGTCGTAGTAGCCGCTGGACAGGGCGTACGTGCCGAGCATGATGCGGCGCTTGACCTCGTCGCCGAAGCCCTCCTCACGGGTGAGGGCGGTGACCTGCTCGGCGGAGTGCGTGCCGTCGTCGCCGACGCGCAGGCCGTAGCGCATGGCGTCGAAGCGGGCGAGGTTCGAGGAACACTCGGACGGCGCGATCAGGTAGTACGCGGAGAGCGCCAGGTCGAAGGACGGGCAGTCCAGCTCGACGATCTCGGCGCCCAGCTCCTTGAGGAGGGCGACGGACTCGTTGAAACGCTGGACGACTCCGGCCTGGTAGCCCTCGCCCGCGAACTGCTTGACGACGCCGACGCGCATTCCGGCGACGGAGCCGTTGCGCGCGGCCTCGACGACCGGCGGGACCGGGGCGTCGACGGAGGTCGAGTCGAGCGGGTCGTGCCCGGCGATGACCTCGTGGAGGAGGGCCGCGTCCAGGACCGTACGGGCGCAGGGGCCGCCCTGGTCGAGGGAGGACGAGAACGCCACCATGCCGTAGCGGGAGACGCCGCCGTATGTGGGCTTGACGCCGACCGTGCCGGTGACGGCCGCGGGCTGGCGGATCGAGCCGCCGGTGTCCGTGCCGATGGCGAGGGGGGCCTGGAAGGAGGCGAGCGCGGCGCTCGAACCGCCGCCGGAGCCGCCGGGGATCCTGCTCAGGTCCCAGGGGTTGCCGGTGGGCCCGTACGCGCTGTTCTCGGTGCTGGACCCCATGGCGAACTCGTCCATGTTGGTCTTGCCGAGGATGACGACGTCGGCGGCCTTCAGCCTCTTGGTGACGGTCGCGTCGTACGGCGGAATCCATCCTTCGAGGATCTTCGACCCGACGGTGGTCGGGATGCCCTCGGTGGTGAAGATGTCCTTGAGCGCGAGCGGTACGCCGGCCAGCGGGCCGAGCTTCTCGCCGCGCTCCCGCTTCCCGTCGACGGCGCGAGCCTGGGCGAGCGCACCCTCCCGGTCGACGTACAGGAAGGCGTGCACCTTCTCGTCGACGGCCTCGATCCGCGCGAGGTGTGCCTCGGTGACCTCGACGGCGGTGAGTTCGCCGGACGCGATCTTGGCAGCGGTCTCCGCTGCCGTCAGCCTGATGATGTTGACGTTGGTGTCCGTCATGGTGATTAGTCCTCCCCCAGGATCTGCGGCACCTTGAAACGCTGCTGCTCCTGGGCCGGGGCGCCGGAGAGCGCCTGCTCGGGGGTGAGCGACGGACGGACCTCGTCCGCGCGCATGACGTTCGTCAGCGGCAGCGGATGTGAGGTCGGCGGTACGTCTTGGTCGGCGACCTCGCTGACGCGGGCGACCGCGCCGATGATGTCGTCGAGCTGGCCGGCGAAGTGATCGAGCTCTTCGCCCTTCAGCTCCAGACGCGCCAGCCGTGCGAGGTGGGCGACCTCCTCGCGCGTGATGCCAGGCATGCGACGTTCCTCTGGGGGTGAGTGTGTGTGGTTTGGCCCAATCCTATGGGTCGGGGGACGGTGCCTGCGCCCGGGTTTCTCCGGGGGGCTCGCCCACCCGCGCCCGCCCGTGACCCTCACTCGACAAGTGGGGCTCTCCGGTGGGGGTTACGAGCCGTCGGCGGCAGTCTGTTCGGGGACATCGTCCACAAGCTGCGGGCAGTACGTGGCTGGGCGCGCAGTTCCCCGCGCCCCTGACAGACCCACTCCTTTACCGGCTGACGCCGACGGCGCTCAACCCCCACAGGAGAGGCCCACTTGTCGAGTGACCGTCACGGACGGTGCGCGGGCGGGAGAACCGCCTCCCACCAGGCCTGCGGGACTACTCCGCCGCCGGCAACGCCGCCCGCGGCCGCTGCCACCCACGCGACCCGCGGGCCAGCAGCCACGCCGTGGTGTCCTCCGGAGGCATCGCCGCGGCGACCAGCCACCCCTGCACCGCGTCACACCCGAGATCGCGCAACCGCTCCCACGTCTCGTCGTCCTCCACACCCTCGGCGACGACGAGCAGTCCGAGCGAGTGCGCGAGATCGATGGTGCAGCGCACGATCTCCGCGTCCTCGTTGTCCACGGCGAGCCGCGCGACGAAGGACCGGTCGATCTTCAGCTCGCTGACCGGCAGTCGGCGCAGATGAACGAGCGAGGAGTACCCGGTACCGAAGTCGTCCAGCGACATCTTCACCCCGTGCGCGGTCAGCGCAGCCAGGGTGTCCGCGGCCCGCTGCGGATCCTCAAGGAGCACATGCTCCGTAATCTCCAGCTGGAGCGACCCCGCGGGAACCCCGTGCCGGGCGAGCCGCGCCGCCACCGAGCCCGCGAACCCGGGGGTGTGGACGTCGCGCGGTGAGACGTTCACCGCGACCGGCACGTACAGCCCCTGCGCCCGCCAGCGTGCGACCTGCGCGAGTGCCGTCTCCAGGACGTACTCCGTGAGGTGCGGCATCAGCCCGGACGACTCGGCGATGGCGATGAACTCGTCCGGCGCCACCCTCCCCCGCTCGGGGTGCACCCACCGTACGAGTGCCTCAAGTCCGGCGACCTGACCGTCGAACCGGACCTTCGGCTGGTAGTGCAGCTCGACGTCCCCGGCATCCAGGGCCCGGCGCAGATCCCCCAGCAGCCCCAGCCGGTCCGGGGTGTTCGAGTCCCGCTTGGACTCGTACACCTCCACCCCCGTCCGGTCGCGCTTCGCCTGGTACATGGCGACGTCCGCCCGCCGGAGCAAACCCTCGGCGTCGAGCGCGTGGTCGGGGAAGACGGCGAGCCCGGCGCTGGCCTCCAGGACGAGCGAGAGCCCGTCCAGGTCGAGGGACGAACCGAGCGCGGCGACGAGATTGCGGGCGACCCGCGTGGCCGAGGTCGTGGAGTCGGCGATGGGCAGCAGCACGGCGAACTCGTCGCCGCCCAGCCGCGCGGCCTCCGCCCCGCGCGGCAGGTTGAGCCGCAGCCGATCGGCTATCTGAAGGAGCAGCCGGTCTCCGGCGAGATGCCCGAGCGTGTCATTCACCGACCGGAAACGGTCGAGGTCGATCAGCATCAGGGCGGAACGCGCACCGATGCGTTCGGCTTCGTCCAGTGCCGTCCACGTACGTTCAAGTAGCCACTGCCGGTTGGGCAACCCGGTCAGCGGGTCACGCAACTGCTCCTCCGCCCGCGCACGGGCGATCCACAGCGTGGAGTCGAGAGCGATCAGCGGGATCGAGAACAGCGGCAGCAGCATCGGCTGCGCGATCGCGACCACGCAGATCAGCGGCGTGATGCCGAGCAGCGCGACCGCGACGAGCCCCTGTCTGACCAGGGCCGTACGCGCGACGGTCGGCAGGCCGCCGGTACGCGGCGCGTGGACGTACCAGAGCAGGGTCCGGGTGGCCACGAGATACGCGGCGGCGACCAGGACCACTTCGGGTACGGCGGAGACGGTCCAGCTCTCCGGGCTCCAGGGCGTCTCGACGGACGGGAACCGCCCCCAGGCGGCCAGGACCAGCGCCCCGGCCCCGATGCCGAGGATGTCGACCGCGCCGTGCAGGATGCCCTGGCGCCACCGGTTGCGGCGCGCGATGCCGACCAGGACGACGACGGTCAGGCTGACCATTCCGGCGGGCACCCAGCCGTACAGCAGCAGGACCGCGAGGGTGAGGGCGGCGCCGGAGCCCGTGCCGCCCCACCGGCGGGAGCGGCCGAGGGCGACGAGGTGGCCGACGATGATGCCGGTCAGCAGGGCGAGCGACCAGCCGACGGCACCGGAGGGGAAGAGCGCGTGGTCGTCGCTGAACGCCCGGAAGAAACCGGCACCCAGGACGAACGCGGAGGCCGCGATGGCCGCCGCGGGCAGCGCGGGCCAGGTTATGGGCCGTTCGGGCTCGTGCCCGGCCATGCCGGGGCCTGGAGCGAGACCGCCGACCCCGGCGCCGCCGCCGGCCGTGCGGGGCGGGACGCCGGGGCGCTCCGAGGTCGGCGCTGCCCCGCGGCCGCCCCCGAGCCATGTGCCGGCCATCCGGCGCAGCCGTGAGTCAGGGGCGGCGCTCTCGGTCGGTTCCATTCCCGTCCCTCTCACAGCCGGCGGTGCCCACGCCACGCGGCCCGGGCCCGAAGACAACTGGCCACGGCCGCCGCGTCTGAAAACCAATCCCCGAACTCCCGAGGAGCAGGAGATGCCCCAACCGCAGCTGGGCACGGCAGGCGCACATCTCAACAGTAGGCCGCAGAAGGCTTCCACGGGCAGCGGTCGTAGACGGTTGCCCGAATGCGACCCGGCCACCCGTATGCATCTGATATGCGCCGAACGGGTGGCCTTCAACCGCTACTGCTCGATCGGAAGTGCGACTTCCGCTGCCGCGTCCGATCCCTGTTCGAGCAGGACGGCGAAGCCGTCCTCGTTCAGAACCGGAACTTTCAGCTGCATGGCCTTGTCGTACTTGGAACCGGGATTGTCTCCCACAACGACGAAAGATGTCTTCTTTGAAACAGAACCGGTCACTTTCGCTCCACGGCTCTGGAGGGCCTCTTTCGCGCCATCCCGCGTGTGGTGTTCGAGCGTTCCGGTGACCACAACGATGAGCCCTTCGAGCGGACGCGGCCCCTCGTCCTCGCCGGAGCTCTCCTCCTCCATACGGACCCCGGCCGCCCGCCACTTGCGCAGGATCTCGCGATGCCAGTCCTCCGCGAACCACTGCTTCAGGGAGGTGGCGATGATGGCGCCGACGCCCTCGGTGGCGGCGAGCTCCTCCTCGGTGGCCGCCTCGATCCGGTCGATCGAGCGGAACTCGCGGGCCAGCGCCTCGGCCGCGACCGGCCCGACATGACGGATCGACAGCCCCGTCAGCACACGGGCGAGCGGGCGCTCCTTGGCCGCTGCGATGGTGTCCAGCATGGCGATCGCGTTCTTCTTCGGCTCGCCCTGCTGGTTGGCGAAGACCGTGGCGATCTTCTCCTCGCCCGTCTTCGGGTCGCGCTTGGGCAGTCCGCTGTCCTGGTCGAGGACGTACGCCTTGATGGGCAGCAGCCGCTCGATGGTGAGGTCGAAGAGGTCGCCCTCGTCCATGAGCGGCGGCTCCGCGGGCTCCAGCGGCTTGGTGAGCGCCGCGGCGGCGACGTACCCGAAGTGGTCGATGTCCAGTGCCTTGCGGCCCGCCAGATAGAAGAGCCGCTCCCGCAACTGGGCCGGGCAGGTGCGGGCGTTCGGGCAGCGCAGGTCGATGTCGCCTTCCTTCATCGGGCGCAGCGGCGTCCCGCACTCCGGGCACTCGGCGGGCATCACGAACTCCCGCTCGCTGCCGTCGCGCAGGTCGACCACCGGCCCGAGGATCTCCGGGATGACGTCACCGGCCTTGCGCAGCACCACCGTGTCCCCGATGAGGACGCCCTTGGCCCTGACCACGTCCTGGTTGTGCAGGGTCGCGAACTCGACCTCGGAGCCGGCCACCGTGACCGGTTCGACCTGCGCGTACGGCGTGACACGGCCCGTACGTCCCACGCCCACCCGGATGTTGATCAGCTTGGTGTTGACCTCCTCGGGCGCGTACTTCCAGGCGATCGCCCAGCGCGGGGCGCGGGCCGTGGAGCCGAGACGGCCCTGCAGGCGGATCTCGTCGAGCTTGACGACCACGCCGTCGATCTCGTGCTGCACGGAGTGGCGGTTCTCCCCGTAGTACGCGATGAACTCCCTTACGCCGTCGAGGTCGTCGACCACCTTCGCGTACGGCGTGGTCGGCAGGCCCCACTCGTGGAGCAGCTCGTAGGCCTGGGAGAGCCGATCGATGTCGAAGCCCTCGCGGGCGCCGATGCCGTGCACCACCATGTGCAGCGGGCGGCTCGCGGTGACGCGCGGGTCCTTCTGGCGCAGCGAACCCGCCGCCGCGTTGCGCGGGTTGGCGAAGGGCTTGTCACCGGCCTCCACCAGACGGGCGTTGAGCTCCTCGAACTTCTCCATCGGGAAGTAGACCTCGCCGCGGATCTCCACGAGGTCCGGGACGCGGTCGCCCTTCAGCCGGTCCGGGATCTCCGCGATCGTACGGACGTTGGGCGTGATGTCCTCGCCCGTCCGGCCGTCGCCGCGGGTCGCCGCGCGCGTGAGGCGGCCGCGCTCGTACGTGAGGTTGACCGCGAGGCCGTCGACCTTCAGCTCGCACAGGAGGTGGTAGTCGGTGGTGCCCACGTCTCTGGCGACGCGCTCGGCCCAGGCCGCGAGCTCCAGGTCGTCGAAGGCGTTGTCGAGCGACAGCATGCGCTCGCGGTGCTGTACGGACGTGAACTCGGTCTCGTACGCGCCCGCGACTTTCTGGGTCGGGGAGTCGGGTGTGCGCAGCTCGGGGTACTCGTCCTCCAGGGCCTCCACGGAGCGCAGGAGTTTGTCGAAGTCCGCGTCACTGATGACCGGTTGGTCCCTCACGTAGTACCGGAAGCGGTGCTCCTCGATCTGCTCGGCGAGCAGCGCGTGCTTCTCCCGCGCCTCGGCGGGTACCGATGTGGGCTCTGCGTGCTTTTCGCCGGCCACCGTGTTGTCCTCCCGTTACTCAGGGTTGTCCGCGAGGGATCTCGCCGCCCGGACGCAGTGGGCGAGCGCCCTGCGCGCATGGTCGGGGGAAGCCCCCGCGAGCCCGCACGACGGAGTGACCGTGACCGCCTCCGCGAGAAGTCCCGGTTGCAGCCCCAGCCTGCGCCACAGCGTCCTGACACCCATGACGCTACCGGCAGGGTCCGACAATGGACCGTCCACGCCGGGGACGACACCGGCGAGGAGTCGCGTCCCGCCTTCCACTGCTTCCCCGATCACGTCGTCGTCACGCTCGGTGAGGAGTGAGAAGTCGAAGGAGACAGCCGCGGCGCCGGCCCTGTGCAGCAGTGCGAACGGCACGTCGGGTGCGCACGAGTGCACCACGACCGGGCCTTCGCCGTGCACCCCGATGACGTCCCGCAGGGTCGCCTCGATCAGCTGCCGATCCACGGCCCGGTGGGTCCGGTAGCCGCTCGCGCTCCTCACATGCCCGCGCAGTACGGCGATGAGGGAAGGTTCGTCGAGCTGGAGGACGAGCTGTGCTCCGGGAATGCGCCGCTGCACGTCTTCGAGGTGGACGCGCAGTCCCTCGGCGAGCGAACCGGCGAGATCCCGGCAGGCGCCGAGGTCGGACAGCGCCACCTCGCCGTTCCTCAGCTCCAGCGCGGCGGCCAGCGTCCAGGGCCCCACCGCCTGCACCTTCAGCGGCCCTTCGAACCCCTCCAGGAACTCCTCGATCGCGTCGAGGTCCTCCCCCAGCCACGACCGTGCCCTTCTGGTGTCCCGCCCCGGCCGGTCACCGAGCCGCCACCCGCTGGGCTCCACGCGCGCGTACAGCTCGACAAGCATCCCGGCGGTCCGCCCGATCATGTCGGCGCCGGGCCCCCGCGCGGGCAACTCGGGCAGAAACGGGAATTCATCGACGGACCCGGTGACGGTCTTCGCGGCTTCCCGCGCGTCCCCTCCGGGCATGGATCCGATCCCGGTTGCGGGACCGAACCTGAACCTGCTGTTTTCGCTCACGCGGGAAGCCTACGGAATGGTTCTCGCGAGGTCAGCGGCCCGGTCGTACCGTCAGGTTGCTGACCTCCGCGTCGCTCGGCAGGTCGAGGGCCATCAGGATCGTCGTCGCGACGGACTCGGGGTCGATCCACTTCGAGGCGTCGTACTCCTTGCCCTCCTGCTGGTGGACCTTGACCTGCATGGGGCCCGCGGTGCGGCCGGGGTAGACGGAGGTGACGCGGACGCCGTTGCCGTGCTCCTCGTGGCGCAGGGAGTCCGCGAGGGCCTTCAGGCCGTGCTTGGAGGCGGCGTACGCGGACCAGTCGGCGTGGGCGTTGAGGCCGGCGCCGGAGTTGACGAACAGCACGTGCCCGTGGGACAGGCGCAGTTGGGGCAGGAAGTGGCGGGTCAGCTCCGCGGGGGCGATCAGGTTGACGTTGAGCTGGTGGTGCCAGGACCTGGGGGTCAGCTCGCCGACCGGGCCGAGGTCGACGACGCCCGCGATGTGCAGCAGCGAGTCGATCCGGTCGGGCAGCGTCTGGTGCGAGAACGCCCAGGACAGCTTGTCCGGATCCGCGAGGTCACCGACCAGGGTCCTCGCTCCGGCGTACTGGGCGGCGAGTTCCTTCGCGCGGCCCGCGTCGCGCGCGTGCAGCACGATGTCGTCCCCGCGCGCGTGGAGGCGGCGAGCGACGGCCGCGCCGATTCCGGAGCCCGCCCCGGTGATCACATGGGTAGCCATGCCCGCCATGCTCGCATCACTGCTGGCCCTGGCTCTCCTCCAGGTAGGCCAGGGCGCCCACGGCCTCCTCGGCGAAGAACACCAGATCAGTGAGGGGAACCGGCAGGAAACCCTCGTCCTCCATGCGCCGGAACTGCTCCTTGAGGCCGTCGTAGAAGCCCGCCGTGTTGAGCAGCACCACCGGCTTCTGTGTCTTCCCGTGCTTCTTCAGCTCCAGGATCTCGGTGGCCTCGTCCAGCGTCCCCGTCCCTCCGACCATGATCACCACGGCGTCGGCCTTCTCAAGCAGCAGCGCCTTGCGCTCGGCCAGGTCACGGGCGATGACCATCTCGTCGGCGTTCGGCCGGACCATGTCCGCCAGGAAGTCCACGGATACACCCAGCAGCCGCCCGCCCGCCTCCTGCACTCCGTCGGCGACCACCTTCATGAGACCGACGTCAGAGCCGCCCCACACCAGCGTGTGGCCGCCCTTGCCGAGCAGTTCGGCGAACTCGCGCGCGGGGCGCGTGTAGCGGTCGTCGAGGTCGGCGGCGGAGAGGAAGACGCAGATATTCATGCGTCCACGGTACGGGGGAAGAACTCCGGGCCTGCCGGTGCTCTCCAGGTATGGCTGAAGGACACACGATCACCATCGAGCAGGGCACGGAGCGCGTACGCGTCGTGCACGGCGACCAGATCCTGGCGGAGAGCGACCGCCCCCTGTTGCTGCGCGAGACGGGCTGTCCCGTGCGCTACTACATCCCCCCGGAGGATGTCCGCCTCGATCTGTTGGCGGCTTCCCCGACCCACACGTTCTGCCCCTTCAAGGGCACCGCGTCCTACTGGTCCCTCCCCGACGCGGCCGACCTGGTCTGGGCGTACCCCGACCCCAACCCCGAAGTCACCCAGATCAAGGACCACCTGTGCTTCTACGAAGTGGAAGTGTTCTGAGCCGATGAGTTCCGGGTCTTCTGCCAGTCTCCACGGCATGGACAAGAAGACCCTTTCCCTCGACGGAACCCCTATCGCGTACGAACGCCACGGTGACGGCCCGACGGTTGTTCTGGTCGGTGGAGCCCTGTGCACGGGCGCCACACTGGCGCCCCTGGCGGCGGCCCTCTCGGACCGTTTCGGCGCCCTCACCTACGACCGCCGGGGCCGGGGCGAGAGCGGCGACACGGCCCCCTTCGCGGTGGCCCGCGAGGTCGAGGACATCGCGGCGCTGATCGAGGCGTCAGGCGGCCACGCGGCGCTTTACGGCATCTCATCGGGCGGCGCGCTGGCCCTGGAGGCCGCGGCGAGTGGGTTGCCCGTCAGCCAAGTCGTCGTCTACGAGACGCCGTTCGCCGTATACGAAGGGGGCGGCAAGGAGCGCCTGGAGTACACCGAGCGGCTGACCGAGCTGCTCGGCCAGGGGCGGCGGGGAGACGCTGTCGAGCTGTTCATGGAACTCGCCGGTACGCCGCGGGAGATGATCGCGGGCGCCCGCCGCTCCCCCGGGTGGCCGGACATGGAGGCGATCGCACCCACCCTGGCGTACGACAACGCCGCGATGGGCGACGGCCTGGTCCCCCGGGACCGGCTGGCCTCGCTCACGGTCCCGGTGCTGGCCGTCGGGGGCGGGGCGAGCCCCGAGTGGCTGCGGGAGGCGGCACGCGCCGTGGCGGACGCGGCGCCCGACGGGTCGTACCGCACGCTGGACGGCCAGACCCACATGGTGGATCCCCAGGTGCTGGCGCCGGTTCTGGCGGAGTTCTTCGGGGGCTCCGGTAGGCGTTGAGGCGGTCGGACGGTGCTAGACAGCCGCCGTCGCGCGCGTGGTCGTCGCGATCGTCGCCGAGCCCACCACGCGCGTGCCGTCGTACAGGACGACCGCCTGGCCGGGGGCGACCCCGCGGACCGGCTCGGTGAAGGTGACTTCGAGGGTGCCGTCGACGAGTTCCGCGGAGACCGTCGTCTCGCCGCCGTGGGCGCGGAGTTGGGCCGTGTAGGTGCCGGGGCCTGTCGGGGCGGTGCCGCACCAGCGGGGCTTGATGGCGGTCAGGCCGTTCACGTCCAGGGCGGCCGCCGGGCCGACCGTCACCCTGTTGTCGACGGGCGAGATGTCCAGGACGTAGCGCGGCTTGCCGTCGGGGGCCGGGGTGCCGATGCGGAGACCCTTGCGCTGGCCGATCGTGTAGCCGTACGCGCCCTCATGGGTGCCCAGCTTCGTGCCGGACTCGTCGACGATGTCGCCCTCCGCCTTGCCGAGACGGTTCGCCAGGAAGCCCTGGGTGTCGCCGTCGGCGATGAAGCAGATGTCGTGGGAGTCCGGCTTCTTGGCGACGGCGAGGCCCCGGCGCTCGGCCTCCGCGCGGATCTCGTCCTTCGTGGTGAGGGTGTCCCCGAGCGGGAAGAGTGCGTGCGCGAGCTGGCGGTCGTCGAGCACCCCGAGGACGTACGACTGGTCCTTGGCCATGTCGGAGGCGCGGTGCAGCTCACGCGTGCCGTCCGCGCCGACGATCACCTTCGCGTAGTGGCCCGTGCAGACCGCGTCGAAGCCGAGCGCGAGCGCCTTGTCGAGCAGCGCGGCGAACTTGATCTTCTCGTTGCAGCGCAGGCACGGGTTCGGGGTGCGCCCCGCCTCGTACTCGGCGACGAAGTCCTCGACCACGTCCTCGCGGAAGCGCTCGGCGAGGTCCCACACGTAGAAGGGGATGCCGATGACATCGGCGGCACGGCGGGCGTCGCGCGAGTCCTCGATGGTGCAACAGCCACGCGCGCCCGTGCGGAACGATTGCGGGTTGGCGGAGAGCGCGAGGTGCACGCCCGTCACGTCGTGGCCGGCTTCCGCCGCGCGGGCGGCGGCCACGGCGGAGTCCACGCCACCCGACATGGCGGCGAGTACGCGAAGGGTGCGGGGGCGCTGCGAGGTCTCAGTCATAACCCCTCCAGGGTACGGGGCCGTGGGAACCGAAGCCCGCGAGTATCCGTTGAAGATCGCATGGGGGAGAAAAAGGCGGGCGGAGAGGCCCGGGCAAAGGGACACCGGGGCAGGGACGGCGACCGGCGGATCGGGCGCCGGGCGCTGCTCATCGGCGGCGCGGCGGCGGCCGTCGGGAGCGTCTTGCTGGCGCGGGACGAGCTCGCGCGTCTGTGGTGGCGGCTGCCGAGCGTGGAGAAGCCGCGCAAGGAGGGCGAGGTCGACTTCGCGGGCGCCCGGTGGGTGGCGGCATCGTCGGCGAACTGGCGGCGGGCGGACCGGCCCGACGACTACGGGATAGACCGGGTGATCATCCACGTCACCCAGGGCAGCTTCGACAGCGCGGTGAAGGTCTTCCAGGACCCGGGACACGGCGCTGCCGCGCACTACGTCGTCGGCCAGGACGGCCGCATCACCCAGATGATCCGCGAGCTGGACGTGGCGTACCACGCGGGGAACCGGGAGTACAACGAGCGGAGCGTCGGCATCGAGCATGAGGGCTTCGTGGACCGCCCGCAGGATTTCACGGACGCGATGTACGAGGCCTCGGCTCGGCTGACGGCCCGGATATGCGGGCGGTACGACATCCCCGTCGACCGGGAGCACGTCATCGGGCACGTCGAGGTGCCGGGCACGGATCACACGGACCCGGGTCCGCACTGGGACTGGGACCGGTACGTACCGCTCGTACAGCAGGCACTGACCGCCCAGGAACAGACCCAGGCGGCCGGGACGGGCGAGGCGTCCGCTAGCTGAGCCCCGCCGAGCGCGCCCGTTCCACCGCCGGTCCGATCGCGCGGGCCACCGCCTGGACGTCCGCCTCCGTGGAGGTGTGGCCGAGGGAGAAGCGGAGGGTGCCGCGGGCCAGGTCGGGGTCGATGCCGGTGGCGAGGAGGACGTGGCTCGGCTGGGCCACGCCCGCCGTGCACGCGGAGCCGGTGGAGCACTCGATGCCCTGCGCGTCCAGGAGGAGGAGCAGGGAGTCGCCTTCGCAGCCGGGGAAGGTGAAGTGCGCGTTGGCCGGCAGCCGACCCCCGTCGGCCGGATCGCCGCCGAGGATCGCGTCGGGCACGGCCTTGCGTACGGCCTCGACCAGGTCGTCGCGCAGGGCGCCGATCTCCCGGGCGAACCACTCGTGCTGCTCGGCGGCGAGCCGCCCGGCGACGGCGAACGACGCGATCGCGGGCACGTCGAGGGTGCCGGACCGGACGTGGCGTTCCTGACCGCCGCCGTGCAGGACGGGTACGGGGCTGTACTCGCGGCCAAGGAGCAGCGCGCCGATGCCATAGGGACCGCCGATCTTGTGGCCGGACACCGTCATGGCGGCCAGGCCCGAAGCGCCGAAGTCGACCGGGATCTGGCCGAAGGCCTGCACGGCGTCGGCGTGCAGCGGGATGCCGAACTCGGCGGCGGCGTCGGCCAGTTCGCGGACCGGCATGACGGTGCCGATCTCGTTGTTGGCCCACATGACCGTGGCGAGGGCGACGTCGTCGGGGTCGCGGGCGATGGCCTCGCGCAGGGCGTCCGGGTGCACACGGCCGTACGGGTCCACCGGGAGGTACTCGACGGTGGCGCCCTCGTGTTCGCCGAGCCAGTGCACGGCGTCGAGCACTGCGTGGTGTTCGACGGGGCTCGCGAGAATGCGGGTGCGGGCGGGGTCGGCGTCGCGGCGGGCCCAGTACAGGCCCTTCACCGCGAGGTTGTCGGCCTCGGTGCCGCCGGAGGTGAAGACCACCTCGCTGGGGCGTGCGGCGAGGGCGTCCGCCAGGGTCTCGCGGGCTTCCTCGACGGTACGTCTGGCGCGGCGGCCGGCGGCATGGAGGGAGGAGGCGTTGCCCGTGACGCTCAGTTGGGCGGTCAGTGCCTCAACCGCCTCGGGAAGCATCGGGGTGGTCGCGGCGTGGTCGAGGTAAGCCATGGTGGCCCCGATTCTACGGGCCCACCCCCCGCTGCCTCCGCCCCCACCCGGCGCAGCCGCCACCGGGGGTCGAATCGCGCCCTAGAAGCTCCAGGACACCGTGCTGTCGAACTGCATGAGTGCCACCAGCAGGACCAGGTCAGCGACGCCCAGGCCGAGTCCCAGGAACGCGCGGCCCCGGCGGGCGGTGCCGCGGTACAGGGCGATCGACGCGAGGACGACGGCGATGGGGCCAAGGAAGACGTTGAGGACCAGGAGGCCGACGAGGCCGAGGATGAAGGAGGCTACGGCCATACCGTCGGCGTCCCGCCCGGCGGTCCTGCCCTTCGGCGCGACGGTGGGCTCGGCACGTACCTCGCGGTCGACGCGCTCAGTACGTTCGGTGAGTTCCATGGTGTGAGTCCGCTCCCAACGTTCAGTTGGTGGAGGTGTGGCGCGGTCAGTTGGTAGAGGGGTGGCGCCGGCGGGCGTTCCGCTCGCGTACCGCGAAGACGGCCAGCCAGATGCCGATGACAAGGGCGGCGACGAGGCTGACGGGTACCGGCGCATGGGCCACGGAGCCCATGATCACGCCCATCAGCAGGAGGGCGGCGACGAGGAACAGCATGAGATGCCTCTCGTGGAAGTCCGACGACTCAGTGAACGGATGTAGTAACACTTGTTCACTGACTCTTGAGTCTAGCGCGTCACCCGGCTTTCCAATCACGGAGAACAGTTGTTAACTGCATGGCATGAGTCACACCCTCGGCATCCGCCAGGCGCAGAAGCAGAAGACCCGACAGGCCCTCCTGGACGCGGCGTTGGGGCTGCTGGAGGAGCAGAGTCTGAGCAGCCTGGGCCTGCGCGAGGTCACCCGTGCCGTCGGTGTCGCTCCGACCGCCTTCTACCGGCACTTCCGCTCGACGGCGGATCTCGGAGTGGCGCTGGTCGAGGAGGCGCTGGGCAGCCTGCACCCGATGATCGGGGAGACCGTGTCCGCGGCCGACGACAGCGACGAACGCATCACGCGCGCCGTCGATCTGATCGCCCACCACGTGGCGACCCACCCCGCGCACGTCCGCTTCATCGCGCGCGAGCGGCACGGCGGTGTACAGCCGGTGCGGGAGGAGATCCGCGAGCAACTGGCCCGGTTCGCGGAGGAAGTGAAGACCGAACTGGCCAAGCAGCCCGAGTCGGCGGGGTGGAGCGACGACGACCTGCTGATGCTCGCGGGCCTGTACGTCGACCAGATGCTGATGACGGCGTCGCTCCTCCTGGAGGCCCTGGAGGCCTCGGAGGAGGAGCGGGACCGGGTGGCTCGCGTGGCGGCCCGCCAGATGCGGCTGATCAGCATCGGCCGCCGCAACTGGCTGGGCTGAACGCCTCGCCACAACCGGCCGGGATGAACACCTCCGCCCCAACTGGCTGGGGTGACGCCCCCGTTCGCCGGGTACGTCACCCCCAAAGCCGTCAGACCGACAAATAGCCGGTAACCGTCGCTCGCCGAGCCGTCAGACCGAAGGGACGGAAACCGTCAGCCCGTCGGCTGCGCCTGAGTCCCCTGCCCACCCCCGCCGCCGAAGCCACCACAGCCGCCTCCACCGCCACCGCCCGGCATACCGGACGGCCGGCCCGAGCGAGTCCCGCCCGAGGGCATCCCGGACGGAAAGCCGGAAGGCCTGTCGGACGCCGCCGCCCCACTGGGCCGCCCGGACGGACCGCCGCTCGGCATGCCCGAAGGCCGGGCACATTCCGTCTGACCGGTGGTGCCACTGTTCGAGGACGATGAGTCGCCCGAGCCGCAGGCCGCCAGCAGCGGCGCCAGGGCGAGCAGTGCGACGGCGGGAACGAGTCGTGTACGACGGTTCATGAGGCTTACTCCCAGTCAAGTCCCGAGCCCGGTTTATGAGTACCGGATGAGTACGGGATGAGTGGGGGCCAGAGCACCAGATCCAGGTAGGACCGCGCTGTGCCGAAGCTATGGCTTCCTGTGGATCACTTGAAGCCCTGGGAAAGAAGACAGGTCCAGGTGGGAGCGCTGTTCCCAAACCGTGACGTCGGGATCGCCGAAGACTCCGCCACCTGCCGCCCGGCGCGCAACACTTCCCGGGCGTCGACGAGTTCGACGCCGGGGCGGCGGACCGACCGGGCAGCCGGCCGTTCAGCTGATCCGTGCCCGTGCCAGCTGCCGGGACTGCGCGACCAGCCGGTCCGCGCTGTCCCACACCTCGGCGTCCTCCTCCAGGAAGCCACCGGCGAGGTTACGCGTGGTGATGGACACCCGGAGCGGGCCGGGGGCCGGGCGGGAGCGGACGTGCACCGTCAGCTCGACGGTCGGCACCCAGCCGGACAGGCCGAGTTCGAAGGCGGTCGGAGGCAGCGCGTCGACGGCGAGGAGCAGCGAGAGGGGGTCCGGGTCACGGCCGTCGGCCAGGCCGAACCAGGACCGCATCTCGCCCTTCCCGGAGGGCGCTCCGAGGGCCCAGCCCAGGGTCGCCGGGTCGAGCCTGAGCATCAGCCGGTCGACGATCGCCGAGCTGTCGGGCACCGGAGCGGGTGCGTCCTCGGGGCCGAAGCACTGGTCCATGGGCGGCATCGCGGGTGGCTTCGCCGTCGTACGGACGTCTTCGGGCAGGGTGTCGAGATCGCCGTACGAGGCGAGGACGCGGATCCGTTCGACCTCGCGGCCCTCGTCGTCGTACTGGAAGAGGGAAGCCTGGCCGGTGGAGAGGGTCCGGCCGGTGCGGGCGACCTCCGTGCGGACGACCGCCGGTCCCGGCTGGGACGCGGTCAGGTAGTGCGCGGAGATCGTGAACGGGTCGGGGTGCGGCAGGGCGTCCCCGAGGGCGCGGCCCAGGACGGCAAGGAGATAGCCGCCGTTGACCGCGCTGAGGATCGTCCACCCGGCGGACAGATCGACGTCGTAGACGCCGGGTTCGCGGAGGGTGACCGCCGTGTCGCGGTCGAACTCGCTGTCGCCGATCGTGGCCCGTACGGCCGGTACCGAAACTGCATCTGGCATGCCCGAACGCTACAACAGGTAGCTACTAAGCGGTAGCTTTTACTGTTTCGCTCGCATGACGTCCTCCCTTGGCGAGTCGGAGAGGGATCACGGAGCCTCCTGCTCGGTCGCCGTCGAACGGCGGTGCCAGGCGCGCGGCGCCCGCCAGTGGTACCGCATCGCGAGCAGCCGCAGGACAAAGGCGGTGACGACCGCGAGCCCGCTGGTGAACGTGGTGAGCATGTCGTAGCGGATGCACACGACGACCATCGCGGCGCCGACCATCGCCGGTACCGCGTACAGGTCGCGGTCCCAACGCAGCAGCGAGGGCACCTCGTTGGCGAGGACGTCGCGCAGTACGCCGCCGCCGACCGCCGTGGCGAGGCCGAGGGCCGCGGACTGGGTCAGGCCGAGCCCGTACTCGTACGCCTTCGTGGTGCCCGCGACGCAGAAGAGGCCGAGCCCGGCCGCGTCGAAGACGTTGACGGCTACCTGGGTCCGCTCCACCTCCGGGTGGAGGAAGAAGACGAGCAGGGCGGCGAGCAGCGGGGTGCTGAAGTAGCCGAGGTCGGTGAACGCGGCCGGGGGCACGGCTCCGATGATCAGGTCGCGGAACAGTCCCCCGCCCAGCGCGGTGACCTCGGCGAGTACGGCGATACCGAAGACGTCGAAGTTCTTGCGGACGGCCAGCAGGGCGCCGGAGATCGCGAAGACGAAGATCCCCACGAGGTCGAGGACATGCTGGACGGAGGGGGTGAACAGTTCCTGGAGCACCCGCCATTTTTACCTACGCGAACGGGAGAGCGCGCGTGCGCTCTCCCGTCCGCGGTGGTTCGGCCGTGCTGCGGCGCCTAGGACTGTCCTAGTCCTTGGAGTCCTTGGAGTCCTTGGAGTCTGTGGACTCCTTGGAGACGCTCGGCTCGGAGGTCTCGGAAGGAGCCTCCTCCGGAGCTTCGGCCTCGATCTCGGCCTCGGTCTCGGTCTCGATCTCGGTCTCGGCCGAAACCTCGGCCGGAGCCTCCCCCGACACCTCGGCGGCATCCACCGCGGGCACCAGTTCGACCGTCTCGATGGCCACCTTGGCCGCCGCCAGCAGCACCGTGTCCTGCGGCGCCTGGTCGTCCGCGTTCTCCGGGTGGTGGCAGGCCACCTGCTGGCCGGGCTTCAGCTCCACGAGCGGCGGCTCGGTCGTCCTGCAGATCTCCGTGGCCTTCCAGCACCGCGTGTGGAAGCGGCAGCCGCTCGGCGGCGAGATCGGCGAGGGTACGTCGCCCTTGAGCAGGATGCGGTCGCTCTTGGTGCCCCGGCGCTTGGGGTCCGGGACCGGCACCGCGGACATCAGGGCCTTGGTGTACGGGTGCATCGGCGCCTCGTACAGCGAGGTACGGTCGGCGAGTTCGACGATCTTGCCGAGGTACATCACCGCGATGCGGTCCGAGACGTGGCGTACGACGGAGAGGTCGTGCGCGATGATCACGTAGGTCAGGCCCAGCTCGGTCTGCAGGTCGTCCATCAGGTTCACGACCTGCGCCTGGATCGACACGTCGAGGGCCGAGACCGGCTCGTCCGCCACGACCAGCTTCGGCTTCAGGGCGAGCGCGCGGGCGATGCCGATGCGCTGGCGCTGGCCGCCGGAGAACTCGTGCGGGTAGCGGTTGAAGTGCTCGGGGCTCAGGCCCACCAGCTCGAGAAGGCGCTGGACCTCCTTCTTCACACCGCCCTCGGGCTCCACGCCCTGGAGCCGGAAGGGCGCCGAGACGATCGAGCCGATGGTGTGCCGCGGGTTCAGCGAACCGTACGGGTCCTGGAAGATCATCTGGATGTCCCGGCGCAGCGGGCGCATCCCTCCCGCGCCGAGCCGGGTGATGTCCTTGCCCTCGAACTCGATGGTGCCGGCGGTCGGGTCCTGGAGCCGGGTGATGACCCGGCCCATGGTCGACTTGCCGCAGCCGGACTCGCCGACCACGCCCAGCGTCTCGCCCTTGCGCACCTCGAAGTCGATGCCGTCGACCGCCTTGACGGCCGCGACCTGGCGCTGGAGGAAGCCCTTCCGGATGGGGAAGTGCTTCTTCAGCCCCTGGACCCTGAGCAGCACCTCGCGGTCCTCGGAACCCGCGGCCTGCGGCGGGGTCACCGGCGCGTCGACGGCGTCCGTCTTCTTCGTCTCACTCACAGCTTCGGCGCAATCTCTTCGGTCCAGATCCGCGTGCGGTCCTCCGGCGAGAGGTGACAGGCGGAGTAGTGCCCGCTGCCGACCAGTTGCAGTTCGGGGCGCACGGTACGGGTGACATCGCCCTTGGGGAGGTCGGCGTACGGGCAGCGCGGGTGGAAGGCGCAGCCCGAGGGGATGTTGATGAGGCTCGGTGGCTGGCCCTTGACGGGGATGAGCCGCTCGGACGTCTCCCGGTCGATACGCGGCATCGAGCCGAGCAGACCCCAGGTGTAGGGGTGCTGCGGCCGCTCGAAGATCGTGTCGACCGGACCGCGCTCCGCGCACCGGCCGCCGTACATCACCAGGACGTCGTCGGCGATCTCGGCGACCACGCCCAGGTCGTGGGTGATGAGGACGACGGCGGAGCCGAACTCCTTCTGCAGATCGCGGATGAGGTCGAGGATCTGCGCCTGGACGGTCACGTCCAGGGCGGTCGTCGGCTCGTCCGCGATGAGCAGCTCGGGGTTGTTGACGAGCGCCATGGCGATCATCGCGCGCTGGCGCATACCGCCGGAGAACTCGTGCGGGTAGCTGTCGACGCGCTTGCCGGGCTCGGGGATGCCGACCCGGTCGAGCATCTCGATGGCCCGCCTGCGCGCGGTCTTCTTGTTGACCTTGTGGTGGACGCGGTACGCCTCCACGATCTGGTTGCCGATCGTGTAGTACGGGTGCATCGCGGAGAGCGGGTCCTGGAAGATCATCGACATCTCGCGGCCGCGGAGCTTGCGCACCTCGTCCGGGTCGGCGCCGACCAGTTCCTTGCCGTCAAGCCAGATCTCGCCGGACATCCGGACGTTCTTGCCGCCCGCGCCCAACCGGTGCAGACCCATGATCGCCAGCGAGGTGACGGACTTCCCGGAGCCCGACTCGCCCACGATGGAAAGGGTCTTGCCCTTCTCCAGCGAGAAGCTGAGCCCGTCGACGGACTTGACCAGGCCGTCGTCGGTCGGGAAGTGCACCTTGAGGTCGCGTACTTCGAGGAAGGCGCTCGGCGCGTCGGAGCGCGCGGTGACGGGTTCGCCTACCGCGGCGCCGGTCTTGGACAGTTCGGTCACGAGAGCCTCACCCGCGGGTCGGCGGCTGCGTAGAGCAGGTCCACCAGAAGATTTGCGATCACGACGAAGAAGGCGGCGAGCAGGGTCACGCCGAGGATCGGGGGCAGGTCGTTGTCCTGGATGGACTTCACCGCGTACTCACCGATGCCGTGCAGGGAGAACACGTACTCGGTGATCAGCGCACCGCCGAGCAGCAGACCGAGGTCCATGCCGAAGATGGTGATGATCGGTGTCAGCGCGGCCCGCAGCCCGTGCCGGACCACGACCTTGCGCTCGCGCAGGCCCTTGGCGCGTGCCGTGCGGATGTAGTCCTCGTTCATCGTCTCCAGCATGCCGGACCGCGTGAGCCGCGCGTAGATGGCGGAGTAGAGGAGAGCGAGCGAGCACCACGCCGGGAAGAGGGTGTTGGCCCACTGCGCGGGGTTCTCGGTGAACGGGACGTAGGTGCGGCCGAAGATCGGCCACTGGAAGGTGAAGAGCAGCAGCGCGAGGTTGCCGGTGAAGAACATGGGCAGCGAGACGCCGGCGAGGGCGATGCCCATGAAGGTGCGGTCGAGGAGCGAGCGCGGCTTGAGTGCGGAGACCACACCGGCCGTGACACCGGACACCAGCCAGAGCACGGCGGCTCCGACGGCCAGCGAGATCGTCACTGGAAGGCGGGAGGTGAGCTGTGGCCAGACCGCGACGTGGGTCTTGAAGGAGTAGCCGAAGCAGGGCGCGTCGCAGTGCGCCGTGGTGGGGCCGAGGTCATAGGTGGCTCCGACCACGATCCCCTTGATGAAGTGCCAGAACTGGACGTAGAGGGGCTGGTCCAGTCCGAGGTTGTGCTTGACCGCGGCGATGTCGGCCGCCGACGGGTTCTTCCCGATGTACTGCTGGGCCAACGAGTCGACGGTCTGACCGGCGAACCGCGGCAGCACGAAGAAGATGCCGAAGGTGACCGCGGTGACGATCAGCAGCAGGATCACCGCTGCGACCGTCCGACGGAGGATGTACGAGATCACGGGGACCGGCCTGGTGCCCACGGGCTGCGAAGCCCGCGGGCACCAATGCCTTCACCTGCCTTCCGGGGCTACTTCTTGGTCGTGCCGATGTTGAGGTAGTCGTACTGACCGCTGAAGGCCGCCGTGGAGACCAGGTTGGTGAAGTTGGCCGGGCGGTACAGCAGGACCTTGAAGTAGGTCAGCGGAACGAGAGCCGCCTCCTCCATGGCCTTCTTGTCGACCTCGGTGTACAAGGCGTCACGTGCGGCCTTGTCCTCCGTGCCGATCGCCTTCACCAGCAGCGCGTCGACGTCCGCGTTGTCGAGCTGCGAGAGGTTGGTGTTGCCGGACTCGCCGATCGCGTCACCGTTCAGGATCTGCTGCAGGAAGCCGTAGCCGGACGGCCAGTCGGAACCCCACTGCATCATCATCAGACCGATGTTGTTCTTCTTGTCGAACTCGGGGACACCCGCGTTGTCGGTGAAGTACTTGCCCGACGGGTACTGCTTCAGGCTGGCGTTGATCCCGACGGCCTTGAGCGAGTTGATGATCGCGGTGGCCGCGTCGATCTCCTGCGGACGGTCGCTGCGCGCGGAGATGTTCGTGTTGATCGTCGTCTTACCGCAGGCCGTCAGCTGCTCCTTGGCCTTGGTCACGTCGCCCTTGTTGCCGGCGGAGGCGTAGATGTCCGACTTCTCGTAGCCCGGGATGTCCGGCGGGAGGACGGTGGTGGCGATGTCACCGCGGATCGGGCCGCCCTCGGCGGTCTGCACCGAGACCTTGTCGATCGCGTACTCGACGGCCTTGCGGCAGGCGACGTTGTCGAACGGCGCGAGCTTGGTGTTGATCGCCATGTAGACGAGACGGCCACCGTAGGTGTTGTCGGTGTTGGCCTTCAGGTCGGCGGAGTTGACCACCTTCGCCTGCGTCGCGGCCTGGACACCCGTACCGCCCAGGTCGATGGCGTCACCGGCCATGACGTCCTGGTCGATCGTCTCGGCGTTGACCTTCAGCTTGACGACGATCTTGTCCGGGTACTGCTTGCGCAGCGGGTCGGTCTTCGCGTCCCAGTTCTCGTTGCGGACGAGGGTGACCTGCTTGCCCTCCTCGTAGCTCTCGAACTTGTACGAGCCCGAGGACACGATGTTCTTGACGTAGTCGACGCCGGTGTCCTTGGCCTGCGGCACCGGAGCCGTCTGCGGCGTGGCGACCAGGTAGTCGAACTCCTGGAAGGCGGTGTTCAGGTGGAAGACGACCGTGGTGTCGTCCGGCGTCTCGATCGACGACAGACCCTCGGCGCTCTTGTCCTTGTAGGGACCCTTGTAGGCGTCGCCGCCCTCGAGGAACTGCTGGAAGTAGTTCGGGCCGAGGGAGAGCACGTCACGCGCGAAGTTGGAGCGCTCCACGGCGTACTTCACGTCCTTCGACGTGATCGCCGTGCCGTCCTGGTACTTCAGGCCCGAGCGCAGCTTGTACGTCCAGGTCTTGCCGCCGTCGCTCGGCACGCCCGCGCTCGCGGCGAGGTCCGGGACCAGCTCGTTGCCCTTTTCGCCCGGAGCGGGGTTGAAGGTCATCAGCGGGCGGGCGTACAGACGGCTGAGGTTGTACATGTACGCGTAGTACGTGTTGCCCGGGTCGAACGAGTCCGGGACATCGGAGTACTCGTACGTGACCGTCCCACCCTTCTGGGTGGAGGCGTTGACGACGTCCTTGGTCGCTGCGTTGGCCCCAGCTGAGTTCGTGTCGTCGTTCGTGTTGTCATCGGCCTTGCTGCAGCCTGCGAGTAGCAGACTCACACTGCCGATGGCCGCAACTGCGGCCAGCGCTGACCTTCGCATGATGTTCGGGTCCCCTCCATTGTCGGAAACTTGTTGGGCACTCGCCGCTACCGCAAGTCAGCGGCTGCGCGGGTCGAGAGCGTCGCGGAGACCGTCGCCGAGCAGGTTGAACGCCAGCACGGTGACGAAGATCGCGAGGCCGGGCACGATCATGAACTGCGGATCGACCTCGTAATAGGTGACGGCCTCGCTGAGCATGCCTCCCCATGACGCCTGCGGGGGCTGGATGCCGACGCCCAGGAAGCTCAGGCTGGCCTCGAAGAGGATGTTGGTCGGGATGAGCAGCGTCGAGTAGACGATGATCGGGCCGACCAGGTTCGGGAGCAGCTCTCGGAAGAGGATGTACGGCCCCCTCGCGCCCATCCCTCGGGAGGCGTCGACGAACTCGCGCTCCCGCAGGGCCAGGGTCTGGCCGCGGACGATGCGTCCCAGGTAGGGCCAATTGAAGAAGCCGATGATGAAGATCAGCACGCTGATGTGCAGCGGTAGCCCTTCCAGGCCGAACGCGCCGCCCTGCAGCGTCGCGGAGATCGCGATGGCGAAGAGCAACAGCGGGAAGGCCAGGAAGGTGTCCATCAGCCGGCTGATGATCGAGTCGACCCGTCCGCCGTAGTAACCGGCGACCACTCCGAGGATCGTGCCGATCACGTTCGAGAGGATCGTGGCTCCGAAGGCGACGACCAGCGAGACCCAGGAGCCTTCCAGGATGCGGGTGGCGATGTCGCGCCCGAACTTCGGCTCCACTCCGAGCGGGTGCGCCCAGCTCATCCCGCCGAAATCACCCAGGGGCAGCGAGGTGTTGGGGTCGATCAGGTCCTGGTTGAAGGCGTTCGGGTCGAGTCCGAACACCGCCTGGATGGGGCGCGAGAGCGCCGCCACCAGGATGAGCAGCACGACGATGACACCGCCGACGACCGCCACCTTGTCGCGCTTGAAGCGCGTCCAGGCGATCTGCCCCAGGGAACGGCCCTCGATCTGCCCCTTGTCGACACCGGCCAGCACAGCCTCCGGCTGTACTCCCGTTTCCGACCCGGTGGTCTCGATCGGTGCGGTCACAATGACCCGACCCCTCTGACCGGTGGTAACCGGCCTACGCCTGCCGCTGTCTGCGGCTTGGTTCACTTGCATGCCGGGAACGGCCGCAGATGGTGCGGCCTGGAAACCCGGGCTGTTACGACGACTTGCACTCACTCACAGGATCGAGGACCCCATGTCTGACACGGGAGTCTTCATGGCCGCCACGATCACGTGCCAGGTCTGACGGCGAAAGTATGCGCAACCGTGATGCGGTTAAGTGGATTCCGTTATCCGAACAGTGGGTAACGCGGGGCGGACAGGGGGCAGTTGGGGCGGAAAGGGCCATGGGACGCTCTTTCGGCTGGTGTCAGCCTCAAAGGGGACATCCAACCCTTACGCCTGCCGACCCGCAGGTCAGACGCAAGATCACGACATGCGGAGATCAGGACATGGCGGGGCGAGGACGGGTTTCGCTGTGGAACAGGGATCAGTATGACCGGGACTGCGGATAGCCGTAGCCACCGGCCACCGGTGCCTGCGCCGGAGCCGCGTGCGCCTCGCGGTCGTAGAAGGGCCGCGCGTGGGACCGCAGCCACATCGCCACCGGGTCGTATTCGTCGGACATCGCGACGGTCGAGACGGGCAGCCCGTCCGGCACAGCGCCGATCGACTGCTGCATCATCGCCCGCACCGAGTCGACGGCCGGCGGCGAGGTGTCGTACACATCGAGGCCGATGGCCAGGTAGGGCGCCCCGAGCGCGGGCTGTACCCAGGCCCGGCGCAGCGAGCGCACGGCGGACGTGCGGTGCGCGTTCTGTGTGAGCAGGGCGTAGAACTGCGGGATCTCGATGCCCGGCTCGGAGAGCCTGAGCGGGCCCGCGGGCTGGCGCTCCAGGCCCGTGGCGATACGGCGCAGATCGAGCCAGGGGATGCCGACGCCGCCGCCGGGGGCGTGCGGGTTCAGCCAGAGACCGAACTGGTCGGGGTACAGGGTGCGGGCGACGTCGAGGCCGTCCACCACCTCGTACGAACGGTTCCAGCCGCTGGCCGAGAGCTCCTGGGCGGAGGTCACACAGGGTGCGTACCCGAAGCCGTCCACCTGCATGTTTCCGTACTGTGCGTCCGGGGAGCCGGACTGGCCGTGCCAGAGCAGCATCCAGACCTGGCCTGCCGACGGGGCCGCGAGCGCGCGAAGGAGCGCCTCGTAGGCGTCGTAACGCCCGGGCGTCACCTGGCGCAGCATGTGCTCGACCTGCCCGGCCGCGGTGCCGCTGGCGCTCACCTGTACCGCCCCTTCGCGAAGTTGCCCCGGATATGAAACCAGCTTAAGCGGCGACCCTGACACCGGCGCGGGACGCTCCGCTGGAAAGCCGCATGAGAGCTGGGGACTTGCTGCCGTACCGCGACCGCGGGGCGGTCGCTCGCGCCTCTTTTGGGCGCCCTCAGTGGCCGTGCTGGTAGAAGGGCCGCACCCGCTCGCGCATCCAGTCGCCCACCGGGTCCTGGGTGATGTCCAGGAGGACGAGGTTCACGGGGCGGTCGACCGGGACCCGGCCCAGCGCACGGCCCAGCGCGTCCAGGGGGAGCGTGCGGGCCTCGCCCTCCCACAGGGAGAGTTCGACGCCGATGAACATCACGGGCGAGCCGCCCTCGATGCCGGCCAGGCAGCGGCGGGCGGTCAGCACGACGCCGGTCCCGGCGAACTCGGCGGAGGCGGCGGACAGGAAGTCCACCGGGTCGTCCTGCCAGTCGGGCTCGAAGAGCCGCACCCGGCCGCCGCTCGCGGATCCGTCCAGCGGCGTATGCCCGGCGCGGCACAGCTCGGCGACCGCGAGGGGCGGCAGCGGTACGCCGACCACACCGTCCGGGTTGACCACGATGCCGGCCTGCGGGGGCAGCCCGCGGGCGAACTCGACGGCGGGCGCGATCGTGAACGACATGTGCCCGCCGGTGACCTGGCGGAACTGCTCCTCGGAGCTGAAGACGGGGACGTACGCCTGGCCCGCGATCTCCAGCGTGGGAAGGTCGAGCGGGCCGCTGTGCGGGCCGCCGCCGTTCGGCAGCGGGACCCAGACGAAGCTGCGGCCGAGGACCTCGACGATGCGGGCACCCGACGAGGGCCCCGCGGGCACGCCGAGGGACGCCGCGAGCACCTCCTCCAGCTCGTTGCCCGGCCATCCGCCGTGCGGATGGGGGTGGGCCTGCGCCGGGAGGCCGGGGAAGTCGGGGAATTGCGGGAAGTCCATCTGTCTACCGCCTGCTGTGAACCACTGTTCCGGTGTTCGGGTGTTCCGGCTGGCTAGGTTAGTGGGCTTGTACGCAGTCTCGGCCGCTTCGGCGGTTCCCAGCCACTCCCCCCGCCCCTCTCAGCCACCGAAGTCGATCCGGCGCAGCACGTCCGCCGCGTCGCGGTCGACGAGCACCGCGGAACCGCAGCCCTCCGGCAGGTCGCCCTTCTCGACGGAGCGCAGCAGCCGGGCGACCGCGCCGCGGTGGCGGGTGAACGCGTACCGCGAGACGCCGCGGCCGCGCTCGCGCTGACCGTCGAGCGCCGTGCCCGGTGTGACGTCGAGCAGCAGCAGGTGCAGCGCGCCGCCGCGGCGGCGGGCCTCGCGCGCGAGCCAGCGGCGGACCCAGGCCTGCGTACCGCAGTCGTGTACGACGACTCCGGCGCCGGAGCGCAACGCGCGGTGCAGGCCCGTGTAGTGGGCGAGGCGGACGAGGGGGCGGTAGACCGCGTACGGGAGCCAGCGGGACATCCATCCGTCCCAGCGGTCGCGGGTGTCCTGCGAGTCGACGCGCGGGCCCGAGACGGCGCGGCGCATCAGGGTCGACTTGCCGCTGCCGGGGAGTCCGGTGACCACCACGACGTCGGAACTGCCGAAGTGCAGGCCGTGCGGGCTGTGTCCCGCGCGGTCCCTGAGGTCGCGGACGACAGCCGTCGGGAGCGGGTGGCACACCTCCCGGGCCGGGGCACCGGGCTGCTTGGGCAGCGCGAGGCCCGCCGTCGTCGCGTACGCCGTGGTCCTGTTCACCGTGACCGTCCTCCCCATGGGTCTGGAGACCCATCCCCGCCGAGTGTAAAGAGAAGGTAATGCGCGGTGCTTCCTGTTTCCGTAATCGGACTGCCACAGGCTGGTTACAGGTCGCTGCAGGACGTCACTGTAAGGCGCCGTGAGTCACTGCGGGTCGCTGTGAGGGTGCGTTCGAAGGTGCCCCTCCCGTGTCCCCGGGATGCGTGCAATGATGTGCGCGCCAACTGCATACCGGCCGCTTGAATCCGCGCGGGAGAGTCCCGGGGGCATGTCGCCCCGGGCGCCGAAGGAGCAAGTCCCTCCCTTGAATCTCTCAGGCCCCGTACCGCGCGGGCGAGGCACATCTGAAAAGCGGGCCGCCGACCAGTGGCCCCACCCAAGGTGCAAGTCATGACCACCGTTTCGCGGGGTCGTGATGAACCTCTCAGGTTCCGATGACAGATGGGGAGGAACGACCTCGCCGTCATGCCTTGGGAGCCCCACCGATGAGCAGCAACGCACCCCGTCACACCGCGCTCGATGCCCTGCATCGCTCGCTCGGCGCGACGATGACCGACTTCGCGGGCTGGGACATGCCCCTGCGCTACGGCTCCGAACGCGACGAGCACCTCGCCGTCCGTACGAAGGCCGGCCTCTTCGACCTCTCGCACATGGGAGAGATCACGGTCGGCGGGCCCCAGGCCGCCGCGCTCCTCAACCACGCACTGGTCGGCAACATCGCCTCGGTCGGTGTCGGCCGCGCCCGCTACACGATGATCTGCCGGGCGGACGGCGGCATCCTCGACGACCTGATCGTGTACCGCCTTCAGGAACACGAGTACATGGTTGTCGCCAACGCCTCCAACGCCCAGGTCGTGCTGGACGCCCTCGTGGAGCGTTCGGCGGGCTTCGACGCCGTCGTGCGGGACGACCGTGACGCGTACGCGCTGATCGCCGTTCAGGGCCCGGAGTCCCCCGGCATCCTCAGGTCCCTCACCGACGCCGACCTCGACGGCCTGAAGTACTACGCGGGTCTGCCCGGCACGGTCGCGGGCGTCCCCGCCCTCATCGCCCGCACCGGCTACACCGGCGAGGACGGCTTCGAGCTGTTCGTCTCCCCCGGCGACGCCGAGAAGGTGTGGCAGGCGCTGACCGAGGCGGGCGCCCCGTACGGGCTCATCCCGTGCGGTCTGTCCTGCCGGGACACCCTGCGCCTGGAGGCGGGCATGCCGCTGTACGGGCATGAGCTGAGCACCTCGCTCACCCCCTTCGACGCCGGCCTCGGCCGGGTCGTGAAGTTCGAGAAGGAGGGTGACTTCGTGGGGCGCGAGGCGCTCTCCGAAGCCGCCGCGGCGGCTGTCGAGAACCCGCCGCGGGTGCTCGTCGGTCTGATCGCCGAGGGCCGTCGCGTCCCTCGCGCGGGGTACGCCGTCGTCGCCGACGGCAAGGTCGTCGGCGAGGTCACCTCGGGCGCCCCGTCCCCGACGCTGGGCAAGCCGATCGCGATGGCCTACGTCGACGCCGCGCACTCCGCTCCGGGTACCGCCGGAGTCGGTGTGGACATCCGGGGCAGCCACGAGCCGTACGAGGTCGTGGCGCTGCCGTTCTACAAGCGCCAGAAGTGAGACTGGCCCACAGGCCGGGCTTCGGGCTCCACGGTCGACAGAAGCGACACCGGGGCACACATCGGACAACCAGCCCGGCCGTACCTGCCGGACGTGCCACCGGGCACACATCCGCCCAGCTCATCACCCCTCCCCCCGTCATCAGCACTCCCCCGCGTACAGGAGAATTCAGGACATGAGCAACCCCCAGCAGCTGCGCTACAGCAAGGAGCACGAGTGGCTGTCGGTCGCCGAGGACGGCGTCTCGACGGTCGGCATCACCGAGTTCGCGGCCAACGCGCTCGGCGATGTCGTCTACGCCCAGCTTCCGGAGGTCGGTGACACGGTGACCGCGGGCGAGTCCTGCGGTGAGCTGGAGTCGACCAAGTCGGTGAGTGACCTGTACGCGCCGGTCACCGGCGAGATCGTGGAGTTCAACCAGGACGTGGTGGACGACCCCGCCCTGGTCAACTCGGCCCCCTTCGACGGCGGCTGGCTGTTCAAGGTGCGCATCGCGGACGAGCCGGACGACCTGCTCTCCGCCGACGAGTACACCGCTTTCACCGCCGGCTGAGGAGTCGTAGCCCCATGTCTGAACCCAAGTCGCTTCTGAACACCTCTCTCCACGAACTCGACCCGGACGTCGCCGCCGCCGTCGACGCCGAGCTGCTCCGCCAGCAGTCCACCCTCGAGATGATCGCCTCGGAGAACTTCGCTCCGGTCGCGGTCATGGAGGCCCAGGGCTCGGTCCTGACCAACAAGTACGCCGAGGGCTACCCCGGCCGCCGCTACTACGGCGGCTGTGAGCACGTCGATGTCATCGAGCAGATCGCCATCGACCGCGTCAAGGCGCTCTTCGGTGCCGAGCACGCCAACGTGCAGCCCCACTCGGGCGCCCAGGCCAACGCGGCCGCGATGTTCGCGCTGATCAAGCCGGGCGACACGATCATGGGTCTGAACCTCGCGCACGGCGGGCACCTGACCCACGGCATGAAGATCAACTTCTCCGGCAAGCTCTACAACGTGGTCGCCTACCACGTGGACGACGCCACCGGCCAGGTCGACATGGCCGAGGTCGAGAAGCTCGCCAAGGAGTCCCAGCCGAAGCTGATCGTGGCCGGCTGGTCGGCGTACCCGCGTCAGCTCGACTTCGCCGAGTTCCGCCGGATCGCGGACGAGGTCGGCGCGTACCTGATGGTCGACATGGCGCACTTCGCCGGTCTGGTGGCGGCGGGCCTGCACCCCAACCCCGTACCGCACGCCCATGTCGTCACGACCACCACCCACAAGACGCTGGGCGGCCCGCGCGGTGGCGTGATCCTGTCCACGGCCGAGCTCGCCAAGAAGATCAACTCGGCGGTCTTCCCGGGCCAGCAGGGCGGTCCGCTGGAGCATGTGATCGCCGCCAAGGCCGTCTCCTTCAAGGTCGCCGCGACGGACGAGTTCAAGGAGCGCCAGCAGCGGACCCTTGACGGTGCGCGGATCCTGGCGGAGCGGCTGGTCCAGGACGACGTGACGTCGGCCGGTGTCTCGGTGCTCTCCGGCGGCACGGACGTGCACCTCGTCCTGGTCGACCTGCGCAACGCCGAGCTCGACGGACAGCAGGCCGAGGACCGTCTCCACGAGGTCGGCATCACGGTCAACCGCAACGCCGTCCCGAACGACCCGCGTCCGCCGATGGTGACCTCGGGTCTCCGTATCGGTACGCCGGCTCTGGCGACCCGCGGCTTCACGACCGAGGACTTCGCCGAGGTCGCGGACATCATCGCGGAAGCCCTCAAGGCGCCGTCTCCCTTCGGGGCGGCCGACGCGGACTCACTGAGGACCCGGGTGTCCGCGCTGGCGGACAAGCACCCGCTGTATCCCGGCCTGTAGAAGTTCGTACGGCTTCACGCGTTTCCTGCGTTTCGTCATCGGATTCGCCTGGAACGTACGTTTCTTCGGGGCGCCGCGCACACTGGATGACAGCTGTGGGCGGCGCCCGCCCCTTGCACCACCCCTGTTTTGCCTGCTTTGAGGAGCTCCCGTGGCCATCTCGGTCTTCGACCTGTTCTCGATCGGCATCGGCCCGTCCAGCTCCCACACGGTGGGCCCGATGCGCGCGGCACGCATGTTCGCCCGGCGCCTGCGCAACGAGGCCGTGCTGGACTCGGTGGTGTCGATACGTGCCGAGCTGTACGGCTCCCTGGGCGCGACCGGCCACGGGCACGGCACCCCCAAGGCGGTGCTGCTCGGTCTGGAGGGCGCCTCACCGCGGACGGTGGACGTGGAGGGAGCCGACGGCCGGGTCGAGGAGATCAGGTCGGCGGGCCGCCTGAAGCTGCTGGGCGAGCACGAGATCGACTTCTCCTTCTCCGACGACCTGATCCTGCACCGCCGCAAGACGCTGCCGTACCACGCGAACGGCATGACGGTCTTCGCGTACGGCGCCTCGGGCGAACCCGTGCTGGAAAAGACGTACTACTCGGTCGGCGGCGGCTTCGTGGTCGACGACGACGCGGTGGGCGAGGACCGCATCAAGCTGGACGACACGGTCCTCAAGTACCCCTTCCGTACGGGCGACGAGCTGCTGCGGCTGACCCGCGAGACCGGTCTGTCGATCTCCGCGCTGATGCTGGAGAACGAGCGGGCCTGGCGGACGGAGGAGGAGATCCGCGAGGGCCTCCTCGCGATCTGGCGCGTCATGCAGGCATGCACCTCGCGCGGCATGTCCCGCGAGGGCATCCTGCCGGGCGGTCTCAAGGTCCGCCGCCGCGCGGCCATGTCCGCGCGCCAACTCCGCGCCGAGGGCGACCCGTTGGCCCACGCCATGGAGTGGATCACCCTCTACGCGATGGCGGTGAACGAGGAGAACGCGGCGGGCGGCCGGGTCGTCACGGCCCCGACGAACGGCGCGGCCGGCATCATCCCGGCGGTCCTGCACTACTACATCAACTTCGTGCCCGGCGCCGACGAGGAGGGAGTCGTACGTTTCCTGCTCGCGGCCGGAGCCATCGGCATGCTCTTCAAGGAGAACGCGTCCATCTCCGGCGCCGAGGTCGGCTGCCAGGGCGAGGTCGGCTCGGCCTGCTCGATGGCCGCCGGCGCCTTCGCCGAGGTCCTCGGCGGCAGCCCCGAACAGGTCGAGAACGCCGCCGAGATCGGCATGGAGCACAACCTCGGCCTCACCTGCGACCCGGTCGGCGGCCTCGTCCAGATCCCCTGCATCGAGCGCAACGGCATGGCCGCGGTCAAGGCCGTAACAGCGGCGAAAATGGCCATGCGCGGCGACGGCTCCCACAAGGTCTCCCTCGACAAGGTCATCAAGACCATGAAGGAGACAGGCGCGGACATGAGCGTCAAGTACAAGGAGACGGCGCGGGGCGGCCTCGCGGTGAACATCATCGAGTGCTGAGGGGACGAGCCCTGATCAGCGCGTTCGCGAGAACGTATGGCATCGATCCCCTGAGCAGCCCGCAGCGACGGCCCGCAGCGTGGTCGACACGATGCGCCACCGCGGCCGCGGCCGTGGCCGCATCGATGAGACCTTCGCGCCATCCGCACCCGGCCGCCACCTGCGCCGAAGCGGCCGTTGCAGGGTCGGCGAACTCCAGGGCATCGCACGCGAGTTGGACACTCTTGCCGCCATCCGTCCCGCCGTCGGGGCGGTGCTTGTGTGATGACCGGCCCGCAGCTGCTCGGCCCGAGGGCCGCCGACGAAATGCCCAGCGGTGCGCCGATGACGCGACCCGGCAGCGGACAGCCGCGGCCCGGGTGCCGCGGTCAGTCGATGTTGCCCTCCGCGGAGGGCAGGAGGACGCGGATCCTCGCGCCTCCGAGGCCACCCTCGCCCGGGGGCTGGTCCGCGTGCGCGGTGACGGATCCGCCGTGGTGGGCCACTACGTGGCTGACGATGGCCAGCCCGAGCCCGGAACCACCGGTGTCGCGGGAACGGGCCTCGTCCAGCCGCGTGAAGCGTTCGAACACCCGCTCCCGATCGGCGGCCGGGATACCCGCCCCGTCGTCACTGACCGTCAGCTCGATCTCCCCCTCCCGGCGGCCCAGCTCGATCCGGATCCGGCCGGCGGCGTGCCGGCGGGCGTTGTCGAGCAGGTTGACCACCACGCGGCGCAGGGCGTCGGCATCACCGCGGACCCGCCCGGCGGACACCGAACTCGCGTCGATACCGGCGCCGGTCAGCGCGTGCCGGCGTCTGACCTCTCCCAGCACCACCTCGTCCAGGTCCACGACGTCGTGGGACCAGCGCGGTGCGGGATTCTCGCTGCGGGCCAGGGCGAGCAGCCCTTCCACAAGATCGTGCAGTCGCTCGACGTCGTCCAGCAACGCGGCGGCGACCGGGCGGTCCCGTTCCGGATCCGGATAGTGGACCAGAACCTCCAACTGGGCCCGGATCGCGGTCAGCGGACTGCGCAGTTCATGGGCGGCATCGGCGACGAACCGACGCTGCGTCACGGACGCCGCCTCCAGGCGTGCCAGCATTTCGTTGAGGGTGACCGCGAGGGCGTGGATCTCGTCGCGGGACGCCGGCAGACCCAGGCGGCGGTGCAGATCCGTGTCGCTGATGTCCATGGCGTGGCGTCGCAGCGTCTCCACCGGCCGCAGCGTACGTCCCGCCGTGTGCCACACCGTCCAGGCCACCAGCACGATGAACGCCGGGCAGCCGATCACCAGACCGATCGTCAGTGTGTGTTCGGTGCGCTCCGCCTGACCGAGTGACACGGCGGCGATGACGGTGACGTCCTCGCCTCGCAGGCTCGCCGTCCGGACGGCGACCCGGAAGTCGCCGCCGTCCCCGATGCTCAGGTCCTCCAGCGTCATCGCGTGTCCCGCGCGCAGGGGGGCGGGCAGCGGGTACGGGAAGTGCCCGGCCACCGAAGGGTCGCTGCCGACGTACGAACTGGCCAGCATGCGGCCCGAGGAGTCGAGGACCTCCGTCACGTCCACGTCCGCGCCGTTCGACGGAATGATGGTGTGGAGCCGGTCCCGCTCGACGAGCGAGACAACGTCGTCGACGTGCTGCCGTGCCGTCGTGTCGAGCCCGCTCACCATGGAGTGCTCGAGCCAGAGGAGCAGCCCCACGCCCGCCAGTCCCAGGGAGGCGGCGACGATCGCGGTGGCGACGAGAGTCACGCGGAGCCGCAGGGTCAGTTTCCCGAATGCCGCCGATCCTCGCGGAAGCCGCGCACGGATCCGGCCGAGAGCCGGCCGGTACCGTGCCTGAAGGGCAGTCATCCGCCCCTCCCGTCCAGTCGGTAGCCGACCCCGCGCACCGTCTCGATGGCGGAGCGGCCGAAGGGGACGTCGACCTTTCTGCGCAGGTAACCGATGTAGACCTCGACGATGTTCGGGTCCCCCTCGAACCAGGCGTCCCACACCTCGGCGAGCAGCTCGCTCTTGCTCGCCACGGTGTCGGCGTGCCGCAGGAGGTACTCCAACAGGCCGAACTCCCGCGGCGTCAGCGGCAGTTCCTTCTCACCCCGACCGCACCGGTGTGCGCCGGGGTCCAGCCACAGGTCGCCCGCGGTCAGGACGGGCAGCCGCTGCGGAGCGGTGCGGCGCAACAGCGCGCGGATCCGGGCGAGCAGCACGACGAACGAGAACGGTTTGGTGAGGTAGTCGTCGGCGCCCAGGTCCAGTGCGTCCGCCTCGTCGTACTCGCCGTCCTTGGCCGTGAGGACCAGCACCGGTGTGGTGATCTCGGCCGCGCGCAGCGCGCGGCACACGTCATAGCCGTTCCGCAGCGGAAGCATGAGGTCCAGGACGATGACGGCGTATTCGTTGCGCCGGGCGAGCAGCAAGCCCTTCTTGCCGTCCTCGGCGACGTCGACACCGAATCCCTCGGCGCGCAGCACCCGTTCGACGGCGCCGGCGATGTGCGGTTCGTCCTCGACCACCAGCACGCGCACCGGCGACTCCTCCTGCTCGGCCGGGCTCCACGCGGTCACCCGATGCACCGGTCCTGAGTCTAGACGGCGGGCCGGAGGGCTCTCAGCTGGCTCTCAGGTGCTCTCAGGAGCAGCACAGGCGCCCCCGGGCACAGTTACCGACAGCGCGTCCGTACAGCGGTCGAACCTGCGGACAGCGTCCTTTCCCCCCACGAGAGGCGCCGACGACATGACTCCTCACCCGGTCCAGCAGCGAGAACGGCGAGAGCACGATCCGTCAGGCCCTTCCGCACCGCCGGCCACCGGGCTCGGGACCCCGGCGGGCAGAGCCGCAGCCCGGACGTCGGCAGGTCGCTGGGCCATAATCGTCTTAGGTGGCTACCTGGTGGGCGCCACCGCCTCGGCCTTGGGCCTCCCTTCCCCGTTCCTGTTGGCGGCTTTGCTGGTGGGCGCCGCCCTGAGCCTGTCGGGTGTGGTCAGGGACCGGTTGCCGGAGGCCGCGAACCGCTCGTCCCAGGCGGTGGCCGGTGCGCTGATGGGCAGTTATCTGACACCGGCCGCGCTGGCAGCGGCGGCGCCGATGGCACTGCCCCTGACCGTGGTGACCGTGGCCACCCTCGTCCTGAGTGTGGCGGTCGCCTGGTGCCTGGCCCGCCGTGGCCGGATCACCCGTCCCAGTGCGGTTCTCGGTATGGCGCCCGGCGGCTCGGCCGCGATCGTCACCTGCGCCGACGAGCTGGGAGCCGACGTCCGGCTCGTCGCCTTCACCCAGTACCTGCGGGTCGGGCTGGTGGCGTCCACCGCCCCGCTCGTCGCCCACTGGCTGGCGTCGCCCCCGGCGGACGCGGGGGCCACGGCGGCGGGTGGCGGGAACCCGGTCGGGCGGCTGCTGCCACTGGTCGCCGGCTCGGACCAGGATGCGGGCCTGGTCGTCCTCGCGCTCGTGGCGGTGTGCGGCGCCCACGCGGGTCGCCGGCTTCGCCTGCCGACGCCGGTGCTCATCGGCCCCATGATGGTGGCGCTCGCAGCGACGATGAGCGGGCTCCTGCCGGGCTTCGCGCCGACGGGGGTCCTCCAGAACGGTGTCTTCGTCCTGGTGGGCCTGGACGTGGGACTCCGTTTCACCCGCGCGACTGTCGTACGTGTCCGCTCGCTGCTGCCGTCGCTCGTGGTGGCGACGGCGGCCGTCTGCCTCGGTTGTGCGGGGATGGCCTGGGTGTTCGCGAAAGCCACCGGAGCACCCGTGGTCGACGCCTATCTCGCGACCACCCCGGGTGGCATCAACGCGGTCCTGGCCACCGCGGTCACCTCCCACGCCGATGTGGCGCTGGTCTCCACCGTGCAGAGCCTGCGGCTGCTGATCGTCGTCCTGGCGATGCCCTGGGTCATCCGGCTCGTGGTGCCGAGCGGCCGTCCGAAGCGGCAGACGCCGTAGCTCCGGAGCGCCCCGGGCCTGTCCGGTCCCGGCCGGCAGTGCTTTGTCGAGTCCTGTCGTAGTGCTGCCACGGGGTGGGCTGTCTGCACGCGGGGCATCGGTCCAGGTGGGCCAGGAGGTGCCGAAGCAGGTCCAGGGCCCTCGATCCGCCGCCCGCGAGCCTGTCGGTGCCGGGCGGCCACCTCGCCCTGACGGCGGGCGCGGCCGTCGTCGCCGTACTGGCTGCCGCGCTGAACGGCACCCGCGGCGCCGGCCGGCCGTGCGGGAGCTGCGTGACCTGTGAGCGGCCGGGAGCGGGCGGGCCGAGCGCCTCGCCCGCTCCTACCGCTTTCCAGCATGCGTACGCACGCGACCGCCGACCACAGCCGCCACCGCGCCCTCGTGATTGAGGACACCATCGGCCGCCATCTGGTGACCGGCCTGCTCGGCAACGGCTGTGCACCGACCTTGAGCCGGACAGGGTTCGGCCACTCCGGCGGAGGCCGCGCGCACCCCGTCCGACGTACTGCTGCCCGACACGGACGGTATGGACGTCGCGCGCCGTGCGGGTTCGGCACCCGGATCCTGCTGAGCGTCATCGTGACGGTGTGCATGGACGACATCGACGTCATCGCCGGGCTGGACGCGGGGCCGATGACTGCCTCGTCAAGCCGTTCAGCCTGACCGTGCTGCTCGCCCGGCTCCGTGCCCGTCTGCGCCGCCGGGTCGTCGCCACGCCCTCGCGGGAACCGTCCGTACGTCCGACCTCGCACTCGACGACGCAGCCCGCCGCTGCACGACAAGGACATCGAGCTGTGTCCCAAGGAGTTCGGCCTGCTCGCCGTCCTGGCCCGGCGCACAGGACAGGCCGTCTCCCGGGAAACCCTGATGGCCGAGTTCCGGGACGAGATCCGGCTCGGCTCCTCCAAGACCCTGGACGTCACCATGGCCGGCCTGTGGCGGCGCCCTCACCGAGGCCGCCGGCATCTCGGCCCACCCCGGCAGCCTGCCCCGCATCACCTCTCTGCGGGGAGGCACGGTTACCGCGTGGCAATCCGGCGGACGCCCCCGGCACGGCGGTAGCGAGCAGGCTGCTGGTCTTCCGGTCTCCGCTCGTCGGTTCAGTCCACGCTGGGCAGTGCGAGGCCGTGGTCGTAGGCAAAGATCACGGCCTGGATGCGGTCACGGGCGCCGATCTTGGCCAGGACGCGGCCGACGTGGGTCTTGACGGTGGACTCGGACAGGACGAACCGGGTGGCGATCTCGCCGTTGGTCCAGCCCTTGCCGACGGCGACGAGGATTTCGCGTTCGCGTTCGGTGAGGGAGCCGAGGCCAGGGTCCTCGGCAGGGTCCTGGCGGTGAGCGGGGACGTAGCGGGCGAACTCGTGCAGGAGGCGGCGGGTGAGGGCGGGCGCGATGACGGCGTCGCCCACGGCGACGGCGCGGATGCCGGCGAGGAGTTCCTCCGGGCGCGCGTCCTTGAGGAGGAAGCCGCTGGCGCCGGCGCGGAGGGCGGCGTGGACGTACTCGTCGAGGTCGAAGGTGGTGAGCACGAGGATGCGGGAACGCTCGCCGGCGGCGACGATGCGGCGGGTGGCCTCGATGCCGTCCATGCCGGGCATGCGGATGTCCATCAGGACGACGTCCGGGCGTAGTTCGGCGGCCTTGCGGACGGCTTCGGCGCCGTGGGCGGCCTCGCCGACGACATCGGTCTCGGGGACGGAGTCCAGGAGCAGGCGGAAGCCGTAGCGTTGCAGCGGCTGGTCGTCCACGATGAGCACAGTGGTCACCGGGCGCCGCCTTGGGGTGTGAGGTCGAGGACGGCCTCGACGCTCCATCCCCCGCCGACCGTCGGCCCCGTGCTGACGGTTCCGCCGTAAAGAGCCGCTCTCTCCCGCATGCCCACCAGGCCGTGTCCTTCCTCGTTCGGTGGTCCGGTCTGTGTGGCCGGGCCGGTGTCCTGGACCCGGATGGTCAGCCGGGTGTCCTTCTCGACGATCGCCAGACGCACCCGCGTGTCGGTGTCGGCGTGCTTCAGCGTGTTGGTGAGGGCTTCCTGGACGATGCGATACACCGTCAGCTGCACCCCGCTGTCCAGGGCGTCCACCTCGCCGGAGGTCCGGTAGACGACCTCGCGACCGGCGGCGCGCACCTTGGCGCACAACGCTTCGACATCCGCGATGCCGGGCTGTGGGCTGAGTTCGGGCCCGACCGTCGGACCGCTCGCCGCCTCGCGCAGCACGCCGAGCACACGCCGCAGTTCGCCGAGAGCCTGTCGGCCGGTGTCGCCGATGAGCTGCAGGGCCTCCTTGCCGCGTTCCGGAGCGATGTCGCTTGCGTACGAGCCGGCGTCGGCCAGCGTGATGATGACGGACAGGTTGTGGCCGACGATGTCGTGCATCTCACGGGCGACCCTGGTGCGTTCGGTGGCCGTGGCCAGCCTGCTGCGCTGGTCGCGCTCGATCTCCAGCTGGGCGGCCCGGTCCCGCAGTCCGGCGAGCTGGGCCCGGCGGATGCGCACCATCAGGCCGAGCGCGAGGGCCGCGGTCGCCGTGCTCAGCAGGAAGAACAGCGCGTCCCACACGGATACGGCCGAGGACGCCTGAACCGCGACCAGTGCCATGGCGCCCGCCATGGCCGCACAGGCCCACGGCAGCTGCCTGAGCCGTCCGTGCAGGGCGAGGCTGTACAGGGCGACGAAGAGGGCGACGTCCGCGCGCAGCGCAGCGCCCATGGACCATTGGAGGACGAACACCGCCGTGATGGCGGCGAACGCCACGAGGGGTTTGCGTCGCCGCCACAGCAGGGGCAGAACGAGTCCGGCCTGGAAGGCCAGGATTCCCGCGACGGGCAGCTGGGTGAAGGCGAGGCGGAACCGGCGCGGACCGTCGCCGTCGTCCACACCGCCGTGGAACAGGTCGGGCAGACAGAACATCAGGAAGACCAGGACGACGACCGCGGTGTCCAGCACCCACGGATGCGTCCGGTCGGCCTGCCGCAACCGCTGGCCGCCCCGGGAAAGTCGGGCGACCAGCGGTCCCATCCCGCTGAGGTCATCGGTGGTCACGGGCATCACCTGTCCATGGTGCAGGCGTCAGGCGTCGCTGCGCACGAGCCGGTACGCCGCGCCGCCCAGCGCCAGCGCCGTCCAGCAGAGGAAGACCAGCAGTCCGGCGCCCGGTGACAGGGTCGTGGAGTCGTGTGTCAGCGCGAACATCGACTCCCCCGCGTTGGACGGCAGGTAGGGGCTGATGTCGTTCTGCCAGGAGCTCGGCAGCAGGGAGATCAGTCCCGGGATCAGCATCAGGGTGGCCACCAGCACCGAGATCCCGCCGGCCACCGACCGCAGCAGCGCCCCCAGGGCCGTGCCGATCACGCCGACCAGACCGAGGTAGAGCCCCGCGCCCAGCAGGCTCCGCAGGACGCCCGCGTCCGAAAGGCTCATGGCCGCGGGTGTGCCGGAGACGATTCCGCTCCCGATCAGGAAGGCGACGAACCCGCCCAGTGTCCCCACGGCCAGCGCGACCAGCCCGAACACGGCCGCCTTGGACCACAGCACGGGCAGCCGGCGGGGGACCGCGGCGAGCGTCGAGCGGATCATGCCGGTCGAGTACTCGCCCGCGGTGACCAGTACGCCGAGCACTCCGAGGGCCAGCTGCGCGAAGTTCGTACCGAAGAGCGACAGGCTCACCGCCGTCGAATCGGCGAAGTCCCGGTCCAAGCGGCCGGAGTCGATCCCCGACTTGTAGCGGCTCGCGGAGATCAGGCCGAAGGCCACCAGGAACAACAGTCCGAGGCCCAGGGTGATCCAGGTCGAGCGCAGGGACCACAGCTTGGCCCATTCGGAGGAGAGCACACGCCGTCCGGTCACCCGGTATGCGGGGCGGGCGGGGGTGCTCCGGTGCTCGTCGGTGGTTGCGGTGAGGGTGCTCACGCGGGCCTCCCAAGGGTTTCGATCCCGGTCGTGGAGCCGTGGTACTCCACGGCGTCCCTGGTCAGGTCCATGAACGCCTCCTCCAGTGACACGGTCCGCGCGCTCAGTTCGAACAGCGCGATCCCGTGCTCGGCGGCCTTCTGTCCGATGTCGCGGGCGGTCAGCCCGGTCACCTGCAGCTCCTCGGAGCCGATCCGGCCGGTGACGTCGACGCCCGGCCCGGCCAGCACGTCCCGCAGCCGCGCCGGATCCTGTGTCGCCACCTTCACCGTGTCGCCGCCCGCCTCGCGGATCAGATCCGCGACGGTCGTGTCGGCCAGCAGCCGGCCGCGTCCCACGATGATCAGGTGGTCCGCCACCAGAGCCATCTCGCTCATCAGGTGGGAGGACACGAACACCGTCCGTCCGTCGTCGGCGAGCCCCTTCAGCAGGTTGCGGATCCAGAGGACGCCCTCCGGGTCCAGCCCGTTGACCGGCTCGTCCAGCATCACCGTCTGCGGATCGCCCAGCAGCGCCGCCGCGATGCCCAGCCGCTGGCCCATCCCGAGGGAGAAGGCGCCGGCCCGCGTCTTCGCCACGCTGCCCAGTCCGGCGAGGTCGATGACCTCCTCGACCCGGCGGTCCGGAATGCCGTGGGTCAGCGCGAGTGCCCTGAGGTGGTTGTACGCCGACCGGCCCGGGTGGATCGACTTCGCCTCCAGGAGGGCGCCGACCTCCTGGAGCGGCGCCTGGTGGCGGGCGTAGTGCCGGCCGTTCACGGCGACGGAGCCGCTCGTCGGGGCGTCGAGGCCGATGATCATGCGCATGGTCGTGGACTTTCCCGCGCCGTTGGGCCCCAGAAAGCCCGTCACCGTGCCTGGCTTCACGACGAAGTCCAGCCCGTCGACGGCCGTCTTCACGCCGTACCTCTTGGTCAACTGCCGTGCGTCGATCATGCGCGCTCTCCCTGTCGGGCTCCGGCGTGCGTCGCTTCCGACGCCTCACCGGCAACGCTAAGAGCCGGATCACCCCGATCCCGTGGTACCGGGAGGCTGAACAGCGGCGGGCGCGTAGTACCCCGGTACTACGCGGCTACCCGCGGCGCCATCCGGTTCCGTCGCGGTGGTCGCAGCAGGCATCCGGCCGCAGCGCGGGATGCCCCGCGCCCGACGCCCCGGCGTTCGCGGCGCACTGGGCCCGCTCCGCGCTGTCGACCAGGCTCTCGCTGTCCGACGCGGCGTTGGCCAGGCTGGCACAGCACAGGGTCAGCAGAAGGGCGCCCGCCACGAAGGGCAGGGCGCGGCGCGCGGGAGGCGGTGCCAGCAGGGCCCGCACTCGCTGCGGCACCTCGCCACCGGTCGCGGCCAGGGCAGCGGGGCGCCCCGCCCCGACGGAGGCAAGCGCCGCCCGACCGACCGCGCGGGCCACGACCGTACGGCTTCCCACGTGGGCCGCGGCCTCCTCGTCGGCCCAGCGCTCCAGTACGAACCCGCCTGCCTCGGCCAACGGTCGCAGCAGCGGGTTGACGGCCGCGGTGAGTCTCCACACGGCCTGGAAGAGATGGTGACGGCTTCGCAGATGGGCCCGCTCATGCGCCAGGAGTGCCTCGCGCTCCGCGTCACCGAGGCAGCGCAGCATTCCCCGGGACACCACGATCCGTCCGGGGGCGCCGGGAAGCGCGAACGCCTGCGGGGCCTCGTCGTCGAGCACCACGAGTTCCGTGTCCCCGGGCACCCGGTGGCATTCACGGCGGGCCCACAGGACGTGTCGGCCCTGCCGGACGGCCGCCACGCCCAGCGATACGAGCCCCGCCGTCAAGGTCAGGGCGCTGAGGGCCGCGACGGCCAGGGAGACCGGGTCCTGGGTGCGCAGAGCGGCCACCGACCAGTGGCCCTCCTCGGCGACCTCGGGTATCTGCGCGAACCCGGTGAAGGCCAGCAGGGCCAGTGAGCCGAGCCAGCCGGTCGCCGTCACGAGCGCCGCGCACGCCAGGGACCAGGCCGCGGGCCGCGGTGCCGGCCGCCGGGCCGCCCGGGGGGCGAGCATCGCGAGGACCACGGTGACAAGGAGGGGGATGTAGACGCTGATCCTCACCGGTTCACGGCCCGTCGTCGCTGCGTCCGGCGCCCTGCTCGCCCAGCAGGCGGTGCAGCAACTGCTCGTCCTGTTGGGAGAGTTCGTTGACGAAGCGGGTGAGCACCGCCTCCCGGTCCGAGCCGCGCTCCAGCAGGCCGTGCATCCGTACGGCGGTGTCGGACGCCTCGTCCCGGACGGGCGCGTACGCGTATCCGCGACCGGCTGGATGCCGCAGGAGCATGCCCTTGTCGTGCAGGCGCGACAGGATCGTCAGCACCGTCGTGTAGGCGAGATCTCCGGTCAGCCGCTCCAGGACCTGCCGTGCGGTCAGCGGCTCGTGCGCGGCCCACAGGGCGGCGAGGACGCCGCTTTCCAGTTCCCCGCGTGCTCTTCTGCCGGTCGCCCCGCCGCTTCCGCCGCGGTCACTTCCGCCGCTCGTCCGGTCGCCCATCGTTCACCCGCCTTCCCGTTCGGCACCCCAGCCTACCGGCGGACCTACTACGGCATGTAGGACGGCGGAGGAATCTCCATCACGGGAACTACTACATCTTGTACGAGTTTACCTACTACATGTTGTAGAGTCTGGCCGCCCACTCCACCTGCGGAGGAACGAGCCCATGCCCCACCTCGGAAGTTCGGCACATCCGCGCGCCCTGGCGGCCGCCACCCTGCACCCCGATCCGGTGCCGGCCACGGCACGGGCCGAACGCGTCGCGATCGTCTCGGCGAGCATCGGCGCCGGCCACGACGGCGCCGCCGCCGAACTGGCCCGCCGGCTCACGGCCCACGGCCTCGTCGTGGACCGGTTCGACCTGCTGGACCTGCTGCCGGCCCGCCTGGGACGGCTCGTCCGGGACGGCTACCACCGCATGCTCGTCCAGGCCCCCTGGGCCTACCAGCGGGTCTACCGCAGTACGGAACGCGCAGGCGGTGGCGGGCCGTTGGCCGCAGTCCTGCTGCGAACCGCCGAGGAGCGCATGCTGGGCGCCCTGCACCCCGACACCGGTGCGGTCGTCTCCACGTACCCGGGGGCCAGCCGTGTCCTGGGCAGCCTGCGGCTGCGCGGGCGGCTGGCCGCGCCCGTCCTCACGTATCTCACCGACTTCTCCGTGCACCCGCTGTGGGTGGCCGACGGTGTCGACGTCCACCTCGCCGCACACGCCGTACCCGCCGCCCAGGCGCGGGCCGCCGGAGCGCGGAACGTCAGGGTGGGGGGCCCGGTGGTGGATCCGCGGTTCCGTCCCGGCAGCGCGCGGGAGCGCGACGCGGCCCGGGCACGCTTCGGGCTGCCGGAGAACGCTCCGCTGGCGCTGCTCGTGGCCGGCTCCTGGGGGGTCGGCCCCGTCCGGCAGGTCGCCCTGGAACTGCGCGATTGCGGCGCCGCCGTCCCCGTGGTCGTCTGCGGCCGCAACGAGACGCTGGCCGAGCGGCTTCGAGCGGACGGCATCGAACACGCCTATGGCTGGGTCGACGACATGCCCGCCCTGATGCACGCCGCCGACGTGCTGGTCCAGAACGCCGGCGGGCTCAGCTCCCTGGAGGCCTTCGCCACCGGTCTGCCCGTGGCGAGCTACCGGTGCATACCGGGCCACGGTCTGACCAACGCCGCTGCTCTGGAGGAGGCCGGCGCGGCCGTCTGGATCCGTGACCCGGCCGGCCTCAAGTCCGTGCTGTGCGACCTGATCGACGGCTCGCTCGGACTGAGCCAACGCACGGTCGGGCTCGCCCTCTTCGCCGCCGAGCCCGACGGCGGACCCGCCGCGGAGATAGCGCGCGTTCACCACGCGGGTACGCCTCCGCTGCCCGCCCGGCCCACCGCGCGTCGACGGCGCCGCGGGGCACGCCGACTCCTCGCCACAGCCGCCGTGGCATCCGCGGTGTGGGCCTGCGCCGTAGGCACGGGGATCGCCACCGCGTACGACGGCCCCGGCATGATCCACGCCATCGGGCACAGTCTCGACCCGGACGACGCGGACGACCCGCCCCCGGGCCTCCCCTCCCACACCGAGGGCCCTCACTCGTGACCGCCGCACGGCTGCTCCGTACCGCCGCTCTCGCCGCCCTGCCCGCCCTCGCAGCCGCCCATTGCGCACCCGCCATCTCCACCTTCGGGCCACTGCGCAACCGCACCATGCCCCGCCTCTCGGGCCGGGGCCGCCCGGACCACATCGCCCTGACCTTCGACGACGGACCCGACCCGCTGTCCACCCCGCACTTCCTGCGCCTCCTGGCCGCGCGCCGAATCCGGGCGACCTTCTTTTTGCTGGGCCGCGAGGCGCACCGCTCGCCCGGCCTGGTCCGCGAGATCGCCGCGGCGGGACACGAAATCGGCATCCACGGCTGGCTGCACCGCCCGCTGCTGCTACGCGGCCCCCGCGCCACGTACGACGACTTCGCCCGCGCCCGTGACACCGTCGCCGACATCACCGGACTGCAACCCACCCTGTTCCGGCCCCCGTACGGCGTCATGTCGACCGCCGCCCATCTCGGGGCCCACCGCCTCCGTCTCACCCCCGTGCTGTGGACCTGCTGGGGTGAGGACTGGACCGCCCGCGCCACACCGGCATCCGTCCATCACACCGTCACATCCGACCTGGACGGCGGCGGCACCATCCTGCTCCACGACTCCGACTGCACGTCCGCCCCGGGCGCCTGGCGCTCCGCCCTGGGCGCGCTCCCCCGCATCCTCGACACCTGTGAGCAACGGGGCTACGAGGTAGGCCGGTTGCGCGACCACGGATGGCCCCGCCCGGCCTGACGCATCGAGGTCGACACGCTCCCGCCGATCGCGCATCGTCGCCATCGCCGGGGACTACTTACGACGTACGACGTACACGGAGCGCCGCCGGCTCACCGGAACTCCTGGACGCACCAGGCCACTTGAGGGTCACGTTCGACGGCCCGCGTCTGGGGGCCGACGTTCCGCCCCCGTTCGCCTCACGGCTCTTGGAGCCTGGGCAACGCGCGGATCCCGGCGGCGGACAGCCCCGCAGGCGGTACCGGACGTCACGGCATATCGTGGCCGACGTCCTTGCGAGAGACGGCCAGATAGCCGACGAAGCCGAGGATGGCCACCGTCCAGGACAGCGTGACCGGCCCCAGACCCAGGCCGAGCCCGCCCCGGTCATGGCCGAGGGCCATCCAGTCCGCGACGGAGGCACCGAGCGGGCGGGTGATGACGTACGCCGCCCAGAAAGCGGCGACCGCGTTCAGGCTGCCCCAGCGGTGAGCGACGGCCGGAACGGAGATCGCGGCGGCGTACAGGACGGCGGAACCCAGGTAACCGAAGCCGATCGTGGCGGTCAGGTCGCCCGCGGCGGTGCCCAGCGCGAACGTGGCCAGAACGGCGGCCCAGTAGAAGATCTCGCGACGCCGGGTGTGCACGCTGTGAATGGACAGGGTGCTCTCGCTGCGGTACCAGAGGGCGAAGACGGCAGCCAGCGCGGCCATGAAGAAGGGGGTCGAGAGCGCATAGGGCACGCCGAGGCCGACGTGCAGGACGTCGGCGGCCATCGTGCCGAACACACTGACCATGACGATCGCGGTCCAGTAGATCCAGGCCACGTACCGCCGGACGGCGAACTGCACCGTCAGGGCGGCCACCAGGGCGATGCCGCCGAGGCCGACCGCAGGGATCGGGCCGAACAGGTGGGCCAGCCAGTCGGAGGCCGTCTCGCCCATGCCGGTCGTCAGCACCTTGATGATCCAGAAGTAGACGGTCACCTCCGGCACCTTGCTCGCCGCGTGTCGCGCGGAGCGCGGAGGTCGGTCGTGAGTGAGGTGATCTGTCGTCATGGCAGGCACGATGGCACGGGGCCCAGTGCTTGCCCCAGACCCCTTTGCCAGAGTTTTGGCGCTTCCGGTACCCGAGTTGCCCAAGGCTCGTCCGAGCCTGAACACAACCTGAACACGCTGACCAATGGGCTGGTCAGCGGCGTGCGGACGGTGGTATCGGCGATCCGGGGGTGTCCACGTCATGGTCCGGACCGGACTCATGAGGTCCTGGGGCGGCTCGGCCTGTCAGTACCGGTGGTGGGGGCGAACCGGTTGCGCAACCCGGAGGACGACCTGCCACAGGACCTGTTCGGTGGCGGCCCGCCCGTGGCCCGGGCAGGGTGCTCATCCGATCCTTGGCTGTGTCCCCACTACGGACAGGAGGGCCGGGCGTTCGGCGTCCTGGGTGCCGGGTTCGGCCGTGTAGATGCCGAAGCTGGTTGGCCGTGCCCGCGAGAGCGGCGTGGTCGGAGCAGAGAAACGGGCTGCGGGCTGGGTGGGGCGGTGAAGCCGTTGCCGCAGAGGGCCACGTCCTTCAACGCCGTCCAGCGGCGCCAGGTAGTCGATGAGGAGGTTGTGGACTTTCGAGGCCGGTCTTGCGGTTGTGCGGGCCGTCGAGACCGGACAGCAGGTTGTTGTCCGCGCCGAGCGCGCCATTGGGGACCGGCCTGCGCGTTGTCGGAGACCATCGCCAGGCGCGGCGGCGCGACCTCTACATCGGTCGGCTGCCCGATGTAGAGGTCGGACACATCGGCGTCGACGCCGATGAACATGTCATCGCCTGTCTCAGCGGAACGCGGCGACATTGCGGGTGGCCCAGTCGGCGAAGGGGCGCGGGGCGCGGCCGAGGACCCGCTCGACGTCCGGGCTGACGCGCAGTTCGGCCGGGTTCGGGGAACCGAGGATGTCCAGGGTGTCGTCGGCGAGCTCGGCCGGCATGCTCTGCGTCATGGCGGCCTTGGCCTCGTCGCGGGTCAGCTCGTGAAACCTCACCGGTGAGCCCAGCGCGGCGGCGATGGCCGCCGCCTGTCGGCGCGGAGTGATCACCTCCGGGCCGGTCAGCTCGTAGACGCCGCCGGTGTGCAGGTCATCCAGCAGGCAGGCCGCCGCGACCGCGGCGATGTCCGCCGGGTCGATGATCGGCACCCCGACGTCGCCGAAGGGCGCGGGGACGACCTGTTGCGTGCGGACGGAATCGGCCCACCAGAGAGCGTTGGAGGCGAAGCCGCCCGGCCGCAGGATGACCCACTCCAGGCCGGACTCCCGCAGCGTGTCCTCCAGCGCGCGCATCGCGATCCGCGTGGTGCCGAAGGGCCTGGTCACCACGCCCAGCGTGGAGAGCAGGACGACCCGGCGGACCCCGCCGGCCGCGGCTTCGCCGATGATGTCGGCAGGGCCTGCTCCAGTGGCGTGCAGGTCGCCGGAGAGCAGCAGGAACAGCGCCTTCGCCCCGGCCAGCGCGGGCTTGAGGCCGGCCGGCTCGGTCAGGTCGGCCACCACGTGGCGGACGCCGTTCGGCACCGCCGCCGCGTGCCGTGACACAGCCGTCACCTGCCGGCCCGCCTCGGCCAGTGCCTGCGTCAACGGCCGGCCGATATTTCCGGTAGCCCCGGTCACCACGATCATGATCAGCTCCTTGTCATGTGCTCTGTGGCCCGCACGCTAGGAGCTGGGCTAACTTTTGGTAAGGACATACCCCGAGGTAAGCTCCTGACATGGTGGAAGGCGTGCAGCACAGACAGGCCGGGACGGGGAAGCCGTATGACGTGTTTCACACCGACTGCCCCGCGCGCGATGTGGTCGACCATGTGACCAGCAGGTGGGGCGTCTGGGTGCTGATCTCCTTGCGGAGCAACAGCCTTCGGTTCTACGAGCTGCGCGAGAGCATCCAGGGCATCAGCGAGAAGATGCTCGCCCAGACTCTGCGCGCGCTGGTCCAGGACGGCCTGGTCTGGCGGGAGGTGGAGCCGACGACGCCGCCCCAGGTCACCTACGGGCTGACCGAGTTCGGCCGGGAAGTCGGTGAGCCGCTGACAGATCTGTTCGACCGGATCACACAGCGGCTGTCACCGCGCACCACGGGATAACTTGCCAGCAGCTGCCGCACATCCGCGGCAAGGGTCCGTTTGCGAGAGCGTTAGGTCCTGTCGTCACATTCCCGTCTGCCTCGCGACGACGGGAATGTGACGACAGGGCCTAGCTGCGTACCGCAGCCAGGCCCTGGTCGTACAGGTCAAGAATGTCGCCCCGCCCGTTGCCTTCGAGCCAGGTCGCAGTGGCGGCATCGAAGCACGCGAACGCTGTCGCCACGATGGCGCGGGCCTGCCCTCTGTCCGTCCCCGAAGGCGCCAGTCTGGCTTCGAGCAGTGGCAGTAGCTCCTCCTGGCAGCGCACGCGCTTCCCAAGATAGGCCGCGCGCAGCGAGTCGGTGGTGTGCACCAGGCGGAAGCGCTCCAGCGCCCGCTCAGGACCTGTATGGAGGGAGAGCGCGGCCTTGAACGCGGCACGTAACGCCTCCCAGGCGCCTGCATCGACGGGCTGTTCGCGGACGGTTTCCGTCAGGAGGGTGACGAACCCCTCCTGGCTGCCGCCGATGAGGTCTTCCTTCGTGCCGAAGACATTGCCGAGGCTGTCGCCTTCCTCGCATCCGACGGCGCCGGCTACATAACAGGGGACAATCTGATCGTCTCCGGCGGCATCGGCGTCCATACCCGTCTCGTGTAGGTGATGGCGGCGGCCGCAGGCCGATCTCGCTCTGCGGCAACAGCGGCAGCACCTGTTCGACATGCCATCCCCCTCGTCCGATGACCGCGACCTGCCGATGCTGACCGGCGGCGGCCCTACGATCGGTGCGCGGCCGACTCCGCAGAGGCTTCGACCGACGCCAGCGTGGAGTAGACCAATGCGCCAGGCAAGGGAAACCTGCTTCGCGCCCTGGACCGGGGGGCGTGCCCAGGAACTCCTTGGCAGGCCGGTCGAGCAGCCGTGCTCCGAGGATCGCCGTCCGGAGCAGGTACCGGTGCACGGGGTCGGCCCGATGCGCGCCGGTGAGTTCAGTGAACCTCTGATGAAAGCTGCCGATTCCGGGCCTGTCGCGCGGGGTACGCCCATGAAATGATCTCGTCGCTGACGAGGAACAGTCAGTGAGTCATCACCCATGGGGGGACAAGAACATGAGACTGACCCGTGCGGCGCTCGTCGTGGCCGCGGGCGCGCTGGCCCCGGCCCTGCTGCTCTCCACGCCGTCCTTCGCCACGGCCACCGCATCGGCATCCGCACCCGTCACCATGTCGGTCGCGACGGAACCGACCGATGAGGACAACACCGTCGCCATCGCCACGATTCTGGCCGACCCCGCCACCGGCAAGGCCGTACGCAGGGAAGCCGGCAAGGCCCTCGACGGCACCGCCGCGGACAGGACCTACTTCCTGGAGACCGGCCGCTGGATCGCCCAGGACGAGGACAACACCGTCGCCATCGCCACGATTCTGGCCGACCCCGCCACCGGCAAGGCCGTACGCAGGGAAGCCGGCAAGGCCCTCGACGGCACCGCCG
>NZ_JBHXMF010000033.1:72290-106004 GCF_042721055.1 Streptomyces sp. NPDC058470
CGGACAGGACCTACTTCCTGGAGACCGGCCGTCGACTCGCCCAGGCCGAGGACGATCGCGTCGCCATCGCGACGATCCTCGCCCGTCCCGGCATCAGCGATGCCCTGCGCGCGGCGGCGGGGCAGGCACTGGAAGGCACCCCGGAAGAGATGCGCTACTTCCTGGAGGTCGGGCAGTACGAGGTGGACGGCTAAGACCTCACCGATGGGTTGACGCCGTACCGGTCAGCGGATCAGCGACGGCGTGAAAAGGGTGACGGGCTGCTCAGGGGGAACGCTGGAGTTCAACCCCTCCAGTCCCCCACCGCCCGGAGACCCCACATGCTGCGAGGCATCGACGTCAGCGCCTACCAGTCCTCCGCGTACGACACCGACGGCCTCTCCTTCGTCTTCATCAAGGCGACGGAGGGCCGTTCGTACGTCAACCCCAAACTCACCGCCCAGGTGAAGACGGCCCGTGACGCGGACTGCGTCGTCGGCTTCTACCACTTCCTGTGGCCCGGCAACATCACCGCCCAGGCCGAGTACTTCCTCAGCAAGGCCCCGGAGAAAGCGGGCGACCTGCTCGTCGTCGACTGGGAGACGACCGGCGACGGCACCCACGCGAGCAACGCCGAGAAGGACCGCTTCATCCACAAGGTGAAGGAACTCCGCCCGAACCACCGGGTGCTCCTCTATGCCAACAGGAACTACTGGCTCAACGTCGACACCACCTCGTACGCCGGCGACGGTCTGTGGATCGCCGACTACGTCACTGCGGGGCACCCGCGCATCAAGGCGAAGTGGCGGTTCCACCAGTACACCGACGATCCCCTGGACAGGAACGTCGCCGACTTCAGCAGCAAGGCGGCACTGCGGACGTGGGCCAAGGCCGGCTGACCCCCGACTCCGGCCCACACACGGCACCGCAGTACGGGAAGTCAGTGCGGCCCCTCCCCTTCGCCTGCCGAGCGACGTCAGGCGCGGAAGTCCGCCGAACGCTCCGGTGACGCGTCGGCCAGGGCCTTCGTCACCGCGGCCGTGTCCTCCGCGAGGCCGTACACGGGGGTGCCGGGCTGCTGGCGCCAGGAGTCGTCGAGGCCGCCGGCATCCACGGTGTCGAAGCCGAGCTCGTCGATGAGGGCGCGGACGACGCGCTTGGCGGTTTCGTCGTCGCCGGCGACCGGGAGGGCGATGCGGTCGGGGGCGCCCGCCGGGCGCGGGAGGTCCAGGAGGTTCTGGGCGTAGATGCCGTTGAAGGCCTTGATGACGGGGTGGCCGATCTGCTGGGCCGTCCAGCGGCTCTCGGTGAGGCCGTCGTCCTCGATGGCGGCGATCCTGCCGTCGCGCTGCTGCGGGTAGTAGTTGCCGGTGTCGATGACGGTGACCCCGTCCGCCGCCTCGTCGAGCAGCCCGGAGGGCAGGTTCGCCACTGCCTTCACGGGGATCGTGATCACGACGATCTCGGCTCCGCGCGCCGCGTCCTCGACCTTGACGGCTGTCGCCCCGGTCTCCTCCGCCAGGCCGGCGAGGGTCTCCGGGCCGCGGGAGTTCGCGACGGAGACTTCATGTCCGAGGGTGGTGAGACGCCGGGTGAGGTTGCCGCCGATGTGGCCCGCGCCGATGATGCCGATCTTCATGAGACAGACCCTTCTGGGGTGGATGCTCCTGATGCAGATCATCAACCCCGGGCACCGACCCCGCTATTCCGCGAGCTACCGAGACCTACGGCGAACGAGTGACCCGGGTCGGCAGCCCATGGCAGAGGGGCGCCCCCGCGGCACGGCGACGCCCCTCTCCGCATGGCTCACTTGTTCAGGTGGGCCCAGAACTCCTCGAACGACAGGAGCTTGTCGCCGTTGAGGTCGCGGCTGGCGATCACGGCCTCCGCCACCGCCTCGGTGACGTTCCAGTCCCCGCCCTGGGCGAGGGCGCTCTTGAACTCGGCAGCGGTGATGAACCCGTCCCCGTCCGTGTCGATCCGCTCGAAATGCTTGCGTGCTTCCTCGATGTCCGCCACCGATCCGCCCCTTCGTAGTGCATTACCGCCGTGTGTACGGAGGTCAGATTAACGGGCGGCCCGAGCGCGGAGTGCGGCGACCACCCAGGCGAACTCCTCGCGGTGGGCGGACAGCGGCTCCGTGCCACGGACCAGCGCGTTCAGCTCCCGGAAGCGGGCCACTTCCGCCTGCGCGGCAGACTCCATGCGTTCCAGTACGACAGTTCGGTCGGCGTTGCCCAGCAGCGCGGCCAGCACTTCCTCGGCCTCGGGCGACTCGGGGGCGAGGTCCCGTTCCCGCGCCTCGACCGCGAGCTGCATCAGTCGGCTCATGAACCACAGGGAGGTACCGGCCGGCTCCTCCGTCCCCCGGTCCGCCGCGTTGAACTCGATCATCTTCCGCATGTGTGCACGGAAGTCCAGGTCCTGCATCAGTTCGGCCAGCTCCACCCATGCGTCCACCTGCGCGGGCGTGGGGTCCTCGGGCAGCTCGGCGATGCTGAACCGTATCCGGGTGCGGATGTCGGGGTCCGCGTTGTCGAGGCCCGCGAAGGTCTCCTCCGTGAAGTCGTCGGCGATCCGACTCCGTTCGGCGGCCGACAGCCGCGCCAGCTTGTTCATCAGGGTCATCTCCTCTGCGGTCGAGCCGCGTCGCGCCACCGTCGACAGCACCGCCCGGGTCACCTTCAGCGATCGGATCTGCGCGTCCAGGGCGGCGACATGCGTGGCCGCGACCTCCGCGACCGTGGTCTCGCCCGTCAGGACACGGCCTACCTCGTTCAGTCCGAGGCCCAACTCCCGCAGCGTACGGATGAGTTGGAGGCGGGCCACGGAGGCCGCGTCGTACAGCCGGTAGCCACCCGCCGAACGGGCCACCGGGGGCAGGGCACCCTCGTCGGACCAGTAACGGATGGTGCGCACCGACAGACCCGTGCTCCGGGCGAGCTCGCCGATGGTGAACAGTCCGGCGCCGTCTTCGATCATGTCTGGGAGTCTGGGCCTTCCAGTGGGTGGAGACTCAAGCGAGAGGGACGGGGCGTCATGGCTGACACTCTGCGGGACATTCTGGACGCGGCGGCGCGGGGCGTCTTCCCGCCGGCCGACGGCGGCACGACCGTCGTGCGCCAGCACTCCCACCGTGACGCCGGAGTCCTCGCCTTCACCGCGCACTCCGTCGTCTTCACCGACGAGGACGAGGAGTGGGTGCGCGACACCCTGGACCGGATCGACTGCGACGCGCTCGCCGCGACGATGAATCCGCGGTTCCTCGCCGCGTTCATGGACCGGACGGCACGCTCGAACGACACGATCGACCTGCTCGCCGTCGCCGGGCCGCTCCCGGGGAAGCCACCACTCGCGCTGACCGAGATCGGTGATCCCGAGCATCACCGGGTCGCACGGGCGCTCAGGCATCGCGACGAGGTACGGGTGTGGGCCGCCGACGGCGGGGTGCTCATCCTGGGGCGTGGGGTCGCCGGGCGGCTGGAGGCCGCGGTGGAGGTGGACGAGGCCGTACGGCATCGGGGGCTGGGGCGTGCGCTGGCCGCGGCGGCGCGGCAGCTGGGCGGGGGCGAGCCGGTGTGGGCCCAGCTGTCACCGGGGAACGCCCGCAGTCTGCGGGCGTTCCAGGCGGCCGGTTACGTCCCGGTGGGCGCGGAGGCGCTGCTCACCGCGCCCTGAGGGGTATGGCGGACGCGTGGGGCGCGAGGCGCCTGGGGCTCGGTCACCCACGTCTGCGATAGTCGGCGGTGCGACCTCCACCCATTGACCCGGGCTTTGGTTGTCGCCGGTGTCGCGGTTCACACCCCAATTCGTTCCGCGGCGCCTCGGAGCCCCGGTCGCTCGCTGAGCGGTCGGGGCTTTCGCACGGTCGGGACGGGCGGGATCAGCGGTCGGCGACGCGCATTTCGAACCAGGTGGTCTTGCCGCGGGGCAGTAGGTCGACGCCCCAGCGGTCGGAGAGCTTGTCGACAAGGAAGAGGCCACGGCCGCTCAGGTCCATTTCGTGGACCGGCATCAGACAGGGAAGGCCGCGTGAGGGGTCGCGGATCTCGATGCGGATCCACCCCCGGCGGCGGCGCATACGGAGCCCGAAGACACGGGCGCCGGTGTGCCGTACGGCATTGCCGACGAGTTCGGAGACCAATAAGACGGCGTCTTCCGTCATCTTCGGCGAGAGTCCCCAGTGCCGCAGGACGACGACCTGGGTGAGCCGCCGCGCGGTGGCCGCGGACTCCGGGCGGGACGGCAGCGGCACCTCCGCCTCGACCGGATTGCCGAACAACTCGACCGCCCTGAGCGCCTGTTCGTCCTCGACCGCAGGCGTCCAGCGCGCCGCGGTCGCACTCCCGTGCCGCCGCGGCGGTTCGATACCTTCCAGCCCCGCCATGCCCCCATCATGGCCGCCCAGAGCCCCCTTCGGGGCCGTTCCGCAGGAATACGCCCCCCGGAACCTCCCATTCCACGGCATCTGATCGGCATATGCCAAAGGCAGTTCGGACCTCGCCCCAGCCCATCTGACCTGCTGGGACTACCTGTTTGAGGGCAATCCCCAGCCTTCCCCGACACGGCAGTCTTAAGGTTGCCTTAAGGCTCGCATAATCCAGCCCTTCGGGGGACGCCGGGTAAGACATCCCGTCAACTGCAAGTGGATAAGCGGAACTTGTCGTGCGAGTTTTGCCGGACTCGCGGCGGACGATCCAGCGGCCGCACGGTGGCCGACCTAGCGGAACTTCGCCTTCCCCGGCCCGTCCTCCACGAAGCTCCGCATCCCCCGCTCCCGGTCCTCCGTCGCGAACAGCCCCGCGAACCAGTTGCGTTCGATCGCGAGCCCGGTCTCGATGTCGGTCTCGAGACCCGCGTCGATGGACTCCTTCGCGGCACGCAGCGCGATCGCGGGTCCCTGCGCCAGCCGCGCGGCCCACGCGTGCGCCTGGGCGTACACCTCCTCGGCGGGGACCACCCGGTCCACCAGGCCCAGCGACAGCGCCTCGTCGGCCTTCACCATCCGCCCGGTGAAGATGAGGTCCTTCGCCCGCGACGGGCCGATCAGCCGGGACAGCCGCTGGGTGCCGCCCGCGCCGGGGATCACACCGAGCAGGATCTCGGGCTGCCCGAGCTTCGCGTTCTGGCCGGCGATGCGGTAGTCCGCGCACAGCGCCAACTCACAGCCGCCGCCCAGCGCGTACCCGGTGACCGCCGCGACGACCGGCTTGGGGATGCGGGCCACGGCGGTGAAGGAGTCCTGCAGGGCCTTGGACCGTACGACCATCGCCGCGTGGTCCATGGCCTGCATCTCCTTGATGTCCGCGCCCGCCGCGAACACCTTCCCCCCGCCGTACAGCACCACCGCGCGCACGTCGTCCCGGGCCGTGGCCTCCTCGGCGAGCTCCTTGAGGCGGTCCTGTGTGGCGACGTCCAGCGCGTTCATCGGCGGACGGTCGAGCCGGATGGTGCCGACGCCCTCGGCAACTTCAAGATGCACAGTCATGGGAGCAGGTTAGTGGCGGTTAACGACAACGGGCCCGGTGTGCTCAGTCACAGCACACCGGGCCCGCCGTCACCAGGACTCAGGCCTTCCACTTCTCCCAGGACATGTTCCAGCCGTTGAGGCCGTTGTCCGGGTCGACGGTCCGGTCGTTGGAGTTCTTCACGACCACCACGTCGCCGGTCATCGACTGGTTGAAGAACCAGGCCGCGGCCACCTGACCGTCGTAGCCACCGCGGACGTCCTTCAGACCGATGCAGCCGTGGCTGGCGTTGTAGTTGCCGAAGGCGTCGCCGCCCCAGTAGTTGCCGTGGATGAAGGTGCCCGACGTGGTCAGACGCTGGGCGTGCGGTACGTCCTTGATGTCGTACTCGCCGGCGTAGCCGACCGTCTCACCGTTCATACGGGTCACTTCGAGGCGATCGGTGATGACCATCTGGCCGTTCCAGGTGTCGTAGCCGGGCTTGCCCGTGGTCACCGGGATGGTCTTGATGGTCTTGCCGTCCCGCTTGACCGTCATCGTCTTGGTCTTGACGTCGACCGTGGAGACCTGGCTGCGGCCGACCGTGAAGGACACGGTCTTGGCCTGGTCGCCGTAGACACCGGGCCGCCCCTCGACACCGTCGAGGTTGAGCGTGACCGTCACCTTCGTGCCGGCCTTCCAGTACTCCTCGGGACGGAAGTCGAGGCGGTCGTTGCCGAACCAGTGGCCCTCCACGTCGACGGCCGGCTCGGTCTTGACGGTGATCGCCTTCTCGACGTCCTCCGGGTGCGTGATGCCCCGCGTGAAGTTGACCGAGAAGGGCATTCCCACGCCGACCTTGGAGCCGTCCTCGGGCGTGAAGATGCCGACGAAGGTGTTCTTCGGGGTCAGCGTGGTGAACGCGGACTCCTCGGCGGCCGCACGACCGCCGGAGTCCTCGGCCACCGCGTGGACCTTGTACTTGGTGGCGGAGGCGAGATGCGTCGAGGGCGTCCAGCTGGCGCCCCCGCCCGTTATCTCGCCCTCGACTTCCTTGCCCTTGGTGTCCTCGACGGTGACCTCGGTCAGCTTGCCCTTGGCCGCGGTCACCTTGAGGGCGCCGCTGGTGGCCACGTCGCCCGCACCGTCCTTCGGGGCGATGGTCACGACAGCCTGCGAGATCTTGGTGTCCGCCGTCGCCGAACTCCCGGTCTCCTTGCCCTTCCCGTCCCCGGACCCGGAGTCCGAGTCCCCTCCCCCGCCGCACGCGGTCACGGCGAGCAACAGCACCACCGGCAGCAGTGCCAGGATCCCCTTGCGTCTGTGTGTCCGCGGTCCAACCGAAGGCCCCGATATCGGTCGCCCGTTCACGTTCGTTCTCCCCTCGCACGGCCTGGTCAGGCCCGCACCCCAGCGCGTCCCGCGCGTATCGCGCTAATTAATCACACGGCCGGAAGCGATGGCTCCCCCGGATTGTCACCGTTCAGTCCCAACTTGGGCCGTGTGGGGGGCGGGCCGGGGCCCGTGCGCGTACCCCTTTGTCGTCCTACTTCACCGCGCCACCCGCTTTCCACTGCTTCCAGTTCACGTTCCACCCGCCGAGCCCGTTGTCGGGAGCGACCTGTTTGTCCTTGCTGTTGACGACCTCGACGACGTCACCGATGAGGCTGCGGTCGAAGAACCAGCCCGCCGGGGTGTCCGAGCTGCCGCCCTTCACGTCCTTCAGGCCCACGCAGCCGTGGCTGACGTTGGTGTTGCCGAAGACGCCGTCCGCCCAGTAGTTGCCGTGCAGAAAGGTCCCGGAGTCGGTGAGGCGCATCGCGTGGGGGACGTCCGGGATGTCGTACTCACCCTTGCCGTTGGCCTTCTTGAAGCCGACCGTGGCGCCGTTCATCCGGGTCACCTCCAGCATCTCGGTGACCACCATCTTCCCGTTGTACGTCGTGCTCTTGGGGGCGCCCGCGGTGATCGGCACGGTGGCGAGGAGTTCGCCGTCGCGGCGTACGTCCATGGTGTGGTCGGCGGCGTCGACGAGGCTGACCTGGCTGCGGCCGACGGTGAACGAGAAGGTCTTGTACTGCAGCCCGTACACGCCCGGGGCCGCCTCGACATCCCGCAGCCCCAGGGTGACCGTGACCTCCGTGCCCGGCTTCCAGTACCTCTCCGGCCGGAAGTCCAGGCGGTCCTTGCCGAACCAGTGCGGACGGATCTCCACCGCCGGCTTCGCGTTCACCTGGATCGCGCGCTCGACGGCGGCCCGGTTCTCGATCTCCCGGTTGAACTCCAGGGAGATGATCATTCCGGTGCCGACGGTGGAGCGGTTCTCCGGGGTGACGTATCCGATGAACCGCTCGTCGGGGACGTACGTCGTGAACGTCGTGTGCCGGGCCGAGCGGCGCCCGTACCCATCGATGGCCACCACGTCGAGGGTGTACCTGGCGGCGAGCGCGAGCCCCTCGTCGTGGGGCAGCCAGCGCAGTCCGTCCTCGGAGATGCGGCCCGGCACCGAGGACTCCTGCGCGTCCTGCTCCTTGACGACCCGCACCGACTCCAGGCGCCCGCTGGGCACCCGGACCTGGAGTGTCTCGTCGGGGCGGACGGCTTTGCTGTTGTCGTCGGGCGAGACGCGGATGACGTCCTCGGGCGACGGCGGTTTGCCGAGGACCTCGTCCATCCCGTTCGACGTGCAGGCGGAGGCTCCCGCCAGTAGTCCGGCCCAGGTCAGTGTGGCGGCCAGCGCGGCCCCTGCGCGCCGAGCGCGTGTCTGTACGTGCTTCACAGGGGGCCCAACGACTGCGCCCCTCCGGGGAAACGTGAGTGCGAGCCAAGCGCTGGGCAGAACAGTGGGGAGGACGACACGACGGGGGGACGGTGGCCGGGACGCCACACGCCCCTTCTCGCTGCGTTCCATCGAGCCGCGGGAGGCTGACCGGTGTCGAGCGCACCCGAGCAGGAGGCAGTACAGGAGGGGCATGCCGCGGGCCGCGTAGTGCCCGCGCAGCCCGTCCCTCTGATGAACGGCGCGGCGCAGGCGGCGCCCGCCGTGTCCGTGTGGCCCGGTGCCCCGACCCCGCTGGGTGCGCGCTTCCGCGTCGGCCCGGACGGCGTCACGGGCACCAACTTCGCGCTGTGGGCGGGCGGCGCGGAGGCCGTCGAGCTGTGCCTCTTCGACGAGGAGGGCGCCGAGATCCGGGCCCCGCTGACCGAGCTCACCCACGAGATCTGGCACGGCTTCGTACCCGGAGTGCTCCCCGGCCGCCGCTACGGCTTCCGTGTGCACGGCCGCTGGGACCCCTGGACCGGCGCCCGCTGGAACCCGGCGAAGCTGCTCCTGGACCCGTACGCCCGCGCCGTGGACGGTGCCAAAGGGAATGATTACAGCAGTCTGCCGCCCGAGGTGTACGGGCATGTCCGCGACTGGCCCCAGCAGCAGGTCGCGGACACCGTGCGCGACGACCGGGACTCCGCGCCGTACGTCCCCAAGGGCGTCGTCGTCCACGACGACGAGGACTGGTCGGACGACCACCGCCCCAAGACCCCGTGGGCGGACTCGGTGATCTACGAGCTGCATGTGCGCGGGTTCACCCGGCTGCACCCGGGGATTCCGGAGGAACTCCGCGGCACCTACGCCGGACTGGCACACCCCGCCGCCATCGACCACCTGGTGCGGCTGGGCGTGACGGCCGTGGAACTGCTGCCGGTGCACCAGTTCGCGCACGAGGACCATCTGCTGCGGAAGGGTCTGAAGAACTACTGGGGCTACAACTCGATCGGCTATTTCGCGCCGCACGCCGGCTACGCCGCTTTCGGGACCACCGGTCAGCAGGTCGGCGAATTCAAGCGGATGGTACGGGCACTGCACACCGCCGGTATCGAGGTGATCCTCGACGTCGTCTACAACCACACGGCGGAAGCGGGCGAGTTGGGGCCCATGCTGTCGCTGCGCGGTATCGACAACCGCGGGTACTACCGGCTGCAGTCCGATGCCCGGCGATACACGGACTACACGGGCTGCGGCAACACGCTCCATGTGGTGCAGCCGCATGTGCTGCGGCTGATCACGGACTCGCTGCGGTACTGGGTGACCGAGATGGGGGTCGACGGCTTCCGGTTCGATCTCGCCGCGGCGCTCGCACGGTCCATGCACGACGTCGACATGCTGTCGCCCTTCCTGGCGGTCATCGCGCAGGATCCGGTCCTGCGCCGGGTGAAACTGATCGCGGAGCCCTGGGACGTGGGCTCCGGCGGCTATCAGGTGGGCGCCTTCCCGCCCCTGTGGACCGAGTGGAACGACCGCTATCGCAACGCCGTACGGGATTTCTGGCGGGGCGCGCTGCCCGACGTACGGGATCTGGGGTATCGGCTCTCGGGATCGAGCGACCTCTATGCCTGGGGCGGGCGCCGTCCGTACGCCTCGGTGAACTTCGTGACCGCGCACGACGGTTTCACGCTGCGCGACCTCGTCTCGTACGAGCGCAAGCACAACGAGGCGAACGGCGAGGGGAACCGGGACGGTACGGACGACAACCGGGCCTGGAACTGCGGGGTCGAGGGAGAGACGGACGACGAGCGCGTACGGGCCCTGCGGCGACGGCAGTTGCGGAACCTGCTGACGAGTCTGCTGCTGTCGACCGGGGTCCCGATGCTGGTCGCCGGCGACGAGTTCGGGCGGACCCAGCGGGGGAGCAACAACGCCTACTGCCAGGACAACGAGGTCAGCTGGGTCGACTGGTCCAACCTCGAGGATCCCGGCTGGCGGGCGCTGTTCGAGCTGACGTCACGGCTGATCGCGTTGCGGCACGAGCATCCCGTGCTGCGGCGGCGGGCGTTCTTCTCCGGGCGGGCGCATTCCGTGGACGGCCTGCGCGACCTGGCGTGGTTCACCGCCCGGGGCACGGAGATGACGGAGCGCGACTGGTACGCGCCCGCCGCGACGCTGGGCATGTATCTGTCCGGGCGTGACATCCCCGGACGGGACGCGCGCGGGGCGCCCGTCGTGGACGACAGCTTCCTCGCCGTGCTGCACGCCGGGGACCGGCCGGTGAGCTTCGTCCTGCCCGGCCCACCCTGGGCCTCACGGTACGAGGTGGTGGTGGACACCTCACGGGAGTCGCAGGCGGAGGCGCCCGGGGTCGTGCATCGGGCGGGGGCGGGGGTCACGGTGCCGGCTCGGGCGGTGCTGTTGCTGCGGGTGGTGGGGTGAGAGGCCATGGGGGCCATGAGGCCCTAGCCGAGGATCCCCCGGTCGTACGCCACCGCCACAGCGGCTGCCCGGTCCTTGACGCCGAGCTTGGCGTACAGGTGGGTGAGGTGGGTCTTGACCGTGGCCTCGCTGATGAACAGGACACGGGCGATCTCGCGGTTGGAGGTGCCCTTGGCGACCAGGGCCAGCACTTCGCGCTCGCGCGCGGAGAGGGGTTCCTTACCGGGTGTCCTGGGAGTACGGACCGCGGAGACCAGACGGGAGGCGACGGCCGGGGAGAGGACGGTGCGGCCCTGGGCCGCCGCGCGGACGGCGGTGAAGAGTTCGTCGCGTGGCGCGTCCTTCAGCAGATAGCCCGTCGCGCCCGCCTCGATCGCCGGGAGGGTGTCGGAGTCGGTGTCGTACGTGGTCAGGACGAGGACCCTGGCGCGAGCGCCGGTGCGGGCGAGACGGGCGATCGCCTCGACTCCGCCGCCGCCCGGCATCCGCAGGTCCATCAGGATCACGTCGGGGTCGAGGGAGGCGGCCAGTTCGAGTGCCTCGACCCCGTCGGCGGCCTCGCCGAGCACGGCGAACCCGGGTGCCGACTCGAACATGCCGCGCAGGCCGTCCCGTACGACGGGATGGTCGTCGACGATCAGCAGGGAGATCGGTGCGTCATGGGTCGGTGCGTCATGGGTCATGGCGGACCAACGGTACGCGAGCCGACAGCGCGGTGCCGTGGCCCGGCTCCGACTCGACGGTGAGGTGGCCCGCGATGCGTTCGGCGCGGGCGCGCATGCCGTCGAGGCCGAAGCCGCCGGTTCCGGTGCGCTGCCGGACGGCGAGGGGGTCGAAGCCGCGGCCGTCGTCGCGGATGTCGAGGATGACCTCGTCGCCCAGGAAGGTGAGGGTGACGCCTGCGCGGGTGGCGCGGGCGTGCCGGGCGGTGTTGGACAGGGCTTCCTGGGCGATGCGCAGGAGGGTCGCGGAGACCTCGTCGTGGAGCTGCTCGGCCGGGCCTGCGACGGTGAACTCGACGCGTACGCCGGTGCGTTCACCCCATTCGGCGACCGTGTTCTTCAGGGCGTCGGGCAGTCCGTCGTTCTCCAGCGCGACGGGGGCGAGGTTCTGCACGGAGCGGCGGGCCTCGCCGAGGCTGTGGCGGGCCAGGCCGGCGGCGCGGTCCAGGTGGGTGCGCGCGATGTCCAGGTCGGGGGCGTTCGCGACGACCTGGAGCTGGGCGATGATGCCGGTCAGGCCCTGCGCGATGGTGTCGTGGATCTCGGCGGCCAGCCGACGGCGTTCGTCGGCGACCCCGGCCTCCCTTGCCTGGACGAGGAGTTGGGCGTGCAGGGCGGCGTTCTCGTCGAGGGCCTGCTGGAGCGCCGTGTTGGTGCGTTCGAGTTCGGAGATGGTCTCGGCCCGCTGGTGGGAGCGCTGCTCCTCCTGCTCGGTGAGATGGGCGACCACCGTCTGCAGGGCGGAGTTGGCGACCAGGAGCCCGGCGAACCCGATCCACTGGGGCACGCTCTTCGGCGGCAGCCCGCCGGACTGCGCGCCAGCCACGGTGATCGCGCTGGCGAACAGCCCGAGCCGCCGCCACATGCCCGGAATCAGCTCGTCGGCGTCCATGTAGCCGGTGGCCGCGTAGAACGCGAAGAACGGGTTGATCCAGGTGAGCGCGAAGGCGATCGCCCAGCGGACGACGTAGTACGCCGTCCCGGCCCGGGACGGGATCCGGCCGTGCCCTGCCCTGCGGGAGCGGGTGCCGTTCCACCACAGCTGGAGCACGATCGCGGCGAGGACCAGGCCCCCGGCCGCGTACCACTCGCCGGGGGCACCGATCAGTTCGCTGCTGACGGCTGCGAGGAGGGCACCGATGGCGAGCAGCCCGTACGGCCCCCAGGTGTGCACCTGCTGCCAGCGCCGTTCGATCTGCGTGTCCGCCGCGGTCATGCACCCAGTCTGCACGGCCCTCCTACTCCCAGCGGAACCAGCGCCCGGCGCCGGCCGTGAGCAGGATGGTCCAGGCCGCCAGCACGCCGAGGTGGTCCCAACCCGGCCAGTCCCCCGCCGCCGCCTGGTTCAGCGCCTGGGCCGCCGCGCCGAACGGCGTGTAGCCGACGATCCGGGCCAGCACGTCCGGCATGGCCTGCACCGGCATCCACACCCCCGCGCAGAACATCGCAGGGAAGAACACGGCGGACCCGACGGCACCCGCGATCTTCGTCGTCCGGGACAGCGCGGAGATCACCGCGCCCAGTGCGAGGGCGGCCAGGACGGTCAGGACGAGCGCGAGGACGTATCCGAAGGGCTGCTCGGGCAGCGTCACGTCGAAGGCGAGCCGGCCGACCGCGAGGGCGAGCAGCGCGGACGCCAGCGCGGCACCGCCGTAGACCAGCATCTGTGCGGAGAGCAGGGCGACGGGCCGGACCGGTGTCGTGGACATCCGGCGCAGGATGCCGCGCTCGCGGTAGCCGGTGAGGGTCTGGGGCATCGCCTGGATTCCGCCGACGATCAGGCCGAGCAGAACGGCCACCGGGACGTAGGCGTCGACGGTCCGCAGCCCGTCCAGACCGGCCTCGGGTTCGCGGAAGGACGGGATGGAGCCCAGGATCACCAGCAACAGGGTCGGGAACAGCAGGGTCCAGAAGAGACTGCCCGGTTCGCGCCCCAGGAGGCGGATCTCGGTCTTCAGTACGGCGGTGTCGACGACGGCCGTGCTCATGCCGCTGCCTCCTTCGTGGCGTCCTGCGCGGAGTCCGTCGCGGCGCCTTTGGTGAGGTCGAGGAACGCGTCGTCCAACGTGGCGTCGGTGACGCGGAGTTGGTGGGCCGTGATGTGGTGCCGGGCGAGGAGGGTGATGACGGCGTTCACGGTCTCGTCGGTGCCGGAGAGCGTGATGAGACCGTCCTTGTCCTCGACCGACGCGAGGGCGGGCAGCGCGTTCAGGTCACCGTCGTCCAGCGGCCGGGACGGCGTGAAGCTGATGACGGTGGCGCCCGCCGAGCGCCGGATCAGGCCGGAGGGGGTGTCCAGGGCGGCCACCCGCCCCTTGTCGATCACGGCGATCCGGTCGCACAGGCGTTGGGCCTCCTCCATGAAGTGGGTGACCAGCAGGACGGTGACGCCGTTCGCGCGGATGTCCTCGATGAGCTCCCAGGTGTCCCGGCGGGCACGCGGGTCGAGGCCGGTGGTCAGCTCGTCCAGGACGACGACCCTGGGGTTGCCGATCAGCGCGAGCGCGATGAACAGGCGCTGCTTCTGGCCGCCGGAGAGTTTGCCGAACCGGGAGTTCAGCCTGTCGGTCAGGCCGAGGCGCTCGGCCAGCGGCCGCCAGTCGGCCGGCTTCTCGTGGAACGCGGCGTACAGCTCCAGGGCCTCGCGGACGGTGAGCTTGGCCTGGAGCTCGCTCTCCTGCAACTGCGCGCCGAGCACGCGCGCCACGCGGGCGTGGTCGGCGACGGGGTCGAGGCCGGTGACCCGGACCCGGCCCCCGTCGGGGACGCGCAGTCCCTCGACGCACTCGACGGTGGTGGTCTTTCCGGCGCCGTTCGGGCCGAGGACGCCGAAGATCTCGCCCTCCTCCACAGCGAGGGAGATACCGTCGACGACCGGTCGGCCGCCGTAGGACTTTCGCAGATCGGTCACTTCGATGACGGGTGTGGATGACATGTCCCCAGGCTCCCGGCGGAGCGGGCCCGCCACCATCGGCCGTCCCGCTCGAACGGCATCAGCCGATCGGTTGATGCCCTCGTACGACCCCCCGGGTCTTCGCCGTACGGCCCCTCACACACGCAGGTCGTAGGACCGGCGGCCGATCCGGGTACGGCCAAAACTCGGTGGGCGTTGTCAGTGCCGATCCGTAGGCTCCCTGCTGATGCCGACAACACCTGTAGCCACCAAGGACCCTGCGAAGACGGGCGGCCGTTCGACCGTGCGCAGCCTGCTGCGGCTGTGGCCGTACGTACGGCCGGTGCGGGCGCGGCTGTTCACCGCCGCGTTCGTCGCGGTCCTCGCGTCCCTCACGGGGCTGGTGTTCCCGCTCGTCATGAAGTGGATGGTGGACGGTCCCGTGGCCGGCCACGACACGCGGGGTGTCTGGCTCGGCGCGCTGTGTCTGTTGCTGCTCGGAATCGCCGAGGCCGTGCTGTTCGGGCTGCGGCGGTGGCTGGTGGCACGGCCGCTGGCGGGGGTCGAGGCGGCGATGCGGGCGGATCTGTACCGGCATCTGCAGCGGCTGCCGGTCGCGTTCCACGACCGCTGGGCCTCCGGTCAGTTGCTGTCCCGGGGCACCACGGACCTGATGCTGCTGCGCATGTTCCTGGCCTTCCCGCTGACCTTCCTGCTGGTCAACTCCGTGACGATCCTGGCGGGCGTGGCCATCATGCTGGCCCAGGAGTGGACGCTCGGACTGGTGCTGCTCGCGCCCGCCGTCCCCGTGATCATCGTCTGCTGGCTCTTCGAGCGGCGGTACGCGGAGATCGCCCGGCGGTCGCAGGACCAGGTCGGTGACCTGACGACGGTCGTCGAGGAGAGCGTGCTCGGCATCCGCATCATCAAGGGCTTCGGTCGTCATCGCAGTCAGGCCCGCGCCTTCCGCGAGCTGTCCCGCACCCTGCGCGGCACGGAACTCGCCAAGGCCCGTCTCCTCGCCTCCATCTGGGCCTTCATCGTCACCCTCCCCGAACTCGCCATCGGCGCCGCCCTCGTCCTTGGCACCGTCCAGGTCGCCGACGGCCATCTCTCCGCGGGCACGCTGGTGGCTTTCCTCTCCACCGCCCTCGCGCTGCGCTGGCCCGTCGACTCCATCGGCTTCCTCCTCGCCATGAGCCAGGAGGCGGCGACGGCCACGGAGCGGTACTTCGAGGTGATGGACGAGGAGGAGGAGGCCGAGACCGCCACGCACCGCGGACAGCCGGAAGGCCCCGGCACCGGCGGCCTCCAGTTCCACGACGTCCGCTTCCGCTACCCCGACGCCCCCGCCGACTCCCCGCCCATCCTCGACCGCATAGACCTCCACATCCGCCCGGGCGAGAGCATGGCCCTGGTAGGAGCGACCGGCACCGGAAAGACCACGCTCACCGCCCTCATCCCCCGCCTCCATGAGGTGACTTCGGGCAGGATCACGCTGGACGGCGAGGACATCGCGACCATGCCCCGCGAGGAACTCCGCACGCGCGTGGCCGTCGCCTTCGAGGAACCCACCCTCTTCTCGGCCAGCGTCGGGGAGAACGTACTCATGGGGGCCGAGGACACGGCAGGCGCAGCCGAGTTGGACCGGGCGCTCGCCGTCGCGCAGGCGGACTTCACGCACGCGCTCCCGCAGGGCACGGACACCCAGGTCGGCGAGCAGGGCCTGAGCCTCTCCGGCGGCCAGCGGCAGCGGCTCGCGCTGGCGAGAGCGGTTGTCGGCAGCCCCCGCTTCCTCGTCCTCGACGACCCCCTGTCGGCGCTGGACGTCCACACGGAGGCCGCGGTCGAGGCGGCCCTGCGCCGTGTACTGGCGGAGACGACCGCGCTGATCGTGGCGCACCGCCCGTCCACGGTCCTGCTCGCGGACCGGGTCGCCCTGCTCTCCGGCGGCCGTATCACCGCCGTCGGCACCCACCACGAACTGCTGCGCACGAACGCCGAGTACGCCCACCTGATGTCGGGCACCGAGGAGGACGACCGATGACGGCGCAGACGACGACCGCGCCGGGCAAGGACAAGCGCAGGGGCAGGAACAGGCCCGTGGAGGACCCCCCGCAGTCCACGGACCCCTTCGACCGCGACACCCTCCCCACGCCCCCGGGCGCGACGGCCGCGCTCCTGCGCTCCCTGCTCACCCCGCTCCGGCCCCGCGTGATCCTGACCTCCGCGCTGCTTCTGCTCCAGCAGGCCGCGGTCCAGGCGGGCCCGCTGCTCGTCGCATACGCCATCGACCGTGCCGTACCGGCGTATCGGAGCGACGACAACAGCCCGCTGATCGCGGTGGCCGTCGCCTACCTGCTCTGCTCGGTGGCCTCCGGCGTGCTCCAGTACGCCTTCATCCTGGCCTCCGCCCGCGTCAACCAGGACGTGCTGCTCGACCTGCGCGGCCGAATCTTCCGGCACGCCCAGGCGCTCAGCATCGACTTCCATGAGCGCTACACCTCGGGACGGCTGATCTCCCGCTCCACGACGGATGTCGAGTCGCTGCGCGAACTGCTCACCGAGGGCCTGCAGGAGCTCGTCACGGTCATCCTGTCCTTCGTCTACATCTCGGCGATGCTGCTCTGGCTCGACCTGGGCCTGGGCGCGCTTGCGGTGGCGTCCTTCGTGCCGCTGTATCTGCTCATCCGTCTCTACCAGCACCGCGCGGGCCGCATCTTCGCGATCCGTTCGACCGCGATCGCCGCCGTGATCGTGAAGTTCGCGGAGACGATGAACGGCATTCGCCCGGTGCGCGCGTTCCGCCGCGAGGCCACCAACGACGCGGAGTTCGGGACGCTCAACCGACACCATGAGCGGACGAACGGCAACGCCATTCTGGAGATGGCCCGCTATGTCATCGGTTCCCGGCTGGTCGCCAACACGGCGGTGGCGGGGATGGTGCTGTGGGGCGCGTACCGAGTGGCGTCGGGCTCGCTCGCGCTGGGTGTGCTGGCCGCGGCGGTGCTGTATCTGCGCCGGTTGTACGACCCGATCGACCGCCTGGGCATGTTCCTCAACTCCTACCAGTCGGCGGCGGCCTCGCTGGAGAAGATCGCGGGCCTGCTGGCCCAGGTCCCCTCCGTGCCGGAGCCGGCCGCGCCGAAGCAGCTGCCCGCCCTCGCCTCCGAACACCCGGGCCGCGAGGTCGTCTTCGACGGCGTCCGCTTCGGGTACCGCACCGGCGGGGAGATCCTGCCCACCTTCGACCTCACCCTCCCGGCCGGTCGGACGGTGGCGGTGGTCGGCTCGACGGGCGCCGGCAAGTCGACGCTCGCCAAGCTGCTGGCCCGCTTCTACGACCCTTCGGACGGCCGGGTCCTGCTGGACGGCGTCGACCTGCGCGAGCTGTCCGTGCCCGAACTGCGGCGCGGGGTGGTGATGGTGACCCAGGAGGCGTTCCTGTTCTCCGGCACGGTCGCCGAGAACATCGCCATCGGCCGCCCCGACGCGACCCGTGAGGACATCGAGCGCGCCGCGAAGGCGATCGGCGCCCACGACTTCATCAGCTCCCTGCCGGACGGCTACGACACGGACGTACGCAAGCGGGGTGGCCGCATCTCGGCGGGCCAGCGTCAACTGGTCGCCTTCGCACGGGCGTTGCTCGCCGACCCGGCGGTCCTCATCCTCGACGAAGCGACCAGCTCCCTTGACGTGCCGGGTGAACGCGCGGTCCAGCGGGCCATGTTGACGGTCCTGCGCGGCCGCACCGCAGTGGTCATCGCGCACCGGCTGTCCACGGTGGAGATCGCCGACCGGGTGCTGGTGATGGAGCACGGGCGAGTGGTCGAGGACGGCACACCGGACCAACTCGTCGCCGACACCGGCAGGTTCGCGGATCTGCACCGGGCGTGGCGGGACAGTCTCGTATAGCTCGTCGGAAAGACCTGAGCCGGAGAGTGGGAGCGGATGATCGACGCGTACGAGGATCCAGGCACGCCCGACCGTCGGAGCGGCGGCCGGTATCTGTGGTGGCTGTGCACCAGACAGGCGGGCCGGTCGGTGGCGGGGGCGCTGCTGGCCAGTGTGTGGATGGGGCTCCTCGCGCTGACGCCGTATCTGCTGTCGCGCGCGATCGACGACGGTCTGGAGCCGGGTGACCGGGCGGCGCTCCTTGGCTGGGCCGCCGCGCTGCTGGGGGCGGGGGTGTTCAACGCCTTGCTGGCTGTCCTGCGGCACCGCACGATGACCCAGGTCCGGATGGACGCCAACTTCCGTACGGTCAAGGTCGTGCTGGCGCAGGCGACCCGGCTGGGTGGCGCGCTGTCGCGGCAGGTGGGGGCGGGGGAGGTCGTCACGATCGGGGTCGGCGACGTCCAGACGATCGCCACGTCGCTGACCGTCGTCGGCCCCGGCGTGGCCGCGGTCCTCACCTACGGCGTGGTGGCCGCGCTGCTGCTGTCGGTCTCCGTCCAGTTGTCCGTGGTGATCCTGCTAGGGGTGCCGGTGATCGCCGTGTTCCTCGGACCGATGATGGGGCGGCTGCAGGGCGCGGAGACCGAGTACCGCGAGCGGCAGGGTGTGCTGACCGCCCGGATCGGCGACCTGGCGGGCGGCCTGCGTGTCCTCAACGGCCTTGGTGGCAAAGGGCTGTTCGCCGACTCCTTCCGCCGCGACTCGCAGGAGCTGCGGGCACAGGGGTACCGGGTCGGGGCGGTGACGAGCTGGATCCAGGCGCTCGGCCTCGGGCTGCCGACGGTGTTCCTTGCCGTCGTGACCTGGCTTGCGGCCCGGCTGGCCGCTCAAGGGTCCATCACCATCGGCGAGTTGGTGTCCGTGTACGGCTATGTCGCGGTGCTCGTGATGCCGGTGGCGTTCTTCATCGAGTGCGGCTATCAGCTGAGCCGGGGGCTGGTGGCCGCCCGGCGGGTCGTACGGTTCCTGGCGCTGGAGCCACTGGCCACCGACGGCGGCAGCCGGGACGCTCCGGCGGTCCCCTCGACGCTGCGCGATCCGGAGTCGGGCGTCCAGGTGGCGCCGGGGAAGCTGACGGCGCTGGTCGGCGCCCGTCCGGGGGACTCGGCCGCCGTGGTCGACCGGCTCGGGCGGTACGCGCAGTCGGCGGCGACCTGGGGCGGCGTACGCCTCGACGAGATCCCCCTGTCGCAGGTGCGGGCACGGATCCTGGTCGCGGACAACGAGGCCGACCTGTTCGCGGGCACCCTGCGCGAGTTGGTCTCCGGCCGTCGTGACCAGGATGAGCAGTCCACTGCGGAGGCCGTGCACGCGGCCGTCGCGGACGACGTCGTCATCGGGCTGTCGGAGGGGCTCGACTCGAAGGTCGACGCGCAGGGCCGCAGCCTCTCCGGCGGCCAGCGGCAGCGGGTACGCCTGGTGCGGGCGCTCCTGGCCGATCCCGAGGTGCTGCTCGCGGTCGAACCCACCTCGGCTCTCGACGCCCACACCGAGGCGACCGTCGCCGCCCGGCTGCGGGCCGCGCGGCAGGGCCGTACGACGGTGGTGACCAGCACATCGCCGCTGCTGCTCGACCAGGTGGACACCGTGTCCTACCTGGTGGACGGCAAGGTGGCGGCCACCGGCAGCCACCGTGAGCTCCTCGACGAGGAGCCGGGATACCGGGCGCTCGTGGCCCGCGACACCGACGTGGAGCAACTCGTGGCCCGCGACACCGACGTACAGGAACTCACGGCCCGCGACGCCGACGTAGAGCAACTCACGGCCCGCGACACCGACGTACAGGAACTCACGGCCCGCGAAACCGACGTAGAGCAACTCACGGCCCGCGAAACCGACGTACAGGATGAGGAGGCCGTGCGATGAGCGTGCATCTGCCCGTCGCCGAACAGGCCGACGTGCGCCGGGCCGCGGTCCGGCTGGTCCGGGCGGACGGGCGTGCCTTCACCGGCGTACTCGCCCTCAACTCACTGGCCGCGGCTGCCGGTCTGGCCGGGCCGTGGCTGCTCGGCCGGATCATCGACGACGTACGGGCCGGGGGCGGGGTCGCCGTCGTGGACCGGCTGGCGCTCGTCATCCTGGTGTGCGCGCTGGCGCAGTTGCTGCTGGCGCGGGCTGCCCGGTATGTGGGACACCGTTTCGGGGAGCGGACGCTGGCGCGGGTGCGCGAGGAGTTCGTCGAGCGGGCGCTCGCGCTGCCCGCCTCGGTGGTGGAGCGGGCCGGTACGGGTGATCTGACGGCTCGTGGCACCGCGGATGTCGCCATGGTGGGCACCACCTTGCGCGACGCCGGGCCCGAACTGCTCATCTGCTCGGTCCAGTCACTGTTCATCCTGGGCGCGGTCTTCTTCCTGGACCCGCTGCTCGGCTGCTGCGGGGTGCTGGGCCTCACCGGCATCTGGTTCGCCACCCGCTGGTATCTGCGCCGGGCGCGTACCGCCTATCTCGCCGAGGGCGCCGCCACGTCGGAGGTCGCGGAGATCCTCGCGGCCACAGCCGAGGGAGCCCGCACCGTCGAGGCCTTCGGGCTGCAGCGGCGCCGGACCGCCGCGAGCCGGGACGCGATCGAGACACTGCGCCTGACCCGGATGCGCACGCTGTTCCTGCGCAACGTGTTCTTCCCGCTGGTGGAGATCTCGTACATCGTCCCGGTGGTCGGCGTGCTGCTGATGGGCGGCGCGCTGCACGCGCGGGGTGCGATGAGCCTGGGTGCGGTGGTCTCGGCGGCGCTGTATCTGATGCAGCTCGTCGACCCGCTGGACACGATCCTGAACCGGGTCGAGCAGTTGCAGAGCAGCAGTGCCTCCTTCGCCCGGGTGGAGGGGCTTGCCCGGGCCCCGCGGGCCGGCTCGTCGGCCCCTTCCCCTCTGCCGGTGGACGACCGGATCGATGTGACGGACGTGCGCTACTCGTACGACCGCGGCGGCGAGGTGCTGCGCGGGGTGAACCTGACCGTGCGGCCCGGAGAACGACTGGCCGTGGTCGGCCCTTCCGGCGCCGGCAAGACCACCCTGAGCAGGCTGCTCGCGGGCGTCGACGCACCGCGCTCCGGCTCGGTGACGGTGGGCCGGGTGCCGATCGTCGGCCTCGATCCCGAGCAGCTGCGACAGCAGGTCGTCCTCGTCACCCAGGAGCACCACGTGTTCCTGGGCACGGTCCGCGACAATCTGCTGATCGCCGAACCGGCGGCCACAGACGCGCAGTTGTGGGCGGCCCTCGCGGTGGTCGGCGCCGACGACTGGGCCGGGGAGCTGCCGGACGGCCTGGACACCGAACTGGGCGCCGGCGGACATCCCACGGACGGCTCGCGGGCCCAGCAACTCGCCCTCGCGCGCGTCGTGTTGGCGGACCCGCACACCCTCATCCTCGACGAGGCCACGGCGCTCCTCGACCCGGCGACCGCCCGCCACACGGAGCGCGCGCTGGCCGCCGTACTCGAAGGGCGCACGGTCATCGCCATCGCGCACCGGCTGCACACCGCGCACGACGCGGACCGGGTGGCCGTCATGGAGGACGGCCTGCTGACCGAACTCGGCACGCATGACGACCTGGTGGCGGCCGACGGCGCCTACGCGGCGCTCTGGCACTCATGGCACGGCGAGCGCCCGTCCCCTACGTGACCGCATAGGCGCGCAGGAAGGTGTCCACCGCCGCCCGTGCCACCGCGCGTGTCTCGGCGGCGGAGGCCTTGCGGGTGCCGAGCCGGGTGCGGGCCTCCATGGGTCCGGTGAGCAGCGCGAGGAGTTGCTCCGCGGCCTGCGCCGGGTCGCACGGGCGCAGCCGCCCGGCGAGGGAGAGCCGGGCCAGCCGGTCCTCGAGAGACTCGGCGACGCGCTGCGAGGTGCGGCTCTGGACCGCCTCGATGAGGTCGGGGAAGCCGCCGACCTGGGAGTACGTCAGCCAGCGCAGCGCGCGGGCCCGTTCGCCGCAGCACACCTGGAGCAGCCGGTACGACACGTCCTCCAGGGCCGCGGGCAGGTCGTCGCCGGGGTCGCGCAGGCGCTCGACGATGGCGAGGTTCTCGGCCGACACCTCGTCCGCCGCGGCCTCCAACGCGCGCCGGAACAGGGTCTCCTTGTCGCTGAGGTGGTTGTAGACCGTCGGCTTGGCGACGCCCGCCTCCTCGGCGATCTCCTGCACGCAGGTGTTCGCGTAACCCCGGCGCGCGAAGACGGTGAACGCGGCGTCCAGGATCGCCTGCCGCTTGTCGATTCGCCCTCGCGAGGCCCGAGTTGTCGTTGTCACCTCCGCAGGATACCGCCTTGTACTGAACCAATCGGACCGTTAAATTGAACTCGCTGGTTCAGATTTGTCGAGTATCTCCGAGGGGAGTCCCAGTGATCGTCAACATCCTGCGGTTCAGCTTCAAGGACGGAACGACCGAGGAGGAGAAGGCCGAGGCGCTGGCGGCGATGAGGCGGACCTCGACCGTCGAGTCGGCCTCGTTCGGGGTGGTGGGCCAGGATCTCGGCGATCCGGCGAGCGGCTTCACGCACACGTATTGCGTGGGGGTGGAGGACCTGGCGGCGCTGGAGCGGTACATGCACGACCAGGTGCATCTCGACGGCGACCTGGTGATCCTCCCCCGCCTCGCGAAGCTGTCGGCGATCCGCCTGTCGGACGACCCGGATCCCGGTCTCGGCGAGAAGGTCATGGCGATCGCTCTCGCGAAGGTCGCCAAGTACCCGGAGTGGGGCCAGGCGTTGGACGCCATCCCCGAGACCAGCTTCTGAGTTCCCGGCCGGGCTCCGAACTCCCGGCCAACCGCTGAACTCCCGACCGGGCTCCGGGTTCCCGGCCGGTTTCCGAACTCCCGGCCAACCTCTGAACCACCGACCGGCCGCCGAACTCCCGGCCAACCTCTGAACTCCCGACCGGACTCCGGGCTCCCGGCCGGTTTCCGAACTCCCGGCCAACCTCTGAACCACCGACCGGGCTCCGGGTTCCCGGCCAACCTCTGAACTCCCGACCGGGCTCCGGGTTCCCGGCCGGTTTCCGAACTCCCGATCGGCTTTCGAGCGACCGGGACGGCGCCGGCCGGGCTCGACCAACGCTCCGTATACCGAACACGACCATCCGGACAACGAACCATTTCCAGCCAATTCATTGACACGGTCCTGACAGACAGCGCATTCCCCTGCAACTCTTCCCTCGGCTACTTCACAGCAACCCCACAGCACCACGGGCAACACCGCAGTGTCGTGCCACAGCACCTCCGCACCTGCACCCGCACCTGGTTCCGCGTACCGCCCTGTTCTGCCCGGACGGTCACCGTTCGTCCGGTCTCCCCTGGCCGTGCGACCCGCGGCCACGCAGAAGGAGTCAGTGTTGAGAAGCAGCTCCCCGCACAGACGCACCTCCCGCACCACCCGGCGCCGAGCCGCAGCCGTCGCCCTCGCGGGCGTCGCCGCCCTGATCGCCACGGCCGTCCAGTCGGGCGCCGCGACCGCCGCCCCGGAGAAGGCACCGTCGGCCGCGGGCAAGGTCAACCCGGGCGCCCTCAGCGTGAAACTCACCCCCGCGCAGCGCGCCGCGCTGATCCGCGACGCCGAGGCGGTCAAGGCGGAGACCGCCGACGACCTGGGCCTCGGCGCCAAGGAGAAGCTCGTCGTCCGTGACGTCGTCAAGGACGCGGACGGCACGGTCCACACCCGCTACGAGCGCACGTACGACGGACTCCCCGTCCTCGGCGGCGACTTGGTGGTCGACACCGCCAAGTCGGGCGCGACCGAGGGCGTCACCAAGGCCACCCGGTCCGCGATCAAGCCGGCGACGACGACCGCCGCGCTGCCCGCCGCCAAGGCGGAGAAGCAGGCACTGGCGGCCGCCAAGGCGGAGAAGGCCAAGAGCCCCGACGTCAACCGGGCACCCCGCAAGGTCGTCTGGGCCGCGAACGGCACGCCCACGGTGGCCTGGGAGACGGTCATCGGCGGCTTCCAGCACGACGGCACCCCGCAGGAGCTGCACGTCGTCACGGACGCCACCACCGGCGCGAAGCTGTACGAGTGGGAGGCCATCGAGACCGGCACCGGCAACACGGTGTACTCCGGCACGGTCACGCTCGGCAGCACGCAGTCCGGCACGACGTACAACCTCACCGACGGGGCACGCGGCGCCCACAAGACGTACAACCTGAACCGCGCCACCTCCGGCACCGGCACGCTCTTCTCCGGCCCCGACGACATCTGGGGCAACGGCCTCGCGTCCAACCTGGAGTCGGCAGCCGCCGACGCGCACTACGGCGCCGCGCTGACCTGGGACTACTACAAGAACGTGCAGGGCCGCACCGGCATCAAGGGTGACGGGGTGGGCGCGTACTCCCGGGTCCACTACGGCAACAACTACGTCAACGCCTTCTGGTCCGACAGCTGCTTCTGCATGACGTACGGCGACGGATCCAGCAACGCCAACCCGCTCACCTCGATCGACGTGGCCGCCCACGAGATGACGCACGGTGTCACCGCGAACACGGCGGGCCTCGTCTACAGCGGCGAGTCCGGCGGCCTGAACGAGGCCACCTCCGACATCTTCGGCAGCGCGGTCGAGTTCTACGCGGCCAACTCCTCCGACGTCGGTGACTACCTCATCGGCGAAGAGATCAACATCAACGGCAACGGCACCCCGCTGCGCTACCAGGACCAGCCGAGCAAGGACGGCGCGTCCAAGGACAGTTGGTACTCGGGGATCGGTTCGATCGACGTCCACTACTCCTCGGGCCCGGCGAACCACTTCTTCTACCTGCTGAGCGAGGGCAGCGGCGCCAAGGTCATCAACGGCGTCTCGTACAACTCACCGACCGCCGACGGGCTCCCGGTCACCGGGATAGGCCGCGCGAAGGCGGAGCAGATCTGGTTCAAGGCACTCACCACGAAGTTCACGACGACCACCAACTACGCGGCGGCGCGCACCGGCACGCTCGCGGTGGCGGGTGAGCTGTACGGCACCACGAGCGCCGAGTACCTGGCGGTACAGAACGCCTGGGCGGGCGTCGCGGTCGGTGCCCGGCCCGGCGGAGGCGGTGGCGGTACCTCGTTCGAGAACACGGCCGACGTATCGATTCCGGACAACGGAGCGGCCGTCAACTCGCCGATCTCCGTCACCGGGCGTACCGGCAACGCGCCGGCGAACCTCGCGGTGGCCGTCGACATCGTGCACACCTACATAGGTGACCTCCAGGTGCAGTTGGTCGCTCCCGACGGAACGGCGTACACGCTCAAGGCGTACGGCACCGGCGGCAGCACGGACAACCTGAACACCACCTACACGGTGAACGCGTCCTCCGAAGTCGCCAACGGCACTTGGCAGTTGAGGGTCCAGGACAACGCGGCCATCGACACCGGCTACATCAACAGCTGGAAACTGACGTTCCCGTAGCGGGTCCGCCACAGACAGGGCGCCGTCCCGGAGGTTCAACTCCCCGGGACGGCGCCCTCTTTTGCCTGGTCCGGAGTTTGCTTTGACGTCTCCTTTACGGAGACCGGGCCCCCATCGCACACCGTGATCTTCATCCAATGGACGCTTTCCGGCCAAGATTCAAGAGACCTCCTGACATGTACGCGCCCTAGATGCCACTCTTCCACCGCACGGCTCACCCGTACCGCAACTTCACCTTCCGTTCGGACACCCCATGCCGTCCGGTCGCCCCACAAAGGAGTTCGCGTGACCCCCCTCTACGCGCGTCACAAGCGCACCACTCTGGCCATCGCCACCGCTGTCGCGGCCGGAGCCCTGCTCGCCACCGGTATGACCACCGGTGCCTCCGCGGACACGTCGGCGGCCCCCGCGGCCAAGCCGACCCTCCCCGGCGCCCAGATCCAGCTGTCCACGTCGGCACGCACCTCGCTCATCCAGGAGGCGCAGGCCGCGACTCCGCAGACCGCCGACGAGATAGGTCTCGGCGCCAAGGAGAAGCTGGTCGTCAGGGACGTCAGCCAGGACGCGGACGGTACGGTCCACACGCGCTACGAGCGCACGTACGACGGACTCCCGGTCCTCGGCGGCGACCTGGTCGTCCACGAGAGCGCGTCCGGCAAGACCGAGGGTGTCACCAAGGCCACGAAGGCGACCATCAAGGTGGCCTCCCTCACGCCGGCCGTCACCTCCTCGAAGGCCGAGACGCAGGCCCTGACCGCCGCCAAGGCCGCCGGCTCGGAGAAGACCGAGGCCTCCCAGGCGCCCCGCAAGGTGATCTGGGCGGCGGACGGCACCCCCGTCCTCGCGTACGAGACGGTCGTCGGCGGTCTCCAGGAGGACGGCACCCCGAACGAGCTGCACGTCATCACCGACGCGGCCACCGGCGCGAAGCTCTACGAGTACCAGGGCATCGAGACCGGCACCGGCAAGAGCCTGTACTCGGGCACGGTCACCCTCGGCACCACGCTGTCGGGTTCGACCTACCAACTGACCGACACCTCGCGCGGCAGCCACAAGACGTACAACCTGTCGCACACCACCAGCTCGGGCACCGGCACCCTGTTCACCGACGCGGACGACACCTGGGGCACCGGCGCGGCCTCCAGCTCGACCACCGACCAGACCGCGGCCGTCGACGCCGCGTACGGCGCGCAGGCGACCTGGGACTTCTACAAGAACACCTTCAACCGCAGCGGCATCAAGAACAACGGCGTCGCCGCCTACTCGCGTGTCCACTACGGCAACGCGTACGTCAACGCCTTCTGGTCCGACTCCTGCTTCTGCATGACGTACGGCGACGGGTCCGGCAACATCAAGCCGCTGACCTCGCTGGACGTGGCGGGCCACGAGATGACCCACGGCGTCACCGCCAACACCGCGAAGCTCGTCTACAGCGGCGAGTCCGGCGGCCTCAACGAGGCCACCTCCGACATCTTCGGCACCGCGGTCGAGTTCTCCACGGCCAACGCCTCCGACGTCGGTGACTACCTCATCGGCGAGAAGATCAACATCAACGGCAACGGCACCCCGCTGCGTTACATGGACCAGCCGAGCAAGGACGGCGGGTCTGCCAACTACTGGTCGTCGACGCTGAAGAACCTGGACGTCCACTACTCGTCCGGCCCGGCGAACCACTTCTACTACCTCCTCTCGGAGGGCAGTGGCGCCAAGACGATCAACGGGGTGTCCTACAACTCCCCGACGTACAACGGCTCCACGATCACCGGCATCGGCCGGGACAAGGCCAACCAGATCTGGTACAAGGCCCTGACCCAGTACATGACGTCGTCGACCACCTACGCGGGCGCCCGCACGGCGACCCTGTCCGCGGCGTCGGCGCTGTACGGATCCACGAGCACGGAGTACGCGGCCGTGGCGGCGGCGTGGACCGCGGTCAACGTAGCCTGACATAGCGGACGGGCGGTACCCGGAGAGAAGGCAACTCCGGGTACCGCCCTACGCTGTGCCCCATGCCCTACACGTACGAGGACGTGGGCGCGACCCGCGAGGACCGCTGCCCCCCGGGCTTTCACCGCCTCCACGTCCGCACACGCATCGGCGAAGGCGAAGCCGTCTTCCGCCGAGCGTCCGAGGCCCTCATGACCTGGGAGATGCACCGGGAGCTGAGCGGCGTCACCCTCACCTCCGACGCGGCGAAGGCGGCCCCCGGAGTCGACGTGATCGTCGGCATCGGCCCGATCAAAGCCCCCTGCCGCGTCGTCTGGACGGTCGAGGAGTACCGCCGCACTGCCTGGGCGTACGGCACCCTCCCCGGCCACCCGGAGTCCGGCGAGGAAGCCTTCGAGATCACCCGCACCGGCGACGGCACCGTCTGGCTCACCATCACCGCCTTCAGCCGCGCCGCCAAGTGGTACGCCCGCGCCGGCGGCCCGGCGACCCGAGGCTTCCAGCACGCGTACGCCAAGCGGTGCGGGAAGGTGCTGCGGAGGCTGTGCGCCCCGTTCGAACAGATCTGACCCGCTCCCGCTGAGCACCTCACCTCGTGTCGTGGATCAGCCGCTCACCGCATCAACACCCCCGCCCCCTCCACCAGCTCCTCCGAAGGAACCGCCACAAGCCCCAGCTCCGCGCCCGAGGCAAGAAGCCGATGCGTGGGCAGGATCCGCACCGTGTAGCCGAAGGGCCCTGTCCGGTCCAGGGACAGTGGCCCCTCGTACGACCAGCGCCCTTCCCCGTCCGGGCCGCCCGTCGGTTTGAGGGGTACGCACACCGCGTCGGCGATGCGGTCGTCGGAGTCGACGCGGCCCGCGACGGCCTGGACCTCGACGTCGTCGGGGGTGAGGTCGCCGAGGCCGACGCGGACGTGGAGGGAGAGGGTGGTACCGAGTTCGGCGGTGGTCGTGGCGGAGGCCGCCTCGACGTGGTCGACGGTGACCTGCGGCCAGGCCGAGCGGACGCGGGACTTCCAGGCGGCCAGTTCGCGGGCGGTGTCCGGGGTGAGGGAGCGGTGGGCGCGGGCGGCGGGGGCGTACAGGCGCTCCACGTACTCGCGGACCATCCGGCCCGCCAGGACCTTCGGGCCGAGGTGGGTCAGGGTCTGGCGGACCATCTCGATCCAGCGGTCGGGCAGTCCGCCCTGGCCGCGCTCGTAGAAGCGCGGGGTGACGCGCTGCTCCAGCAGGTCGTAGAGCGCCGCCGCCTCCAGGTCGTCACGGCGGTCGTCGTCCGTCGCCGTACCGTCGGCCGTCGGGATCGCCCAGCCGAAGTCGGGCTGGAACCACTCGTCCCACCAGCCGTCCAGGACCGACAGGTTGAGGCAGCCGTTGAGCGCGGCCTTCATTCCGCTCGTCCCGCACGCCTCCAGCGGACGCAGCGGATTGTTCAGCCAGATGTCGCAGCCCGGGTACAGCTTCTGCGCCATCGCCATGCCGTAGTCGGGCAGGAACACGATGCGGTGGCGAACCCGCGGGTCGTCCGCGAACCGGACCAGCTCCTGGATCAGGCGCTTGCCGCCGTCGTCGGCGGGGTGGGCCTTGCCCGCGATGACGATCTGGATCGGCCGCTCGGGGTGCAGCAGCAGGTCCATCAGCCGGTCGCGGTCGCGCAGCATCAGGGTGAGGCGTTTGTACGAGGGGACGCGCCGCGCGAAGCCGATGGTGAGGACGTCGGGGTCCAACACGCCGTCGATCCAGCCCAGTTCGGCACTGCCGGCGCCGCGCTGCAGCCAGGACGCGTGCAGCCGCTCCCGTACCTCCACCACCAGCTGCTCCCGCAGGACCCGCCGCAGATCGAAGATCTCCTGGTCCGCGATGTCGGCCACCGCGTCCCAGCGCTCCGAGCCGCCGACCGTCATCGCGTCCTCGGCGCGCTGGGCGCCGATCTGCCGGGCCCCGAGCCGAAAGACCTCAGGCGCCACCCAGGTCGGCGCGTGCACGCCGTTGGTCACCGAGGTGATCGGCACCTCGTCCGGGTCGAAGCCCGGCCACAGCCCCGAGAACATCTCCCGGCTGACGTGACCGTGCAACAGCGAGACACCATTGGCCCGTTGGCCGAGACGCAGCCCCATCACCGCCATGTTGAAGAGGTTCGGCTCACCGCCCGGATAGGTCTCCATGCCCAGGGCCAGGACGCGTTCCACGTCGATGCCCGGGAGTTCGGCGTCCGGACCGAAGTGGCGGGCGACCAGCTCCCGGTCGAAGCGGTCGATTCCGGCGGGCACGGGGGTGTGGGTGGTGAAGACCGTGCCGGCCCTGACCGCCTCCAGGGACGCCTCGAAGTCCAGCCCCTCGTCGGCGAGTTCGGCGATCCGCTCCAGACCCAGGAACCCCGCGTGCCCCTCGTTCGTATGGAACACCTCGGGCCGCGCATGGCCGGTCAGCCGACAGTACGTCCGTACCGCGCGCACCCCTCCTATGCCCAGGAGCATCTCCTGGAGCAGCCGGTGCTCGCTGCCGCCGCCGTACAGCCGGTCGGTCACCCCGCGTTCCCCGAGGTCGTTCTCCTCCACGTCGGAGTCGAGCAGCAGCAGCGGCACCCGGCCCACCTGCGCCAGCCAGACCCGGGCCCGCAGCGCGCGCCCGCCGGGCAGGGCCAGCGAGACCTGGGCCGGTGAGCCGTCGCTCTCGCGCAGCGGCACCACGGGCAGTTCGTTCGGGTCCAGGACCGGATAGTGCTCCTGCTGCCAGCCGTCCCGGGACAGGGACTGCCGGAAGTAGCCGTGCCGATAGAGCAGTCCCACGCCGATCAGCGGAACACCCAGGTCACTGGCTGCTTTCAGGTGATCGCCCGCGAGGATGCCGAGGCCGCCGGAGTACTGCGGCAGCGCGGCCGTGATGCCGAACTCGGGCGAGAAGTAGGCGATGGCGGCGGGCAGTTCGGGGGTCACCGTCTGGGTCTGGTACCAGCGATCGCCGGTCACGTAGTCGCGCAGATCGTCGGAGGCCGCGGCGAGCCGGCGCAGAAAACGCCGGTCCTCGGTGAGCTCCGCGAGACGTCCGGGCGGCACACTGCCGAGCAGGCGTACGGGGTCACCGTCGGAGGCGGCCCAGCGCTCGGGGTCGACGGACTGGAAGAGATCGCGGGTCTCGGCATGCCAGGACCAGCGCAGGTTGCGTGCCAGGTCACTGAGCGGGTGAAGGGCTTCGGGGAGTACGGGGCGGACGGTGAACCTACGGATTGCCTTCACTGATGCCACCTTCACTTCACAAAGGACGTAACGGAGGACGGAAGCGGCAGGAGAACGGTAACCAGGACGTGCGCCAATAGGGGACGCACGTCCTTGTGCGCCCTTCGTCACCCACGACGGTAGCGGCGAGAGGGCCTCCGCAACTACGGCGCATCGAGGTCCGCGCAGACCGAGCCGTCGGCGATCACTCCCCTGGTTACTTCGGCGGAAATTCGCCGCAACTTTCACGTGTCCCTCATGGCCGGTATGGCCGATTCCGCCCACCTGTGTGGCCTTGTGGCGCTTCACACCGCACGAGAGGCTGCCAAGTGGCGTACCCGCCGACCTCGGTCCACGGCGGACCGGCATCGGCCGGAGTGCGCCGTCAAGGAGGGGAACCCAAGTCATGGCACAGACGAGAGACAGGCGTCTGCGCCGGGCGGGAGGTCTCACCGCGGTCGCGACGGCCGCGGTGCTTTCGGCCATCACCCTGCCCGCGCACGCCGCCCCGGAGGGGCAGATACTCGGCGCCGGCGTTCCCGGCTCCGTCGGCGGAAGCTACATAGTGACGCTCAAGGAAAGACCCGCGGGCGGAATCGAGGGGGGAACGAGCGCTCTGTCCGCGACGGGCAAGAGCATCGCCGAGAAATACGGGGCGAGAATCAGCCACACCTACGGCACGGCCCTCAACGGCTACGCGGTGGCGGCCAACGAGAAGCAGGCCCGGCGGCTCGCGGCGGACTCCCGCGTGGCCTCGGTCGTGCAGGACACCAGGGTGGCAGCCGAGGGTCGGACGAAACCGCCCTCCTGGGGCCTCGACCGCGTCGACCAGCCGAGCCTGCCGCTCGACGGCGGCTACACCTGGCCCGATTCGGCGGGCAAGGGCGTGACGGCGTACGTGATCGACACCGGTATCCGGATCACGCACAAGGACTTCGGCGGCCGGGCGAGCTACGGCTGGGACTTCGTCGGAAACGACAGAACCGCCAAGGACGGCAACGGACACGGCACGCATGTCGCCGGCACCATCGCGGGCACCGAGTACGGCGTCGCCAAGAAGGCCAAGGTCGTCGCCGTCCGCGTCCTCGACAACAACGGCTCGGGCACCACCGCGCAGGTCATCGCGGGTATCGACTGGGTGACGAAACACGCGAAGAAGCCGGCGGTCGCCAACCTCAGCCTCGGCGGATACGCCAACGCGCAGCTCGATGCCGCCGTACGCAACTCCATCGCCTCCGGAGTGACGTACGCGATCGCGGCCGGAAACGACGGGCTGCCGGCCGGTCTGTACTCCCCCGCCCGGGTCGAGCAGGCACTCACCGTCGGCGCCGGCGACCGGACGGACGCGCGGGCGAGCTTCTCGAACACCGGCGCCTCGCTCGACCTGTTCGCACCGGGCGTGGCGATCACCTCGGCGTCGTACGCGAGTGACACGGGGAAGGCGACCTTCTCGGGTACGTCGATGGCGAGCCCGCACGTCGCGGGCGCTGCCGCGCTCTATCTGGCCGACCACGTCAGGGCCACCCCGGCCCAGGTGGGCAAAGCCCTGGTTAAAAAAGCGGTTCCAGGGAAGATCTCGGGCGCGGGTCCGGGTTCTCCGAACAGGTTGCTCCAGGTCGGTACCCCCTAGCACGCTGCAGGAACAGGCACCGGCCTCGGCCTCTCCGGACGAGGCCGGACTTGTGTGTAGACATACGCGTGAGTAGTTAACAAAGTGCCGGTTGCCCACCCGAATAGGGTGGGAAGGCTCCCCCGGTACACCCCGCAGACCTCACCTCCCCACACCCTCATCCGCCCACCCACGTTGACGCGGACAGGAGCGGTCATGCCCGCCACACACCGCACGTCGCCACCCCCGACGAGCACCTCCGACACACCCTCCATAGGCAAGGCCGACGCCGGTCACCGCACTCCGGAGAAACCCTCCGCCGAGGCCGAGGCCGAGATCGGCACGAAGACCGGGACCGGCACGGGCAGCAGGGCCGCCGCGACTCCGGAGACGGAAGGGACGTCGGCGCCCGTGGCACCGGCCAGGACCACGGAGACCGCCGTCGCCTCGGTCCCCTCCACCACGTCCGTCACACCACCTGCCGGAATCACCGCGACCGCCACGGCCATCGGCCGCATCCCCCTCCTCGACGTCCACCCGATCGTCGACCACGGCCGTTGGCCCGCGAAGGCTGTGGCCGGTGAGGCCTTCGAGGTCTCGGCCACGGTCTTCCGCGAGGGGCATGACGCGGTCGCCGCGAACGTCGTCCTGCGTGACCCGGAGGGCCGCACAGGACCCTGGACCCCGATGCGCGAGCTGGCCCCCGGCACCGACCGCTGGGGCGCGACGGTGTCCGCCGGGAAAGAGGGCCACTGGACGTACGCGGTGGAGGCGTGGGGCGACCCCATCTCCACCTGGCGCCGGCACGCGGGGATCAAGATCCCGGCCGGTATCGACACCGAGCTGGTCCTGGAGGAGGGCGCGCGGCTGTACGAGCGGGCGGCCACCGGGGTGCCGAAGAGCAAGGGACGCCGGGACACCCTCCGTACGGCAGCCGCCGCACTGCGCGACGTGGAACGCCCCGCCTCGGCCCGCCTCGCGGCCGCCCTCACCCCCGAGGTGGACCGGATCCTCGCCCGCCATCCGTTGCGCGAACTCGTCACGTCCTCCGAGCCGTTGCCCCTGAAGGTGGAGCGCGAGCGGGCCCTGTACGGCTCCTGGTACGAGTTCTTCCCGCGCTCCGAGGGCACGCCCGAGCGACCGCACGGGACGTTCCGTACTGCCGCCGAACGCCTGCCCGCCATCGCGAGGATGGGCTTCGACGTCGTCTACCTCCCGCCGATCCATCCCATCGGCGGCACCTTCCGCAAGGGCCCCAACAACACGCTGTCCGCGACGCCTGAGGACGTCGGCGTGCCCTGGGCGATCGGTTCCCCGGAGGGCGGGCACGACGCCGTCCACCCGGACCTCGGCACGATCGACGACT
>NZ_JBHXMF010000034.1:0-105841 GCF_042721055.1 Streptomyces sp. NPDC058470
GGCCCAAGGCCGGGGCCCGAGACCCGAGCCCGAGGCCCGACGCCGGAGCCCGAGGCCGGGGCAGGAGCCGGGGCCGGAGCCGGAGCCGGGGCCGGGGCCCGAGCCCGGGGCCGGGGCCCGAGCCCGGAGCCGGAGCCGGAGCCGGGGCCCGAGCCGGAGCCGGAGCCCGAGCCCGAGCCCGGAGCCGGAGCCGGAGCCCGAGCCGGAGCCGGGGCCGGAGCCCGAGCCCGAGCCGGAGCCCAAAGCCGAAGCCCAGCGTCGCGCTCGACGGCGAATCGCTTCCTCGGCCGTCGCGGACTTGGACGGCCACGCGGAGCGAGCCCCCGTTCGAAGGCCGATGGGGAAAGCCCTGACGGAGTCACCCGCGGGTCGATCCGGGGGGGGGGCGACGGCGGCCGACTGTGGTCAAGCCCCCGGGAGGGTCACCGCGACTGGCGGCGGCGAGGCTGCCGTGGCAGGGTCAGCATGCTCGTGAACGTGCCGTTGGTGAGGGAGAGTTCGTGGACACGCAGGTGTGGGACGCACTGGTCGCTTCGATGAAGAACGCGTACACCGCGGGTCTGGGCGAGGGCGACGTGCCCCGCCCGGTCATCATGCCCCTGGTGCGCGGCGAACTGGTCGGCCTGATCTGGGTGCGCCCCATCAAGACCGGCGACGACGCGCTCACCGGCATTGCCCAGCTCTCGAACATCGCCGCGGCGGCCGGCGCCGACGAAGTCGTCCTGGCCTGGGAGGCCGGCGATGTCGCCGCCGCCTGCAAGCTGCCGGTCGTCGGCCCGGCGCCGTGCCTGAACATGGTGCACGCCACGAAGGACGGCCATACCCTCCACCGGTTCCCCTACGCCGAGCAGCCCTCGGCCCACTCCCCCGACGGCTCGGCCCCCGTCGAGCCGCAGTGGCTTCCGGCTCCTGAGCCAGAGCCGGGCGGTGAGCTGGTGCCGCCGGTCCGGGCCGCGGTCGACTTCTCCTTCACCCCGCTGGACCTGGACCACCCCTCCCCCTTCGGCGTGACCGTCATCCTGATGGAGGAGGACGGCTTCACCGTGCGCCTGACCGAGGCGTTCGCCCCCTGAACCCCCGGGCGCAGGCGCAACGCGGAGCCCTGCGCGTCACCGTGCCGACCGTCGAGTACGTTCAGCGCACCTTGGGCCTCGACGCTCAACACCGGCGGCTGAGCCGGCCGTTGGTTTCGGGCGGGACGGGGTGCGCCAGAGCGCCTATCGGGTCCGCGTCGTCTCCCGCGCGTCGGGACAGTGGTCCGCGGAATGGGTCTCCGCTCGCCCGGCCCGCACGGACGCGCCCTCTCCGGAGGGCAGCGCGTGGATCTGGTTCCCGAGGGTGAACCAGGTGTCTTCGTCCCCGATCTGGGCCAGAACATGGTGGGGTCGGGTCGGCCGCGGGCCTCGGGCAACGCGGGAACGACCGTACGTCTGAGACGCGCCGAAGTGCTACACCCGGACGGCAGCCCCGCCACCGTGAATCCGCGCAGCGCCGCAGCGACAGGCACGTACACGCTCAAGGGCGGCGGCGAGGAGACGTACGAGCCACGCTTCACCTTCCACGGTTTTCGCCATCTCGAAGTGACCGGGTTCCCCGGCAGACCTTCGGCGACAGCCGTGTCAACAACCCCGCGGGTCAATACACCTAGCGCGTAGGCCGACTGCCCGCGGTGCGTGGACCGCGGGCAGCCGGCACAGCGCGGCGTCAGGCCGTGAGCTGCGGGTAGAGGTTGGTGAGATCACCGGAGATGGCGGCCTTCACCTGACGGGACGTCTCGTCGGCGAGTACCTCGAACGCGCCCTTCTCGATCCCGTCCAGCGCCTCCTTGGCGATGTCGGCGGGCTTCGACTTGGGCTGGGTCACCGCCGCGGTCATGTCGGTGTCGACGTAGCCCATGTGCAGGCCCGTCACGCCGATGCCGCGGTCAAGGAGCTCGATACGGATGGCGTTGGTCTGCAGCCAGAACGCGGCCTTGGTCGCGGAGTACGCGCCGTGCCAGGCGACCCAGGAGAGCGCCGAGTGCGCGTTGAGGATGTGGCCGCCGCCGTTGCGCTCGATCACCGGGACGAAGGCCCGGGTCAGGTTCAGCGGGCCGAAGAAGTTGGTCTCGAAGACGTTCCGGATGTCCTCGATCGGCGCGTCCAGGTAGGTGTCCGGTGAGCTTCCGCCGGCGTTGTTGATCAGCACGGTGACGTCGGGCGCGGCGGCCACCAGTGCGTCGATCGAGGCCTGGTCGGTGACCTCCAGGGCCAGCGGTACGACGCGGGGGTCGGCGCTCGGCCGAGGGGTACGCGCGGTGGCGTACACCTTCTTGACGCCACGGATGAGCAGATCGTCCACGATCGCCTTGCCGATGCCGCGGTTGCCGCCGGTGACGAGTACGACGGCGCCTTCGAGAGTGGTCATTTTCGACTCCGGAGAGAGGGGGAAACCGTTCTGTTTCCCCAGACCGTAAACCGATCGGTTTCCACGCGCAAGCCGAGCCGGTACCCTCCATGACATGACAACGTCGGCGACACCCCGCGAGCGGCTGCTCGAAGCAGCGGGCGAACTCTTCTACCGCGACGGCATGGGCGTGGGCGTGGACGCTCTGTGCAAGGCCGCCGGGGTGTCGAAGAAGTCGATGTACCAGTCGTTCCGGTCCAAGGACGAGGTGATCGCGGAGAGCCTCGCCGGCCTCGGCCCGGCCTACCAGGCCGCCCTGCTCCCTCCCACGGACGACGACCGCCCACCGCGTGAGCGCATCCTGACCGTCTTCGAGCGGCAGGACCGGATGGCAGCGGAGGGCAACTTCCTCGGCTGCCCCTTCGTGAGTGCGGCGGTGGAGCTCAAGGACCCCGAGCACCCGGGCAGTGTGGTCGCGCGCCATCTCAAGCAGCACCTGACCGAGTTCTTCCGGACCCAGCTCGTCGCCGCCGAGGCAGCGGATCCGGAGACCCTGGCCGTGCAGCTCACGATCGTCTTCGACGGCACGAGTGCCCGGGCCGTCGTACAGGCCCAGGCACTCGCCGGCATCGGCACGGTAACGGCGGCGGCGCTGCTGGACGCCGCGGGGGTCAAGTAGAACGAACCCACCCAGCACCGATCTCCCGGTGCCGGCAGGCATCGGCGAAGCGGGGGCGAAGCCCTCGTGATCGGCGCGCTCGCCGCCTGCTACCCCGCGGTGCGGGCGGCCTGCCTGCCTCCCCTTGAGGCACTGACTGCGGGGTGAGGAACGCCGGCCCGGCCCGATACGGACGCCGGGACGGCCGGCCGGCCGCCGAGTGCCGCGGAGAACTGGTCCGTCACCTGGGCGAGCGCCTCGGCGGCGGCCGGCGCGACGGTCAGCGTGCCGCCGTCGCCCACGGTGATGTCCTTGTCGAGCGTGAACCAGCCCGGAACGATGTGCGCGGCCCCCATCGAGCTCAACACCGGACGCAGCGCGTAGTCGATGGCCAGGACGTGGGCCGTGCTGCCACCGGTGGCCAGCGGCAGCACCGTCTTGCCGGTCAGCGCGTACTGCGGGAGCAGGTCGAGCAGCGACTTCAGGAGCCCCGAGTAGGCGGCCTTGTAGACGGGGGTACCGATCACCACCCCGTCCGCCTGCGCGAACAGTGCCGTGGCCTCGATGATCGCGGGATGCCCGAAATCGGCGCCGAGCAGCGCCTCGGCGGGCAGGGTGCGCACGTCCAACGGGGTCACCTCGTGGCCCTGGCGCCGGAGCCGGTCGTCCAGGTGGCGCACGAGCCGTGCGGTGCGAGAGGTGGCGGAGGGGCTTCCGGAGACGGACAGGATGGCGGCCATGAGAGGACCTTCCGGGTTCGGGGTTCAGAGGGACCGGGACCGGCTGGGCGGGACGTTTCTCCGTCGGTGTACTTCGGCGTACGTCGGCGAGGTGCTGCCGCTGCCTGGATGCCGGACGGACAGCGGCTCTCACCAGGCGCTGGATTCCACCGCGATCACCGGCACCAGTTCGTTGCGCAGGGTCTCCAGAAAGGTGACGGTCTCGGCCGCCACCGAGCGGTGCTGAAGGTCGTTCAGGACGTCGTGGTGGGCGCCGCGGACAGCCGACAGGCGGGCACGCTTCAGCGACTTGGCCGTGCGGGTGAGTGCGTCGTGGTCCGCCAGCGGGTCGGCGTCGCCGACGAGGATCAGCGCGGGGATGTCGACTTCGCTGTCGTACGCCGCCGTGAGCAGTGCGGTCGGCACGGCATCGTTGAGGGAGCCGCGCCGGACCTGGGAGTCGTCGGTGAGCGTGCCTCGATGGGCGGGGCAGGAAGTACGTACGTCGAGTTCGTCGTCCCAGGTGCCGACGGCGGTGGCAGTGTGGCCCGGAAGGCCCGCGAGGACGACAGCTTCCGGCCACCATGCCGCAGAGGACTCCGTACGGCTCAGGAGTGCGGATACGGCGGCGGCGCCCGTGTCGGATCCCACCAGCACTACGGGGCGTACGACTCCGTCCTCGGCCGCGGCGCCCTCAACGGCCTCGGCGAGCAGTGCGCCGAGCCGCCTCAGTGAGCTGGTCAGGTCGTCAGCGTCGATGTCCGGTGCGTCGATGACGCGGACGCGGTAGGCGTCGGCGGCGAGCCGCCTGCCGAACCGGCCGTAGATCGCCCGGGTCTCCCCTCTGCCGGGCACCATCACGACGGTGCCGCGCGTACGGAGGCCCTCGGGGCCGTAGTGGTCGGTGTACTCGGTCATCTCATACTCCTGCGGGGTCGGGCTCGGGATCGCGCGCGGGCTTCCAGCCCAGGGCGGGTGCCACCTCGGTCGCGATGAGTTCAAGGGCTCGGACCGCGGCGTCGTGGTCGGGGACGGCGGGGTTGAACTGGGTGATCAGGTCGGTCGCGACGGGCAGGACCTTTTCCTGCCGGAGCTCGGCGACGATCTCGTCGGGCGCGCCGTAGAACGAGTGGAAGCGACGCAGCGCCTCGTTCGCGTCGAGGCCCTTGGGGAAGGCCCCGCTGTCCGCCATGCGCAGCGCCGCCCGATGGACGTCGTCGCCGATCTGCTGGAGCGCCGTGCGCCGGTCCTTCGCCGGGAACACGAAGCGGGACAACCCGATCCGGGGGCGCCGCGGTTGGTCCCAGGCGGCGAGGAACGCGTCCGCCCAGGGCCGCTGCACCTCGTCGGTCGGGGCGTCGAATCCGTACGCCGCACGGTTGAGCAGAAGGTTCGAGCCACCCGCCGCGGTGTAGGTCGACCCCTCCTCACTGAAGACGCCCTGCCAGATCCGGTCGGTGAAGTCGTCGGCCGGCGGCTGGATACGAAAGCCGGGTGCACCGACTTCCTCATTGGCCAGGGCCTGCCGCAGCACGCCGAGGTTCTCACTGGTCAGCTCGCGCTTGCGCGCCACGTCCTTGCCGAACGCGGCGTACTCCAGGCTGCTGGAGCCGCTGCCCACCCCGATCTCGACGCGGCCCCCGCTGAGCGTGTCGACGGCGGAGACGTCCTCGGCGAGGCGGACCGGGTCCTCCAGCGGAGGGATCGTGATGGCGGTGCCGAGCCGGATCCGGCTGGTCCTCGCTGCCGCGTGGGCGAGGAAGGTCCACGGCGAGGACAGCCCGCCACCGCCCAGGGAGACGTGGTGCTGCGCGACCCAGCCGACGTCGAAGCCGAGTTCGTCGGCGACGACGAACAGTTCCTGGGCGTTGCGGTAGGTCCGGGCCAGGTCGTTGCCGCGGCCCTGGACGTGGGTGAGGAAGCCGAGCCTGAAGCGCGGCGTCTCGGTCGTCATGGTGGGGTCGCCTTTCAGAGGTCGGGCCGCGGCGGCCGCCGGAACGTCTCGTGTCACCTGTGATCGACGGTCCGTCGGATTGCGGACTGCGGTGACAAGCTTCAGATCGCGGACTGCGGTGACAAGCTCATGAGGCACCGTCGCTCATGGCTCGGCCCTCAGTCGTTCACGAGCTGGGGCTCGCGCGTGTGGCGGTTGGCGGGAATCGGCAGGCCGAGGTTGCCGCGCAGGGTGTCGGACGCGTACTCGGTGCGGAACAGTCCGCGCTTCTGCAGGAGCGGCACGACTCCGTCGACGAAGAGGTTGAGGTCCTCGGTGGTGCGGAAGGCGAGGTTGATGCCGTCGAGGGTGCCCGCGTCGAACCACTGCTCGATGCTGTCGGCGACGGTCTCCGGTGCTCCGACGAACGGTGAACGGCGAAACGCCGAGAGGGAGTCGGCGACCTGACGCAGGGACAGGTTCTCGGTGCGGGCCCGCTCGATGATCTTCGCGGCGCCGGTCCGTCCGCCCTTCTCGGCGAGGTGGGCGACGTCCGGGAAGGGCGCATCCAGGTCGTGCCGGCTGAAGTCGTAGGCGCCGAAGGAGCGGCCCAGGAGGGCGAGGTTGCGGGCGAAGTCGTTGTCCTCCTCGAAGATCTCCCGCTCGCGGCGCTGGGCGGCCTCGTCGGTGGCGGCGACCACCGGGCTGCCGTGGATGAAGATCTTGATGTGCTCGGGGTCGCGGCCGTACGCGGCGGTGCGCCGCTTGATGTCGGCGTAGTACTCCTGCGCCTGCTCCAGTGAGCCCCCCGGCGCGTAGATGCCCTCGGCGACCCGCGCGGCGAGGTCGCGGCCCTCCTCGGAGACGCCTGCCTGGAAGATCACCGGCTGGCCCTGGGGCGAGCGGGAGAGGTTGAGCGGTCCGGCGACCTTGAAGTGCTCGCCCACGTGGTCGAGCGCGTGCAGCTTCTCCGGGTCGAGGAAGATGCCGCGCTCCACGTCGGCCGGGAAGGCGTCGTCCTCGTAGGAGTCCCACAGACCGCGGGCGACCTGGACGAACTCCAGGGCCCGGCCGTAGCGGGTGGTGTAGTCGAGGTGTTCGTCGAGCCCGAAGTTCCTGGACGTGCCGGTGTCGAAGCTGGTGACGACGTTCCAGCCGGCCCGGCCACCGCTGATGTGGTCGAGCGAGGCGAACCGGCGGGCGAGGTTGAAGGGCGAGTTGTACGTCGAACTCGCCGTGCCGACCAGGCCGATGTGTTTCGTGTGGGTGGCGACCGCCGACAGCAGGGTGAGGGGCTCAAGCCGGTTGAGGTAGTGCGCCGGGTAGGTGGAGTTGATGAACTGGCTGTCGACGACGAACAGGGCGTCGAAGAGGGCGTGTTCGGCCGCCTGGGCCAGCTGGATGTAGTAGTTGATGTCGACGCTGGCGTTCTTCGCGACGCGCGGGTCCTTCCAGAGGCCGTGCTGGCCGGGGCCGCCGACTCCGTACGGGTGCAGCGCGAGGTGGATCGTGCGGGACATGGGGGTTCCTCTCGGTGGGTGCTCAGGCGTTCAGCAGGGCGCGCAGGGCTTCGCGCTCGGCACGGCCGACGGGGCTCGTACGCAGGGTGGGCGCCGAGCTGACGAGCAGCCGGGTGTACACGTGCCGCGGGCGGGTGATGACGTCACGGGCGGCGCCGACCTCGACGAGTTCGCCCTGGTAGAGCACGGCGATACGGTCGGCGGTGCCGGCGATGGAGCCGAGGTCGTGGGAGATGAAGACGAGGGCGACGCCGTCGGCACGGAGTTCCTTGAGGATCTCCAGGACCTGGACGCGGTTGGCGGAGTCCAGGGCGCTGACCGGCTCGTCGAGGATGACCAGCTTCGGTTCGGTGACCAGCGCCCGGGCCACGGCGACTCGCTGGCGCTGGCCGCCGGAGAGTTCCCCGGGCAGCCGGTCCAGGAGGTCGGCGGTGAGGCGGACGCGGTCGAGGAACGACCGGGCCCGGGCAGCCGCCTCCTGGCGCGGAACGCCCTGGACGAGCAGCGGTTCGGTCAGCGAGTCCTCGATGGTGAGGTCGGGGTCGAGGCTGCGCAGCGGGTCCTGGAAGACGTACTGGATCACACCGCGGCGGCGCAGGCCGCGCCACTGGCGGTGGCCGTACCCGCTCACGTCCTCGCCGCCGACGCGGATCGAGCCGGCCGATGTCGGCACCAGGCCGAGAACGGCGCGGGCGAGGGTGGACTTGCCCGAGCCCGTCTCGCCGATGACTCCGACGGTCTCGCCGGGTTCGACGCTCAACGAGACGTCGTGCAGGGCGCGTCGGCGCCGGCGGCCGAGGCCGTAGTGCACTTCGAGGCCGGTGATGTCCAGGACTGGGCCTGAGGTCTCCGCATGGCCGCCCGGGGTCTCCGCGTAGCCGGCCGCGGTCGCCGCATGGCCGGCCGCGGTCGCCGCGTGGCCGGCCGGAGTCGCCGCGTGGCCGGCCGGAGTCTCACCCTGTCCGCCCCGAGTCTCCTCGTCCCCGCCCACTGTCACCTCCGTCTGGTCGGTGGTCACGACGCCTCCTCCGCTGCGAGGAACTTTTCCAGGCCGTACTGGTCGTGTTCGGCGATGAGGAGCCGGGTGTACTCGTCCTTCGGATCGTGCAGCACATCCCGCGTCGGGCCCTGCTCCACCACCTGCCCCTCGCGCATCACGAGGACCTCGTCGCACAACTGGGCGACGACGGCGAGGTCGTGGGACACGACCACGAGGGCCAGTCCGGTCCGCTCGCGCAGTTCGGCGAGCAGGTCGAGGATCTCCGCCTGGACGGTGACGTCGAGTGCCGTGGTGGCCTCGTCGGCGATGAGGATGCGCGGTTCGGCGGCGATCGCCGCCGCGATCAGGACACGCTGGAGCATGCCTCCCGAGAGCTCGTAGGTGTACTGGCCGTAGACCAGCTCCGGGTCACGCAGTTGCACCGCCTGAAGGAGTTCGACAGCACGGTGACGTGCCGCGCGCCGCTTCAGTCCCTGCTTGGCCCGGATGACCTCGGCAATCTGGGCGCCGACCCGGATGGAGGGGTTGAGGTAGGAGGCGGGGTCCTGGAAGACGGCGCTGATCGTGGATCCCCGCAGCTCGGTCCACTGGCGGGGTGTCAGGGTCGCGATGTCGGTGCCGGTGATCTCGACGGAGCCGCCGGAGATCTCGAAGTGGGCGGGCAGGATGCCGAGCGCGGCGCGGCAGGTGAGGGTCTTGCCGCTGCCGGACTCACCGACGATGCCGACCGTCCTGCCGGGCGTGAGTTCGAAGCTCACCCCGTGGACGATCTCCCGGTCGGTCACCGGGTCGCTGATGCGGACATCGCGCAGGCTGAGCACCGGCGCCGCCGTGGGGTCGGCCGTTTCAGAGGGCTCGGCGCGCCGGGTCCGCTCTGGAGCGGTGCTCTGGATCCCCTCCGGAGCGGTGCTCTGGGACAGCGTCGTCATCGGGTACCTCCGGCGGAGACGGGATCGGCCTTGTCGAGGCGGTTGGCGCGCGCCTTGCGGGTGTTGAGCAACGCCCGGCCCGCCTCGCCGGAGACGTCGCGAATCGCGTCGGCGAGCACGTTGCTGGCCCAGACGGTGACCATGATCAGCAGGGCCGGTGCCAGTGGCGCCCACGGCTGGTAGCTGAGGTAGCCCAGGTCGGAGGCGAGCAGCCCGCCCCAGGTGGGCGCCGGGGGCTGGACCCCGATACCGAGGAACGTCAGGCTGGAGACGATGACGAAGCCGACACCGATGGTCTGGGCGAGCGCGACCGCGATCGGCGGGAGCACCTTGGCCCACACGTGGCGGCGTACGACCCAGCCGATGGACGCACCGGAGATGAGCGCCGCCTCCACGTACGGAGAGCGGGCGACCGCCAGTGTGGCGGCGCGGGCCACCCGGTAGAAGAGCGGGGAGACCAGGGCGCCTGTGACGAGCATGGCCTGGGTGATGCCGTTGCCGAGCAGGGCGATCACGGCGACCGCGAACAGCAGGAACGGCAGGGCGACCAGGGTGTCGGCCAGTCTCAGGGTGAGCCACTCGAAGACCCGGCCGAGGTAGACCGACAGAATGCCGGGGATCGCCCCGACGACCAGTGCCATCAGCGCGACTTCGAGTGAGCCGAGCACGCTGACGCGGGAGCCGTCCAGGAGGCGGCTGAACACGTCACGGCCGAGGTAGTCCGTGCCCAGCCAGTGGGCGCCCGAGGCGGCGGAGAGGGTGTGGTCGCTGGTGGCCAGGGGATTCTGCGGGGCGAGCCAGGGGCCGAGGACCGCGAGCAGTGCGATGACGGCGAGGATGGTGACGGCGATCCGTCCGGATGTGAGCGCGAGGACGCGGCGCACCATGTTCACACCCCTCGTTGGGATGCCGGCGTCACGCGTGCCAGCACCAGGTTGACGATCAGGTTGAAGGCGACGACCAGCACGATCGACACCACGAGCACGCCCTGTACGGCGGGCACGTCCCCGGCTTGGGCGGAGTCGTTGGCGAACCGGCCGAAGCCCTGCAGGCCGAAGATCCATTCCGTCACGACGGATGCGCCGACCAGCGAGGGGAACTTCAGGCCGAGTGTGGCGAGCGCCGGCCCGAGGCCGTTGCGCAGCACATGGCCGAAGAAGATCCGGCGCGGACTCAGTCCCCGTACCACCGCGCCTGTCACGTAGTTCTCGCGGTAGGCAGCGACGAGACTGCTGCGCAACTGGCGGGCGACGTCGGCGATGACGTCGAAGCTCAGGGCTATCGCGGGCAGGGTGATGTGTGCGAGCCACGGTCCGACTCCCTGCTCCGCCGGAACGTACCCGGCGGCCGGGAAGACCTGGAATCCGACCGCGAACACGGCGACCAGCACGATGCCGACGACGAAGGCCGGCATCACCGAGATCACGGTGACGAATCCCGTGATGGCGCGGTCGAGGACGGTGGTGCGCTTCAGCGCGGCCACCGTGCCGAGGACGAAGCCGACGAGTACGCCGATGATCAGCGCGAACGTCGCGACGGAGAGGCTCACGCCCAGGCCGAGGCCGATGAGCGTGGAGATGTCGGCGCCGTTGGTCCAGCTGGTGCCGAGCTGTCCGTGCAGGATGCCGGTGAACCAGTCCCAGTACTGGGTCAGGAAGGGCTTGTCGAGGCCCCACTGTGCCTCGACTCGTGCGACTGCTTCGGGAGTCGCCTCCTCGCCCAGCTGGATCCGCGCCGGGCTGAGCCCGCTCAGCGACCGCAGCGCGAACGTCACGAACGTCGCGACCAGGAAGACCGGCACGAAGATCGCGATCGACCGGGCGAGGGCGACCAGGACGCGGCCCAGCGTGTGCCGCGCCCTGGTCATGGCGACCCCGCGACGGCGGACAGGCGTGGCCTGTACCGCGGTGGTTGTCGTCATGGGTTGCCCCCTCTCTGTCATGGGTGGATGTCAGTTGGCGCCGGAGATGGTCACGCCGGTCCAGTCGAGGTGGGCCGGGTTCTTCGGCAGGCCGGAGATCGACTTGCTCTTGGCGATCAGGTTGGGCTGGGAGTACGTGAAGACCAGCGCCTTGCTCTCCAGGCCGGCCCGGGTCGCCGCCCGCAGGACGTCCGCGTAGTCCGGTGCGTCCAGCGGGGTCTGCCGGACCTTGGCGATGGCCGCCTCGAAACCGTCCGGCTCGTACGGGGAGCTGAGGTTGAGCGGCCCGTTGGGGCCGAAGTGGGCGGTGAGTGTCTGCGCCGCGGAGTCCCGGCCCGTGGTCCCGTAGAGGGAGAACGTCAGGTCTTTGGCGAAGAACGGGGTGGCCCAGTTCTTGTCGATCTTGATGTTGACCGTGATGCCGACCTTGGCCAACTGCGACTGGACGATCTCGGCCTGCGGGTCCTCCGCGGGGATGACCAGGTCGAGCTTGATGTCGCCCGACTTGTAGCCCGCCTCGGCGAGGAGTTCCTTCGACTTCGCCGGGTCGTACGGGTAGGTGTTCTCCGACTTCGGGTCGTAGGCCACGTAGCCCTTCGGGAACGGCTGGTCGGTGGTCTCTCCGTAGCCGAAGGTCAGCTTGTCGACGAACTCCTGGCGGTCGATCGCGTGGCGGACGGCGTCGACGACCTTGTCGTTGGTGAACGGCGCCTTGTTGATGTTCAGGCTGATGTTCGAGGCGTTGAAGCCCGGCTGGACGAAGACGTCCAGGCCGGCCTTCTTGGCGGCGTCCGCCTGGCTGGGGTCGATGTCCGCGAAGTCGTAGACGCCGGTCTGCAGGCCGGAGACGACGGTGGAGGCGTCGGGGGCCGAGGTGAGTTCCACGTTGTCGATGTGGATGTTCTTCGCGTCCCAGTAGTCCGGGTTCTTCTTCAGCACGACTTTGGTACCCGGCACGAGCTGGGTGACGGTGAACGGACCGGCGCCGACCGGGGCTTGGTCGAGCTTTTCCGGGGACTTGGCCGCCTTGGGGCTGGCGATCTGCAGGACGCGCTCACCGAGCAGCTGCGGTATCTGGTAGTCGACCTGGCTGAGGTGGATGACGGTGTCCAGTCCGTTGGCCTCCACCGACTTGATCGAGGTCAGGTCACCGAAGAGCGCGGAGTTCTTCTGCTTCTTGGCCCGCTCGATGGCCGCCTTGACGGCGGTGGCGTCGACCGGTTCCCCGTCGCTGAACTTCAGGTCGGGGCGCAGGTGGAAGGTGATCTCGTCGCCCTTGTCGTTGTACTCCCAGCTCTTGGCAAGGTCCGGGACGGCATTGCCCTTCTCGTCCGTGCGCGTCAACGACGCGTAGACCAGGGCCAGTTCACGGAACTGGGCGCCGCTGCCCGAGACCACCGGGTCCCAGTGGGCCGGGAAGTAGGAGGACGTCCACTTGAGGGTGGCGTTGCCGTTCGCGGAGGAGGCCTCACCGCCGCACGCGCTGAGGGCGGGGACGAGCACGGTGACGAGGGCGGTTCCGATGGCCGCGAGACGCAGGCGGGCGGATCGGCGGTCCAGTCTTGGGCGGCGGAGCGTGAGTCGTCCGGACATCTCATTCTTTCTTTGACGGCCCGAACCCGTGCCAGGACGGCAGGATCGGGGCGCGAGGTCCGGCCCTGCCCGTACCGGCCGTCGACTCGGTCCTGGGTGGGCATGACGACGGGGGCTTCGATGCACACGTCGGGCATGCCACGCTCAAGGCATGGGGCGTCGGCAGGTTCGCGGAGCGGACCAGGAGTGGAGGGAAGAAGGGGAAACGACGGGGCGCGGAGGTGGCGCGGGACGACGGGCGCGGCTCAGCGGTGCGGCGGGGGCCGGTGCTGCCGGGAGCCGTCGGGCGCCTGTGGGCCGGGGCGGCCGACGGTCAGCGACAGAGGGCGCTGGAGGTGCGCCGCAGATCCACGTAGCGGCACTCCACGCCGGGGTGCGTCGTGAGCATGCTGCACATCCTGGGGGCAGCCGTCAGCGGCTGTCAATGGACACCAATTGGTGTCTCATTCGGCGGGACGGCACCTGACCGCAGATCAGAGCCCCGCGTCGGCCTGAGAGACGGCCGCCGGGTGCGCCGCCGCCTCCTGGGGATGCAGCCACACCGGGCCGTTGCCGGTATCCATCCGCACGGCGTGCGGAGGCGGCCAGGCCCCCTCCGTCAGCAGTCGCAACTCCGGGCCGGTCAGGCTCCGGTGGCGCTCCAGTGCCTCTGCCGGACGGAGCGGCCCGGGGACCTTCAGCAGTCCTGGACAGAGCTCGTCGACGGCCACCGCGTACGCCTCGAAGGACCGCCAGCCGGGCACCGCCCGGTACCCCGCGGGGGCGCGGACCAGCAGGGTCGGCAGGGCGTACCGGTGCCCGCCGTCGGCGGTCTTCTTCGCCACGCCGGGATGCGGCAACCCGCCCTGCACGGAGAGCACTTCGGGTACGGGGTGACGCGCCTCCGCATGGTCGGCGCGGACCCCTTCCAGCACGCCGGCGGACGCGGCATCGGCCGCCAGCCGCTGCGGGTCCAGGCCCGGCACACCGCGCGCCGCGGCCAGTGCCAGCGCGAGGGTGTCCGCCGGTTCGCCGAGCACGAAGACGGTTTCCCGCAGCCGCCGCAGCACCCGCTCGGCCACGTCGGCGCCCTGGAGTTCCGCGGCCTTGGCGACGAGTGAGGCGGGCCAGGAACTGGCCGCCACCCGGCTCAGCCGCTCCGCGCGCGGAGCTCCGGTGTGCCCGCTGATCTCCTCCACGTACCGCGCGTACCAGGCGGTTTCGGCCGAGGGGTCGGGCGCGGGGTCGTCGTCGTGGTCGAAGAGGATGGCGTACGCCCGCCGCCAGCGGACCCGGTCACCCAGAGCCGACCGCAGCTTTCTGAAGACGGGCTCCGATCCCCAGGCCCAGGGACACAGTGGGTCGGTGTACTCCACGACTTCCGGGACAGCCGTCACGCGGCGCCGACCCTCTGCCGCCTTTCGAGCGCGTCGGCGGGCAGCAGCGAGGCGAGGGTCAGTCCGCCGAGGACCGCCGCCGCACCCGCCTCGACCCGCCGCCACACCCCGGGCATTCCGCTCGCGGGACCGGGGTAGTCGAGCCCGGCCAGCGGCTCGCCCCGCAGGGTGATGACCTCGCCGTCGATGGCGCGTACGACATCCAGGAGGGTGATGTCCTCGGGGGGCCTGCCGAGCCAGTAGCCGCCCTCACAACCGCGCTGGCTGCGTACCAGGCCTGCTTTCCTCAACTCGCCCACCACGGACTTCAGGAACCGGAACGGGATCTCCTGTGAAGATGCGATGGCCTCACAGGTAAGCGGACGCTCGGGCTCACAGGCAAGTTCCAGGAGGGCCCGTGTGGCGTAGTCCGCCTTCGCGGAGATATGCATGCCCACATCATGCCCGACAGTCGGCCGCCGGTGCGGGTCTCCACCGGTTCACCGCAAGCATTGCGGCAACATTGCCGCAGATGAAGGCTAATGGACACCCCTTGACATCCTTTCCGGCGCCGCTCTAGCGTCCCCGCCATGAGCGAGCCGTTGACGACCCCCGGCGAGGGCTTCCACCCTCACCTCCACACCTCCCAGGGCGACCTGACGGCACCCCTGCGGGCCCGTCTGCACCACATCCGTGCGGATTCCCTGGACGGCGACACGGCGCAGACGGGGGGCATGCGAAGGTTCGCCGCCGTCAGCGGGAAGACCGTCGGGTCCGAGAAGCTGTGGATGGGCCAGACCCACGTGGCCCCGGCGACCTCCTCCTCCGACCACCACCACGGCGAGTCCGAGACCGCCATCTACGTGGTCAGTGGGCACCCCGAGTTCGTCTTCGTCGACGACTCGGGAGAGGAGCCGGAGGAAGTACGGCTGCGGACCACTCCCGGCGACTACATCTTCGTACCGCCCTTCGTGCCGCACCGTGAGGAGAACCCCGACCCCGCGGAGGAGGCCGTCGTCGTCATCGCCCGCAGCACGCAGGAGGCGATCGTGGTGAACCTTCCACGGCTGTACGCCCTTTCGGTCGACGAGAGCTGACCCGTCACCCCTCGCCAGAGCCTGCTCGACGACGACTTCCCGCTCGCCGCCGCCGTCGAACAGCGGGCCACGCGGCGACCGTGCAGGGAAGTATCAATCGAGGGTCAACAGAGCGCCTGGCAAAGCAAAAGATCGCGAATCCTGTGAACCGGAGGCTCTTCGCCGCACTCCTCTTCCATAACGGCGCCCGAAACGGAGAGGCGCCCATAAGGGGAGCAATCATGCGAAACAACCAGCGAACCCGGCTCCGCGTCACCAGTGGCGCCATCGCTGCGGCATCCGCCCTGGCTCTTGTGGGTTTCACCGCCGGCTCCTCTCAAGCCGCCGCGGCGTCGCAGTCGCGAACCACGGCGGCGCGGCCCGCGTGGGCGGACACCAGTTCCCTGAGCGTGCGGATCCACGCCCTGGACCCCGGGGCCGGCCAGCGCTACGCGTCGGTGGTACTCACCAACAGGACCCACAAGACCGTCCGAACCCAGGGGTACGTCGGCCTGCAGCTCCTCAACTCCCATGGCAAGAACGTCACCACACGTGTGGTCCGCGACGCCGGACACACTCCCTTGATCACCCTCAAGCCGGGGCAGAGCGTCCACACCACGCTGCACTGGACCATCGTCGGCTCCACGGGCGAGCCCACCAAGGCCGAGAAGAACCCGACCGGCCTGGAGGTGACCCCGCCCGACTCCCGTCACCATCTGACGACGGCCTGGAAACTCGGCGACGTCCTGCAGAAGGGCCGCATCGACATCACCCCGCTGGCCAAGGGCAGCGGCCCGAAGTAGGTCGGCGACCCGGGGCGCCGCGTCAGACGACCTCGTTCAGCTTGCCCGTGGCGACGTCGAACACGAAGCCCCGTAGACGGTCCTTGTGCACGATGAACGGATCCGCCTTGATGCGGGCGATCGACTGCCGTACGTCGGCGTCCAGGTCGGGGAACGCCTCGGCAGCCCATGACGGCCGGATCCCCGTCTCCGCCTGGACCGCGTCCTTGAAGCCGTCGTCGGTGAAGGTGAGCATGCCGCAGTCGGTGTGGTGGATGAGGATGATCTCCTCGGTGCCGAGCAGCCGCTGGCTGATGGCGAGCGACCGGATCTCGTCCTGGGTGACCACACCACCCGCGTTGCGGATGACGTGCGACTCGCCCTCGGCGAGCCCCAGGACCGCGTACACGTTGAGCCGGGCGTCCATGCAGGCCACCACGGCGAGTTTCTTCGCGGGCGGAAGGGGGAGCGGGCCGGTGAAGGTCTCGGCGTAGCGGGCGTTGTTGGCCAGCAGTTCATCGGTCACGGACATGGCGAGCCTCTGTTCCTGGGATGCGGCGGATGCACCGCTCACGGAACTGCGCAGGGAGCGGCGTGGGGAGGTCGACACAGGGAGCCGGATGCGCGGTGCGGACACGCGACATGGCCCGGGGGTTGCCGAACGGCTCCTCGGGAACCGCCCGACGCCCCCTAGCGACAGAAACCGTCGAAGAGGTAGACGCGACGCGAAGGCCAGAAACCCTCGGTGAGGCGGAGCATGCGGTCAGTGAACACCGAGGCCGGTCCGCGTGGCAAGAGCACAGCAGTTCGGGCAGAGTCCCGCGGCAGTGGACCATTTTCCGGAGGCTGCTGCAGCTCGGTGTCGATCCGTTCCACGCCGGTGAACTGCGCGCCCGGGCGCTGTTGGCACGCAAGCACATCTCCGCAGGCTCGTCGGCGGGCATGCGCCGGAGCTGTCGTTGGGAGGCACCGGCGTCGCGAGCCTGGCCGACCCACCCCCGGCCCGGGTCTGTCGGCGGTTACACCCCCTCCCTCCCGCACCTGACACACCCGGTCCCGAGAGGCTGCCGCCGACTCTGCCGGCCGGGAGACGACCACGTCGCGCCTGGTGGCGTGCGGCTGGTGCGCATGAGACAGGTCTTACGGGTTACCCGTGGGTCGTGTTGAGAACCGGAATGATCGCGGTGGTCGTGGGCGCCGCCTTCGCAGTGGCCGGTGTGGCCGTGGTGGTGTCGCCCTGGTGGTGGATGGCGGCGGTGCCGTTGGCCGCGCTCGGGGTGACCGGCGTGTGGGACCTGACCCAGCGTCGGCACTCGGTGCTGCGCAACTACCCGGTGATCGGGCACGCCCGCTTCCTGCTGGAGCGCATCCGTCCGGAACTGCAGCAGTACTTCGTCGAGCGGAGCTTCGACGGGCGGCCCTTCGACCGGGACATCCGCAGCATCGTCTACGAGCGGGCGAAGGGCACCGCCGCGGAGGAGCCGTTCGGCACCGAACGCGACGTGTACCAGGCGGGTTACGAGTACCTGGTTCCCTCGATGGTGCCCCGCCCGGTGCCCGAGCATCCGCCGCGGGTACGGATCGGGGGCCCGGACTGTACCCGGCCCTACGACATGGCACTGCTGAACGTCTCCGCCATGAGCTTCGGCTCGCTGTCGGCCAATGCTGTCCTGGCACTCAATCAGGGAGCCGCGGCCGGCGGTTTCGCGCACGACACCGGTGAGGGCGGACTGTCGGAGTACCACCTGCGCCCGGGCGGTGACCTGGTCTGGGAGATCGGTACCGGCTACTTCGGCTGCCGGACCCAGGACGGGGACTTCGATGCCGGAGAGTTCGCCGAGAAGGCGTCGGGCGAGAGCGTCAGGTGTGTGTCGCTCAAGCTGTCCCAGGGCGCCAAACCCGGTATCGGGGGCGTACTGCCCGGAGCCAAGGTGAACGCGGAGATCGCCCGGGTGCGGGACGTCCCCGAGGGACGGACGGTCGTCTCACCGCCGTACCATCGGGCGTTCTCCACACCTCGTGAGCTCGTCCGTTTCATCGCGCGGATGCGGGAGTTGTCCGGCGGGAAGCCGGCCGGTTTCAAGCTGTGCCCCGGTTCCCGGCGCCAGTTCCTCGCCGTGTGCAAGGCGATGATCGAGGAGGGCACCGCACCCGACTTCATCATCGTCGACGGCGCGGAGGGCGGCACAGGTGCCGCGCCTCTCGAATTCGCCGACCACGTCGGCACTCCGCTCACCGATGGTCTGATGACCGTGCACAACGCCCTGGTCGGCGCGGGCCTGCGGGATCGGATCCGGATCGGCGCAAGCGGCAAGATCGCCACCGGGGCTGACCTCGTCAAACGCCTGATCCAGGGTGCCGACTACGGCAACGCGGCCCGCGCCATGATGTTCGCGGTCGGCTGCATCCAGGCTCAGCGCTGCCACACCAACACCTGCCCCGTAGGCGTTACCACCCAGGACCCGCGTCGCGCCCGCGCGCTCGACGTCGGCGACAAGGCCGCGCGGGTGCGGCGCCTCCAGGAGGCCACCGTCGGCAGCGCACTGCAGATCATGGCCTCCATGGGAGTCACCGACCCCGCCCAGCTCCGCCCGCACATGCTGCGGCGGCGCATCGACGCGCAGACCGTGCGCTCCTACGACGGCCTGTACAAGTGGCTCTCCCCCGGACAACTGCTGGTCGAGCCGCCCGCCGACTGGGCGGCCGACTGGAAGGCCGCCGACCCCGACCACTTCACCATCTGACCTGAAGGAATCCGCGGCACGAACCGTCGCCCGCGTCATCGTGGATGCCCTGGGTGAACTCGGCGTCCGCCAAGTGTTCGGCGTCTGGGAGACGCGCTCAACCCGCTCACCGACGCCATCCGCACGACCGATGACGTGGAGTGGGTGGGCGGCCGCCTCGCCGCGAGCGCCCAGTCCCAGCTCACCGACCGTCTGGGGGTGTGCATGGGCACGGTCGGCCCCGGTTCCGTCCACCTGCTCAACGGTCTCTACGACGCGACCAAGAGCCGTACGCCCGTACTGGCCATCGCCGCCAGGTCCCGCTGTCCGAGCCGGGCAGCGACTCCTTCCAGGAAGTCGACAACGACCTGCTCTTCCGTGACCTGGCGGTCTTCCGCGCCACCATCACCGATCCCGACCAGCTGCCGCAGCTCCTTGAGACGGCGGTACGCGACGCCCTGGGCCACCAGGGCGTCGCGGTCCTCACCGTGCCGGGCGACTTCGAGGGCGACAATCCCTTCCAGGTCGGCCAGACCGGTCTGATCGGGAACCCAGCGGCGGCCGGAGCCATGCAGGCCGCGGACACCCTGCTTCTGCTGGGCACCGACTTCCCCCACCGCGACTGGTATCCCGAGGGCCGCACGGTCATCCAGGTCGACACCGAACCGGCGCACATCGGACGCCGCGTCCCGGTGGACATCGGCCTTGTCGGCGCTGCGGGTGCCACCGTGCGCGACCTGCTCGACCACCTGGCCGCCGAGCTGGGCAGCACACGCGACCATGAGCATCTGGAGCAGGCGCGGGAACGTTTCCTGAGCTGGCGTGAGGGCCAGGCACGCCTCGCCGACCCCGCGCACGACAAGAGTCCGCCCAAGGTCCGCACCGCCCTGGACAACCGCGAGCACAGCATCCGCCCGGAGTCGCTGGCCGCCGCCGTGGGCCGCAGCGCGGACGACGACGCGACCTTCACCTCGGACACCGGAATGGCCACCGTCTGGCCTCTCACGGTTCGTCGAGATGCGCGGAACGCGTCGGCTGCTCGGCTCCTACAACCTGGGCTCCGTGGCCAACGCCATGCCGCAGGCGATCGGCGCGCAGTACCTGGACCGGGACCGCCAGGTCGTCGCCTTCTGCGGCGACGGCGGCCTGAGCATGCTCCTCGGCGATCTCATCACCCTCAAATCCTGCCGTCTGCCGGTCAGACTCGTCGTCTTCGACAACCGCCGCTTCGGCATGGTCCAGCTGGAACAGGAACAAGCCGGTCTCCCCGAGTTCGGGACCGTCCTGGACAACCCCGACTTCGCCGCCATCGGCATCACCGGCATCCGCGTCACCGACCCCGCCGACCTCGACGACGCCGTACGCCGTGCCTTCGCCACCCCCGGCCCCGTGCTCCTCGACGTACTCACCAACCCGGACGAGATCGCCGTCCCCGCCAAACCCACCGTCGAATTGTCAGCGGTCGGCTTCCGGGCTGCGAGGGTGGGGGGCCGTCGACTGCAAATTCTTCTGGCCCTCGGCGTGTTCCGCCTCGTGCGCTGCAAGGAGCGACAGCAGCTCCGCCACCGCCAACCCCCGGTCGGCGGGGTGCCGCAGCTGGGTCCCGTCCTCGATGCGATACGCGTTGGAGCGTCCTTGACGGGTGTGGGTGAGATAGCCGTCCATCTCCAGATCCGAAACGATCTTCTGGACGGCACGCTCGGTCAGCCTGCAACGCGCGGCGATGTCGCGGATGCGAGTAGTGGGATCCTCGGCGATCGCAGCCAGCACGCGCGCGTGGTTCGTGAGAAACGTCCAGCCGCTGTGTGATTCGGGTACTCCATGCATGTCCTCAGGATAGGCCATCTGATTCACGCATTCAAAAGGCCGAACTTTATTTCCTGCATCTCTTGACGTGCGAGGGACGCCGGGCTAAGGCTGGAGGAGGCACAAAAGCACGGGATGCCAATGGAGTGGCCGCCATGCCAGAACGCGCACTTCCCACGCAGCTCACGGTGGCCAACGGCGCCCCCTCGGCGCCGCCGGACCTACCGTCGAGCGATCACCAGAGGCCACTGCTGGGGATCGAAACACACCCCGCGGGCCACTGGACGCTCGTCGTGGTGTCCGGTGCGATCGACATCGTCACGGAGCAGGCACTGCACGACGGTCTGCGCCAGACCCTTGCCCGCTCCGCACGCGGCATCGACCTCGATCTGAGCGGCGTCGAGTTCTGCGACTGCTCCGGACTCAACGTCCTGCTGCGCCTGCGACGGCGCGCCCTGGACGAAGGCAAGACCATCGCCATCCAGGCGACCAGCACCGCGGTACGCCGACTCTTCTCCGTCACCGGCACGCTGTCCCTGTTCGCCATAACGGGTGAAGCCGGTCAGGCCTCGGATGCACATTCCGGAGCGGCACCCCGCCACCGGAGCCACACCACGTCGCTCGGCGAAGCGAACCAGGATCTGCGGATCGAACTGGTTCAGCTCCGGCGTGCCCTGCAGACGCGGCCCGTCATCGACCTCGCCCGTGGAGTTCTCATGGCCTCCTTCGGCCTGAGCGCTGAGGACGCCTGGAAGGTCCTGGTCTCGGTCTCCCAGAACACCAACACCAAACTTCACCATGTGGCCGACGACCTCGTCAGCGCCGTCACAGGTGACGCACTCCCGGAACTGTTCCAGTTGCAGGTCGCCGAGACGGTCACCAAGCTCCGGACAGCGCCGTCGGTGCCGGCATCTCCCCGCGGCAAGGAAGGGTGAGGCGGCTCAGTCCTCGCCCCGGACGATGTGGCTCTCCTGGCCGAGGCTCTCCAGCTCACCGCCGTCGGCGCGCTGTGGGTTCGGGGTGTCGGGTCGTGCGACCGGACCGTTGCCGGTCCCACGGCTCTCATGTGTCCGCTGGATATCTGTGCTGGTGCCGGATTCCATGAGGGAGGCACCTCCTATGTCTGCGGCCGGCCTTTCGGGTACCCGCCACGCCTTGCTCAAACGGACGAGTATCCGGCGCCCGCGGTAGGGTCCGGCCCCTGGATGAGGGTCTCTCCCGGGGGTAGTCGCTTGTCATGACTGTCTACGGATTTCACGCCTCGCACGAACAGGTCCCGCCCGCGGATCTGCTCGACGCCGTGGTGCACGCCGAACGCGCGGGCTTCACCGCCGCCATGTGCTCGGACCACTTCTCACCATGGAGCGTCCGCCAGGGTGAGTCCGGATTCGCCTGGTCGTGGCTCGGCGCCGCCCTCCAGGCCACCGACCAGGTGCCGTTCGGCGTGGTGAACGCGCCCGGCCAGCGCTATCACCCCGCGATCGTCGCGCAGGCGGTCGCCAGTCTCGCGGCCATGTATCCGGGCAGGTTCTGGGTGGCGCTCGGCAGCGGCGAGGCCTCCAACGAGCACATCACGGGAGCGGGTTGGCCCCGCAAGGACGTCCGCACAGCACGGCTGCGCGAGTGCGTCGACGTCATCCGAGCACTGCTGAGGGGGGAGGAGGTCAGCCACGACGGACTCGTGACCGTGGACCGAGCTCGGCTGTGGACGCTGCCGTCCGACGTACCGCCGCTGATCGGAGCCGCGTGCAGCACGGCGACCGCGGCCTGGTGCGCCGAGTGGGCGGACGGTCTGATCACGGTCAACGCTCCACGCGCGCGGCTGCGCGAGATCGTGGACGCGTACCGTGACGCCGGCGGCCGTGGGCCGCTGTACCTCCAGGCGCACCTGAGCTGGGCGCCCGGCGAGGACGAGGCCCGTGCGCTGGCGTACGACCAGTGGCGCACCAACGTGCATGCGCCTCCGGCCAGTTGGGACCTCGACTCCGCGGAACTGTTCGACATCGTCAGTGAACACGTCACCACCGAGCAGGTGGCGCACTCGGTCAACATCTCGTCCGACCTGGGACAGCACACCGCATGGCTGCAGGAGTACGCCGACCTCGGCTTCGACGCGGTGATGCTGCATCACGTGGGCCGCGAACAGGGCCCGTTCATCGATGCCTTCGGGGCCGAGGTACTGCCGCGACTCGACGTCAGCCGCCCGCTTCCCGCCACGGTGAAGGAGTACCGATGCGTCTGACCCGTACGTCGGACCTGTGGTGGAAGAACGCGGTGATGTACTGCCTGGACGTCGAGACGTACCAGGACGGCAACGGCGACGGGATCGGCGACTTCGCGGGCCTCACACAGCGCATCGACCATCTGGACCGTCTCGGCGTGACCTGCGTGTGGCTGATGCCCTTCTATCCGACGCGAGAGCGCGACGACGGTTACGACATCACGGACTTCTACGGTGTCGACCCCCGCCTGGGCACTCTCGGTGAGTTCACCGAGTTCGTCCGCACCGCCCGGGACCGCGGCATCCGTGTGATCGCCGACCTCGTCGTCAATCACACCTCCGAGGACCACCCTTGGTTCCAGGACGCGCGATCCGGCCGGGACTCCGCCCACTGCGACTGGTACGTCTGGGCGGACGAGCCCCCCAAGGGCGGTCCCAAGGGTGTCGTCTTTCCCGATGCGGAGGACAGCCTGTGGGAGTACGACAAGGGAAGCGGCCAGTACTACCTGCACCGCTTCTACAAGCAGCAGCCCGACCTCAACGTCGCCAACCCCGAGGTCCGCGACGAGATAGCCCGCGTCATGGGGTTCTGGACACAGCTCGGGTTGTCCGGTTTCCGGGTCGACGCCGTGCCCTTCCTGCTGGAGACGGACGGGCAGGCCGACGCCGGCTCGCTGCCGGACCCGCACGAGTACCTCGCCGACCTGCGCGCCTTTCTCGGCCGTCGCAACGGCGAGGCAGTGCTGCTCGGCGAGGTCAATCTGCCCTACGACGACACCGCCCGCTTCTTCGGCGAACCCGCCGCGGGCCGCGGCGACGAGCTCACCATGTGCTTCGACTTCATCGCGATGCAGCAGATGTACCTGTCGATGGCACGCGAGGACGCCGGGCCACTGGCCGCCGCGTTACGGGACCGCCCCACCGCTCCGCGCGACGCCCACTGGGCCACGTTCGTGCGCAACCACGACGAGCTCACCCTGGACAAGCTGAGTGAAGCCGAACGGGCCGAGGTGTTCGCGGCCTTCGGCCCGGACACGAACATGCAGCTGTACGACCGGGGGCTGCGCCGCAGGCTGCCGCCCATGGTCGAGGGCGACCGGCGCCGCGTCGAACTCGCCTACAGCCTGCTGTTCACCCTGCCCGGTACCCCCGTGCTCTTCTACGGCGAGGAGCTCGGCATGGGAGAGAACCTGGCCGCCGAGGGACGCCAGGCCGTACGGACACCCATGCAATGGACCCCGGAGGCGGGCGCCGGCTTCTCCCCTGCCGGTCCGGACGCCTTTCCCAACCCACTGGCGGACGGCGCGTTCGGACCCCAGAAGGTCAATGTGTACGAACAGAGTCGTGACCCGGCCTCGATGTTGAGCCGCATGCGACTGCTCATCGAGCGCTACCGGGAGGCTCCCGAACTGGCCTGGGGCGACTTCCGCCTCCTGGACACCGGGGAGCGAGCGGTCCTGGCGCACATCGCCTGCACCACCGACGGGACCGACGGGACTGTCCTGGCGATGCACAACTTCGCCGGCGGGCCCGTCACCGTGCGGCTGCGGCTGCCCGAGGCCGGGCCTGGCGGGAGGCTCATGGATCTGCTCGACGAAGGGCACGCCGGTCTCACGGTGCCCGACGACGGCATGCTCCGCGTCGAACTGCCCGCCTACGGGTACCGGTGGCTGCGCGTCGGCACCCCGGCGGACGACCCTGTAAGGGTTGCCTCCGGCTGACACCGTGTCCGCCGGGCATGCCTCCGAGTGCGGCACTCCTGCGGGGAAGCCCTGAGCTGGGAGAACGCTGGTTGCGGGGTGAGCGTCTTCTACAAGGGTCCGGCCGACCGTGTTCGGAGCCAGCTGGTGAGGGCTACGGAGGTAGCGGTGCCGACGTAGGCATAGAGATTCACACGCGTCAGTCACGGCCAACGAAAGTTCCACTGCCGAGGGCTTCTTTGGGCCGCGGCCCGCGAATTATGTGACGACCGTAGACGCAGTGTGCCGCGGGGGCTGCCCTTGCCCCATGTCGCAGATCCAGTCCTGCGAACTCCTTGTGGAGATCACCCTCCGCGGGTCACCACCGGCCCGCCTGCGCGACGCGTGGCCGGCTGAGGCCGGGTGCGTCACGCAGGGAGCCGGGAGCGCTTGTCCTTCAGCGGCGCCGACGGGCCGCTGAAGGCAGGCGGGGCGTGTCGTCTACCAGGTGAAGGTGGCGGTGGTGCGGGCCGGGAGTGTGTAGACGTAGGACTGGCTGCCCCAGTTCACCCGGATGGACTGGGTACTGGTGCCGCCGTTGTGGGCGATCAAAGCCTTGGATCCGTCAGGGTTGCGCCAGGCGACGTTCTGCACCGTGCTGTTGGCGGTGGAGGCGATGCGGTACGCACCGGGCTTGACGAACTTGGTGAGGTGGCCGGTGGTGTAGTACTCGACCGTGTAGTCGACCTGTCCGGCCCGTGAGCCGCCTTCCTGCACGGTGATCAGTCCGGTGCAGGTGCCACAACCGCCGTTGTGCGGCCCCATGTTCTGGTTCAGCGCCAGGCTCCACTTGACCACGCTGCTGCTCCAGTTGCGGGCGTAGTTGACGATGTCGGCGAGGTCCTCGTTGTGCTGGTTGGTGATCCAGGTGCCGCCCGAGTGCTCGGTGCTGAACTGCTTGACCGTCGGGTACTGGTTGTGGACCTGGGTGCCGACCGCCGGGTCACCGAAGTAGCCGTGCCAGGCGATCCCGCCGAACAGCGGGTCGTTGCGGACACCGGCGTCGGCGAGGATCGCCGAACCGAAGTTGGCGTAGTCACCGTAGTTCCAGTCGTGCACAAGGACCTTCGTGGTGGTGATGCCGGCGGCGCGGAGGGCCGGGTAGAGGTGATTCTTGGTGAACTCCACGAGCCCCGAGGGGTTCCAGCTCATGCCCGGGTAGTTCATCGCCGTCGGGTTGCTCGCCTGGCAGCAGTTGGGCTCGTTCTGCACCGAGAGGTAGTTGATAGGGACACCCGCGGCCTGGTAGCTCTGGATGTACTTGACCAGGTACTGGGCGTACATGGGGTAGTACTCCCACTTCAGCCAGCCCATCTGGTCCATGCGCCCGTTGTCCTTCATCCACGCCGGCGAGCTCCACGGCACGGCCTTGACCCGAAGTGCCGGGTTGAGCTGCTTGGCCTGCGTGGTCAGGAGGCGGACGTTGGTGTCGTATCCGTTGGCGCCGAAGTCGTTGAGGTTGCAGCAGGTGTCGTCGAGCGAGACATTGCCCGGCCGGGACAGGTCGGAGGCTCCGATGGGGTTGCGGACGAAGGACAGCCCGATGCCCGCGGTCGGCGAGAAGAGCTTCTGCATGACGGTGTCGCGGGTGGCGGCGGTGATCGGGCCGCCACGCAGCAGGTAGGCGGTGGTGTCCGTGATCGAGGCACCGGCGCCCTCGAACTGCTGGTACGTGGTGTTCTCATCGACGGTGATTGTGTGCTGGGCCGTTCCGCCCGCGGGGCCGAAACGCAGCGCTGTCTGCTGCGCCAGACCACGCGTCACGTTCCGTCCGGCGGAGTCGGATGTGGTGGTCAGCCAGACGTTGACGGGCTCGTTCACCGCCTGAGCGGTGCCGCCGGTCGCGGCGAGCGTCGCCGCCGCGACAACACCGGCCAGAAGGAAGCGAGTTGCCCGAGACAGGGAGGACCGGGGATGGGATCGTGTCATGCTGTCGCCCTTCGCAATGGTGGGGGCAGTGCAAGGCATTCAGATCCATGACCAGAAGGCCAGTGTGTGACCAATCGTCGCAAAAACTAAAGGTCTGAACCAGACACGTCAAGACTGCACACAAACCCCCGGCAGCCGCAGGGCCCCGAGGTCACGCACCTGGCCCCGGGTCCGGCTTGACGGCGTCGGTGATTCCCGCCCGGGCCGCTTCGAGCTGAGCGGCGAAGGCGATGCCGAGGAACAGCGTCACGCCGGTGAGGTTGGCCCACAGCAAGAGTGCGACGAAGGCCGTCAGCGGTCCGTACACCGTGCCGAACGATCCGCTCTCGGCGACGTACAGCGACAACAGCCACGTGGCCGTGACCCACAGCACCAGATGGACCGCCGAGCCGAACGCCAGCCACGTGTATCCCGGTTGGTCCCTGCGCGGAGCCCAGCGGAAGATCACCGCCGAGGCGACCCAGGCGAGGGCGACACCCAGCGGCACCTGGAGGACACCCCACCAGTCGAGCCGCTCCCGGGGCCGGCCGAAGGTCTCCCCCACCGCGTCCCCGACGGCATCCCCCGCGACGAGCACCAGGAACCCGAGAACCATCGGCATACCCGCGGCCAGGGCGAGGAGCAGGGCCCGCCCGTACTTGGCGAGGAAGGGCCGGTCGCGTTCGATGCCGTAGATGCGGTTGGCGCCTCGCTCGACCTGCGCCATCGCCGAGGCGAGGTTGAGTACGGCGAAGGCCAGTCCCAGCCACATGGCGACGGCGCTCCAGGCTCCGGAACCGGCGCTGCGTTCGGTGCCGTCCAGAGCTTCCGCGACCAGCCGCGAGCTGGCACCCGGCACGATGTGCCCGAGGGTGAGTTCGATGATCCGTCCCACGCTCTCCGTATGCACCGTGGTCGCCACACCGACGAGCGCGATGGTGAACGGCACCATGCCCAGGACGACTTGGAACGCGAGTGAACGGGAGCTGGTGAATCCGTCGGCATAGCGGAACCGGGCGAAGGCGTCGAGAAGCAGCCGGCGGCCTCCGTAGTGCCGCAGCGCGGTGAGCGCCTCGTCTCCGGAGAGTTCGTCCCCGATCATGTCCCGCGTCTGCGGCACGTGCACAGCGGTCCCCATGGCGAACGTGTCCCCTCCGGTCGTACGTTTCAGCGGTCCTCGGCGGCCAGATACTCCCGCCTACCCGGGCGCGACCGGGCGGTACCGCACGTTCACCGCGGCCGAGCGGTTTTGCGCCGGACCACCTGTCCCGCCTCGGCGACGCGTCAGTGGCCGCGGAGCAGGTCTTCGGTGTAGGCGGCCAGGCGTGCGGCGTCGTCTGGGTTGAGTGTCTTCAGGGTCTTGTCCACCGGCTTGCCCCGGTCGATCGCGGAGAGCGGGTCCGTGGGCGGTCGGTCGATCCACCGGACGATCGGTCGAACCGCGTCGGCCACCGGGCGGGCGAAGAACTTCGCGAGCAGTTCGACCGATCCGCGGACCAGCGGATTCTGCAGGCTGCCGGTCCCGCTGCGGGTGAATCCGGGGTGGTAGAGGACATAACGCGCCTTGCTCCCCGCCTGGTTGGCGAACGCGACGCCGAGCAGGTCGTTCGCCCGGCCGGCCTGGAGCTGGGCGCGTACCTGGCCGTAGCGGCGCGTCAGCTGGGGGTCCTCCCAGAGGATGCGGCCGGAGGTGGTTCCGACGCCGGCCACGTTGATGATCACGGGGTCGGCTCCCGCGTCCAACAGGGGGCGCAGCCGGTGGCTGAGCAGATAGCGGCTCAAGTAATAGAGAGCGAACGTGAACTCAAGTCCGTCCGCGGTCTCCTTGCGCTTCGGGCTCACCCGGTTCGCGAACAACGCCAGCGCGTCGACGCTGTCGTGCTCCTCGGCGATGCGGGCGACGACCCGTTCGGTCTCGGCGACCGAGGACAAGTCCGCCTGCAGGAAACGCAGGTTCGGGTTCGCGGCAAGGTCAAGCAGTGCACGGCCCTTGGCCTCGCTGCTGCCGATCACGGTGACGTGATCACCTGTGGCCAGCCGTGCCAGGGCGGTCGCACTGCCCATGCCGTCGGTACCGCCGCTGATGATCACGGTCTTCGGTGGTTGGCCAGGCACGGTGTCCTCCATAGGCTCGGCATCGGCCGGTCCATCGTGGGCCGCGGGGTCGGATGCTGAAAGAAGGCACTTTTATGTCCGGTACGCACACCCGTGTTCCCTCGGTGCTCGCTCACGAACTGCCGCGCCCGATACCGGAGGACGAACTGGCGGCATGCCCGGTCGGGCACGTGTTCCAGCGGCTGGGCGACAAGTGGAGCATGCTGCTGGTGATTCTCCTGGGCGGCCGCCCCCATCGGTACAACGAACTGCACCGTGCCATCGAGGGCATCAGCCAGCGCATGCTGACCCGCACGCTGCGCGCTCTGGAAACCGACGGGTTGGTGCGGCGCGAGGTGCACCCGACCGTGCCGCCGGGCGTCGAGTACAGCCTGACCCCACTCGGACACACACTCCTCGAACCGCTCTCGGCCCTGGCCGACTGGGCGGTGCTTCACGAGAAGGAGATGAACGACGCCCGGTCCGGCCGTGTGGGTGGCTGAGACGGCCCCGGGAACGTGAAGCAAACAGGTGAAGCACACGTTCCGTACGGCAGCTACGCGTTGCGGTTGTCGGGCAGCGCGGGGGCAAGCCGCAAATCATCCCGGTCGAGCACCAGCCGTACTCTTGACCGCAGATGGTACAGACCAATAGCTTCCGGGCATGCGTCGAAGACTCCTCAGCAGGCTGGCACTCGCCGCCTGCGCCGTGTCCCTTCCTGTCACTCTCCTCGCCACGGGCCCCGCGTCCGCCGATGGCCCCCACACTGCGAAGTCCCCCGCCTACAAAAGCGTCGGCTACTTCACCCAATGGGGTGTCTACGGCCGCGACTTCCAGGTCGCCGACCTGGAGACGAGCGGAGCGGCAGCCAGCCTCACCCACATCAACTACGCCTTCGGCAACGTCAGTTCGGACGGCAAGTGCTTCACGGGGAACATCCCCGGGGAGGCCGACGCCTGGGCGGACTACGTGCGCCCGCTGGACGCGGAGAACTCCGTGGACGGCGTCGCCGACAGCGACACACAGCCGTTGGCGGGCAACTTCAACCAGCTGCGCGAGCTGAAGGCGAAGAACCCGGGCCTGAAGGTGCTGATCTCCCTCGGCGGCTGGAGCTGGTCGACCCACTTCTCCGACGCGGCCCGCACCGCCGCCTCCCGCAAGGCGTTCGTGGCCTCGTGCCTCGACCTGTACATCAAGGGCAACCTTCCCGTCGACGGAGCACGTGGCGGCCAGGGCGCCGCGGCCGGCCTCTTCGACGGTGTGGACCTGGACTGGGAGTGGCCGGGATCCGCAGGGGACACCGACACGGTCTACCGCCCCGAGGACAAGCAGAACTTCACCGCGCTCGTGCACGAGTTCCGGCGGCAGCTCGACGCGTACGCGACCACCCAGAAAAAGGGCAAGCACTACGAGCTGACGGCGTTCGTGCCGACCGCCCCCGAGAAGATCGACGCGGGCTTCGACGTACCGCGCATCACTCGGGATCTGGATTTCGTCAACCTTCAGGGCTACGACTTCCATGTCTCCGGTGAGGCGACCACGAACCAGCAGTCCGCGCTGTACGCCAAGAACGACTTCAGCGTCGACCAGACTGTCGACGCCTGGCTCGAACGGGGCGCACCGGCGCGCAAGTTGGTTGTCGGCATGCCCTTCTACGGGCAGGGCTGGACCGGCGTGACCGGGGGTGGCGACGGCCTGAACCAGCCCGCGACGGCCCCCGCGCCGGCGACCTGGCAGGCAGGGTACGAGGACTACAAGGCGCTCAAGAAGCTTGCGGACTCCGGCACTTACACCGTTTACCGCGATCGCAGAAACGGCCACGCCTGGCTCTTCGACGGCACCACCCTGTGGACGTACGACGATCCGCAGGTCCTCACCGCGAAGACCGACTACATCCGTCGGCATCGGCTGGGCGGGGCGATGATCTGGTCGCTCGACGGAGACACCGCCGACGGTGAGTTGATCCACGCCGTGGACAAGGGGCTCACCCAGCGCTGAGCTGCGTTCTTCCGCACGACGCGCTCCTCTCCGGGCTCCGAGGGTGAGGCGGTGGCCACCCCACCGCCTCACCCTCTCGTCGTGTCAGGTGGGATCTGTTGGGTGCCAGGGGCCCGGGCGCGGCCTGAAGTCCCAAAAGACTTTTGAAACTGGTGATTGCTGTTCTGTTTCGTGGGTTTCTGGGGCAGGATGACGCGCACACGCCCCCTAGCGTGTCCATGCCAGGACAAGGAGCCGCAACCTTGATCACCTCGCAGCGCAGTACTCCGAGCAGATCCCGCCCTTTCGCCGGACTGCTGATGCTCGCCGTTCTCTCCGCCTGCCTCGGCCTGATCGGGGCGCCGACCGCCACCGGAGCAACGGTGAGCGCGGCCAGGTCCACCACGGTGGACGTCACGGACTTCGGTGCCGATCCCCGCGGACGCACCGACTCGGCACCCGCGGTGAAGGCTGCGCTCCGGCACGCCAAGACCGTGAAGGGGCCGGTCAGGATCGTGTTCCCGCGCGGTACCTACCAGCTGTACCCCGAGAGCGCCGAGGTGCGCGAACTGTACGTGTCGAACACGGTCGGCGCCGATCAGCGCTACCGCGACAAGTCGATCGGGCTGCTCATCGAGGACATGCGCGATGTGGTGGTGGACGGCCGCGGATCGACCCTGCTGTTCCACGGGCTGCAGACGGCGTTCGCCAGTATCCGCTCGCACAACGTGACCTTCACCGGCTTCACCTTCGACTATGTCGCGCCGAAGGTCGTCGACGCCACGGTCAGTGCGGCAGGGGTGGAGAACGGGCGCGCCTACCGGATCCTGAGCGTGCCGGCCGACAGCCCGTACACGGTGGCGGACAACAAGGTGACCTGGCTCGGCGAGACCAGCCCGGTGACCGGACAGCCGTACTGGTCCGGCGTGAACGGTCTGGAGTACACCCAGATCAAGGACCCGACGGCGCAGCGATCCTGGCGCGGTGACAACCCGCTGTTCAGCGGTGTGGCGTCGATGACCGACCTGGGCGGTCAGCGCATCCGCATCGACTACACGAGCTCCGCGACCCCCTCGGATCAGAGGCTGGTGTACCAGATGCGGCAGATCGAGCGGGAGCAGCCCGGAGCGTTCATCTGGGAGTCCTCCGACGTCACGGTCCGCAATCTGGTGGCCCGGGAGCTGCAGACCTTCGGTCTGGTCGGGCAGTTCAGCGAGAACATCACCATCGACCGGGTCGACTTCTCACCGGATCCGGACTCCGGGCGCGCCACCGCCGGGTTCGCCGACTTCATCCAGATGTCCGGGGTCAAGGGCAGGGTGTCGATCACCAACTGCGTCTTCGACGGCCCGCACGACGACCCGATCAACATCCACGGCACCTATCTGCAGGTCGCGGCGCAGCCCTCGGCGAACAGCCTGACGGTGAGCTACAAGCATCCGCAGACCGCGGGATTCCCTCAGTTCTACGTCGGTGACAAGGTCCAGTTGGTCGACAGCGCGACCATGCGGCCGGTTCCCGGCGGTACGGCGAAGGTGACCGCCGTCGACGGGCCGAGCGGGCAGGACCACGACACCTCACTGACCGACATGACGATCACTCTGGACCGGCCGGTGCCCGCCGGCGTCAAGATCGGCGGCACGGACGTGGAGAACCTGACGTACACGCCGAGCGTGCGGATCGCCGGCAACGTCTTCCGCAATGTGCCCACGCGCGGGATCCTCGTGACCACACCCAAGCCCGTCGTGATCGAGAACAACCGCTTCGAGCGCACGACGATGGCGGCGATCTACATCTCCGCCGACGCCTACCAGTGGTACGAGTCGGGAGCCGTCTCGGACGTCCTCATCCGCCGCAACACCTTTGTGAGTTCGACCGGCCCGGTCATCTTCGTCGAGCCGACCAACCAGGTGCTCAAGGCCGCGGATCCGGTGCACCACGGCATCCGGATCGAGCGGAACACGTTCGAGGTCGGCGATGTCACCGTGGTGGACGCCAAGAGTGTGGGCGGGCTGTCCTTCACGGACAACGTGATCAGGCGGGCCGCGGGCGCGACGGCTCCGTACTCCTCCCGGCTGTACGTCTTCCGGGGTTCGGACGACGTACTCATCGAGGGCAACCGGTACGCCGGCGGGCTCAACGCCCGTGCCGATACGGAGTCCATGGACGCCTCGTCGGTGACCGTGCGCTCGGACGCGGCGCGGATCAACGCGGACAACGTGCTGCCGGTTGGCGGCAACTAGGCCCTGTCGTCACATTCCCGTCTGCCTCGCGACGCCATGCACGCCCTCTCGCCGCACCGGGCGCAGACCCAAGTACGTCCCGTACGAGGGTCCACGCCCGGCACACCGAGAGCACGCACCTGACGCCGCGAGGCCACCCTCCGGGCGACGACGGGAATGCGACGACAGGACCTAGCGCGGCAGGCTCGGCGAGGGACGACGGTGTGACAAGGGTCCGCGGAGCTCGATGTCGATCGGACCCGGCAGCTCCTGCTCACCTTCGTCCCTCGCCGACCCCGCCATGGCGGCCGGACAGCGTTCCGACCGGGCACGCGTCGGGGCCTCCGGCTCGTGCCCCCGAAGCACGGCATGCCCACCCCAACGTCGTACCAAGATGCCTCAACCTCCTGAAACCGGAGGGCGGGTCGCGACGGTGCACGGCGAGCCCTTCCATTCGTACGAGCGCCGCTGCCCGTCGCGTCGCGACAGTGCCGGACGAGTGTGTGAGGCACGCAGTCCCTGCACAGCCCGTGCCCCGCTGCTTTCCGGGGAGGCGAGCGCGGAGCTCCCATCGACCGAGAGCGAGGGCACTCCCCCTCCGGTCGACTTGAAGGCTTGAAGCCATCACGGCGCGCAGGCGTACTAATGCCGACGAGAAGCATTGACAATGCCATGTCATGTGACTTCACTCCCGAGACAGAGCGCCGGAACCGGTTCCGGTACCGGTTCCGCTCCCCCCCACTCCCCAAGGAGAGTGCCGTGTTAGCAGATTCCCCACGCCCACCCACAGCGCGAGTTCGCAAACGACCTGGCTGGACGGCCGTGTTGGCGGCGTTCGCGCTGGTGGTCACCGCGCTGTACGCGGCTGCGACGCAGGCCACCGCCGACCGCTCGACCACCACAGGGGCCGAAGTCGTCCGCGTGGCGGAGTTCCTGGCCGAGTGTCCCTACAGCCACCGCCTCCCCGACGACCCGATCGTCGCCCCCGGACTGCCCGGCGCCTCCCACATGCACAGCTTCTTCGGCAGCCGGGTGACCAACGCCAACACCACGGTGACGAATCTGCTGGGTTCGGCCAGCACCTGCAACCCGACCGTGGACACCTCGGCCTACTGGGTGCCGACCCTGTACCGCAACGACCAGCCGGTCGAGCCCACCGGCACCACCTTCTACTACCTCGGTGAAGGCGTGCGCGACGACATCATCCAGCGCACCCAGCCCCTCCCCCAGGGCCTCAGGATCGTCGCCGGCAACGCGAAGGCGACGAGTGCGACCGACCCCTCGTCCGTCGCCCGCTGGTCGTGCCTGTGGCACGGCGAGGTCAATCCCTCCAAGGACTTCGTGACCTGCCCGGCCGACTCGTACCTGGAGTCCTACCTCGACTTCCCGCAGTGCTGGAACGGCAGGGACCTGGACTCCGCCGACCACAAGAGCCACATGGCCTATCCGGTGAACGGCGCGTGCCCCGCGACCCACCCCGTGCCCGTGCCGAAGCTGCGCCAGGTACTGCGCTACCCCGTCACCGGCGCGACAGCGGGACTACGTCTGGCTTCCGGTGCCGGCTACACGATGCATGCCGACTTCTTCAACGCCTGGCCGGCAGCGGAGATGGCACGCAGGACCACGAACTGCATCAACGCCATCGTCAAGTGCGGTGCTGACGGCAACCCCTCCTGAGCAGCGCGACCAACCTGCCCCACACACGCGGGACATGGCACGCACCACGGCCCCGAGACAGGAGATGGTCATGGCCAAACCCGCACCGCCAACGGACCGTGGGGGCCGGGCACAGCTCGTCGTGACGCTGCTGTGTGTCCTGTTGATCATGTCCGGGTGTGCCGGCTCCCAGCAACGGGCCGGCACACCCTCCGGAACAACCGTCACCACCAGCTCCCCAGCGGGCGATTCCGGAGCCACGAGCACGTTCAGCACGACGGACATCGCCTGGCTCCAGTTGTTGATCGCCATGGACGACCAGACCCGGTCCATCCTCGAACTCGTGCCGCGCCATGGCGGTGAACCCGCACTCAAGACCTGGGCCGCCGGTGTGGCCCGTGACAACCGCAGCCACCTGGCAGCCCTGCGCGAGCTCCTCGCCGCGACCGGCGTACCGGACACCAACCCGCACGAGGGCCATGACATGCCGGGGATGGTCAACGCCGAGGAGCTGAGGGCACTCAACAACACGAGAGGTGCGCAGTTCGACGGACTCCTGCGCTCCGCGCTGCGCGAACACCTCACCCACGCCGAGCAGTTGTCGATCGACCTGCGGAAGAACGGGTCCGACCCGACGGTGAGGAAACTCGCGGCCACCGTCAAGGGATCCGCCGCGGCACACCGGGAGGGTATGCCGATCTGAATGGTTCAGGCGGTCTGGTGGGGTCGCCCGGCATCCACCGGAGTGCGGGCGGCCGCGCGCAGCTTGCGGCCGCGTCGGGTCAGTCCCCAGGGCTTGAGCACCGAGATCACTGTCATGAAGATATACGCGGACAGGGAGACGACGGGCCCGAACAGGACGTCGCCGGCGTCGGGCAGCGGTCCGCCCGCGGCGACGGCGGCAACGGCGTGGTTCACCCCTGGGCGCAGCGCGAAGACAGTGGCGGTGATCGTGGCCATGGTCAGCCAGAACTTCGTGAAGACCCATCGGTGCCTCGCCAACCCCCACGGGGTGCCCAGGGACAGCACCAGCCCGCTGAGGAACGTGAGCAACGCGACGGGGAGCAGGAGCCAGTCGGCGAAGAGCTTCATGGCCCGGACGGAGGCCTCCACGGTCACCGCGGAGCCGGTGGTGGCCGCGGTGATCCCGAGGGCGAGCAGCCCGAGCGTGAGCCCGAGCCAGCTTGCGGAGGCGGCTACATGGACGACCAGGTTGGCCCGGCGTGCGGGGCGGCTTAGTTTCACCTGACCCACGGTGCCGGGCGGAGTCCCGGAGGACGTCTGACAGCGGGAGTAACCCCGCGTACCAGCCTCGGCGTACAGGCGGGCGGGCGAAACACACGCCGACCGCTTCTGGCCGTCCTCCGGAGGGCCCGACCGTCCGGGTTCGTACGGCCCTGATATCAACTACGCGGCTGCAGGTACTCGAAGACGGAGCCGTCCGGGTGGCGCGCCACGATCCGCGTACCGTTGGGAACTTCACTCTGTTCTTCCAGCAGCTCGGCCCCCGCTTTGTCCAAGGTTTCGAGCACGAGGTCCAGGGAGTCGACGAGGACGGTCGCCGTCTGCGAGACGTGCGTGTCCAGTGGGCCCGAATACAACAGGAACGGCCCTACCAAGGCCAACTCCAGCTCCTGGTAGGGGAATCGCCGTACTTCGACGTCCCCTGCCAGTTCGCGGTAGAAGGGAATGGCGGCATCAAGGTTCTCGACTTCGACGTCCGCGATCATCGCTCGGATATTGCTGCTCATGTTGGTCTTCCTTGAGTGGTTTCCTGGTTTTACCTGGGTGACTGCGATTTCACCGACTTCGATGTCACGCCTGGGCGATGGTGGGGTAATCGGTGTAGCCCTCGGTACGACCGGCGTAGTACGTGGCCCGGTCGCTCTCGGCCAATGGGTGGCCCTGGGCGAACCGCTCGACCAGGTCGGGGTTGCCGATGAAGGGGGCGCCGAAGGACACCGCGTCGGCCACCCCGCACTCGATGATCTCGTTGCCGGTGTCCTGGGTGAAGCCGAGGTTGGCGACGAGGCCGCCCCGGTACTGGGCGCGGTACCGGGCGAAGGGGGCGATGCGCTCCTCGGTGGTGCCGGTCACCGCGTCGGGGCGGCCCAGGAGATGGAGGTAGGCCAGGTCGCTGTCGCCGAGCTGCTTGATCACCTGGTCGTAGTCGGTGAGCGTCTGCTCGTCCGCGGTGAAGGATCCGCCTGTCCAGTACGGGGAGAGCTTGACGCCGATGCGGTCGCTGCCCCACACCTCGCTGACGGCGTCGACGACGTCGAGGAGGAACCGGGCACGCTTCTCGGTGCTGCCTCCGTAGGCGTCGGTGCGCTGGTTGAGGTGCGGGTTGAGGAACTGGGGGATCAGATGTGAGCCCTGTGCGTGGATCTCCAGTCCGTCGAACCCGGCGCGGCGGGCGTTGGCGGCGGCCTGCCGGTAACCGGCGATGGTCTCGGCGATCTCGGCGGCGGTGAACGCACGCGGCGTGACGGTGTCCTTCGGCCCGGCCGCGGTGAAGGATTTCTCGCCGGGGTTGACGGCCGACGGCCCCGCCGGCAGACGGCCGCCGAGGTGGTCGGGGTGGGAGACCGAGCCGACGTGACCGAGCTGGGAGACCATCCGCCCGCCCGCCTCGTGCACGGCTTCGGTGACCTTCCTCCAGCCGACGGTCTGGGCATCGCTGTAGATGCCGGGCACGTTGATGTAGCCGATCGCCTCGTCGTTGACCCAAGTCCCCTCGGAGATGATCAGACCGGCGCCGGCCCGCTGGGCGTAGTAGGTCGCCTGCAGTTCGGTGGGGGCCAGATCCGTGTTGTGGGCGCGGGCACGGGTCATCGGGGCCATGACGACACGGTTGGGCAGTTCCAGCGCGCCCAGTCGGACGGGCTGCAGCAGGGGCTGGACGGTGGAGGTTCCTGACTGGCTGGTCATTAGAGGGGCTTCCTTGTTCGAGGGCCGGGGACATCCGGCTGTGAGTGATGGGTGGGCAGGGGGCTTGGTTCAGTCCTGCTTGAGGACATGGAGGCCGGAGAGCGGGCCGCCCAGTTGCATGAGGCGTCCGCCCTCACGCAACCCGCCGAGATCCACAGGGGCGAAGCCGAAACCGGCGGTGAGATCCCTGACCGTCGCCTTGGCGTCGGCGTCGTCACCGGCGAGGAACAGCACCTGGCGGCCCGCCTCGTGGTGCGGGTCGGCGGCGATGTACTGGCTGTAGAGGGTGTTGAACGCCTTCACCACGCGGGCACCGGGCAGCAGCGAGGCGACGTACTCGCTGCCCGTCAGGTCGCCCAGGTCGGCGATCTCGAAGTGCGGGGGCGGCGAGACGAACTGGTTGGTGGCGTCGATGACGATGCGCCCGTCGAAGGGCGGCAGGGCGACCACCGCGTCCGGCACCTGTGGCCAGCCGACGGCGAGTACGACGACCTCCGCCGCGGCGGCCTCTTCGGGGGTGCCCGCGCCGGCGAGCGGGCCGAGGTCTTCCGCGAGGCCGGTCAGCGAGGCGGGGCCGCGGCTGTTGCTCAGCACGATCTGATGACCGTGGCTGACGGCGTGCCGGGCGATGGCCTGGGCGACGGTTCCGGCGCCGAGCGTTCCGATCTTCATCACGAGGTGTCCTTCGTCGAGGTATTTGTGCGGGCCTGATGGGCAGGGCTGTTCCGCTCCCGCCGCGGTGCGGGACTGGTGGCCAGAGTTGTTCCACTCCTGCCGCGGTGCGGGACTGGTGGCCAGAGCTGTTCCACTCCTGGGCGCGGTGCGGGGCTGCCGAACGGGACTACTTCGCTACTCCCGCGGTGCGGGGCTGGTGAGCAGGACGGTTCCGCTCTTGCCCGGGCGGCGGGCGTGGGCGATGGCCTCGGCGAAGTCGGCGAGGTCGTAGGTGGCGGCGACTTCGAGCAGTTCCGGGGCGGTCTCGGCCATGCGGGTGGCGAAGGCGACGTCCTCGGCCCGTTGCTCGGGCGTGCGGGTCAGCCACCGGCCTACCGACACTCCCCGCACGGTCAGTTCCCGCGGGACCAGCCCCAGCGACTCCACCGGCGTGCTGCCGGAGCCGAGACCGCCGTACGTGATCAGCGTGCCGCTGTCGGCCAGCAGCGCGACCAGATCACCGGTCAGTGATCCGCCCACCGCGTCCAGCACGACCTGGGCACCTCGGCCACCGATGGCGTCCCGGGCCTGGGTACGCCAGTCCGGGTCGGCCGTCGAGATCGTCGGCAGCCCGGGGAAACGCTCCCGCAACGCCTGTGCACCCGCGGCGCTCCGCACCAGGTTGACCAGCGGGAAGCCATGCATCAGCGCGGCCGCGCCGACCAGCCTGCCCATCGACGAACCAGCGGCTGTCTGCACCACCGGCCCGCCCTCACCGTGCCGGGCATCGCCGACGGCCCGCAGCAAGGTGAGCAGCGTGAGCGGGTTGACCAGCATCAACGCCGCGGTCTCGGCGCTGACCCCCTCGGGCACCGGCACCACCAGCTCGGCCGGCGCCGTCACGAGGTCGCTCCACGCGCCCGGCACCGGGAAGAACGCCACCCGCTGACCGGCTCGGGAACCCTCCACACCCTCCCCGACGGCCTCGATGACGCCCGCCCCCTCCACACCGGGGCTCCGCGGCACGGCGTACCGCTGCAGTGGCCCGCCACCCAGCCCCTCCACTGCGATGAGATCTCCGGGGTGGATCGGCCGGGACAACACCCGCACCACCACCTGCCCGGCGGCCGGGGCGGGCGGGGCCGGCTCCTCGCGCAGGCTCAGCACCTGTGCGGCGTCTCCCTGCCGGTCGTAGGCGATCGTGTGCATGGAACTCTCTCCCACAGCATGTATTAATGATGGCTGTCATCAGAACTAGCAACTATGATGAGGATCATCATCGAAAAGGTCAAGCCGAGGGTGAGGAGAAAGGACGGTCATGCCGCGGATCACCAAAGAAGACAAGGCCCGCAACCGGCAGAACATCGTCGAAGCGGCGAGCCGTATGTTCCGCTCGCAGGGCATCGACGCGGTCGGGATCGCCGAACTGATGAAGGAAGCGGGGCTCACCCACGGCGGCTTCTACAACCACTTCGCGTCCAAGAACGACCTGGCGGTGGAGGTGTGCAACGCCGCCTTCGACGCTTCGCTGGGAGGGCTGGCCCGGATGATCGAGGAAGGCCCCGGCCAGGCCGGTTCACCGCTTGAGCGGGTCGTCGCCGGGTACCTGTCCGCCGGCCACCGCGACGCCGTGGACGGCGGCTGCCCCTCCGCCTCCCTGGTCACCGACGCCGGACGACAGAGCGAAGGGGTACAGAGCGCGTACGCCGAAGGTGTCGAGGGTTACCTGACCGGCTTCACCGCCGAGATCATGCGCGAAGCCGAGGAGAACGGGGAGCGGCCCGATCCGGTCGAGGCCCGGCAGCGCGCCATCCGGCTGCTCAGCGAACTGGTCGGCGCGATGACCCTTGCCCGCGCCGTCCACCAGGTCCAGCCCGGCCTCTCCGCCGAAATCCTGCGGACCGGCCGCGAGCACGCCCTCGACTGAAGTCGCTCACAATCTGTTCGGTCAGAACCTGGGCGCGTCCTCGCGGCCCGACGGGAAGGGGCGCCGGCCTGCCCCCTCCTTTCGGACACCTTCCCCTGGGTCCGCACCGTTCGGCGCTCCCGGAACTCCCGACCGTCTAGCTCACTCCGTGTCGTCGAAGGTCCAGACGGCACGGGTGCCCGGGCCGACGACCAGCGTCGACCGGCCGATCTGTTCCTGGTGCCGGTACCCCACGGAGCGGTTGAGTGACAGGCCGATCTGTCGCAGGCCGACCTGGTCGCGCGGAACGGCGTCGAGGCGGATCGTGGTCCCGCCGCCCAGCGCGACGACGCCACCGCCTGCCGTAGCCCTGACGACGAACCCGCCGGCCCGCAGCAACGGCACCGTGCTGGCGATGTCCCGTTCGGTGACCGCGAGGCGGATGGAGGTCACGTCACGCATCAGATGGCTGCTGTAGTCGTCGGACAGGTAGCGCTCCCGGCCCATGTCACCGGGGTAGTTGGCCGGCTCGGTCTTGCTGCGCGGATCGGCGAAGTACTCCGGCAGGTACTCCATCGCCCAGGCCCCGAAGGCGTCGTACTGGTCGGTCGTAAGGATGGCGTCGAACCACGGGACCGGGACACCGTCACCGAAGTCGCGCGTCTGGCGGAACTCGACCGGGGTGACCCCCTGGTCCCGCACCCGTTCCGTCACTGTGACGAGGTCGCCGGCATGCTCGGTCGAGATGCCCATCCCCGTGGAGCCGAACGCGCCGTCCTGACCGGGCAGATCGCCGACCCCGAAGAGTTCGACGTACGTCTCGCGGCCCATGAGATAGCGACCGGTCCAGGTCTGCCCGCCGGCACCGGTCGTGGTGCGCACCTGGAAGTTGGCGAACTCCCTCAGGTATTCGGAGTGTTCGATGGCATCGGCGGTCTCCCGGTCGAGCACTCCGTAGGCGTGGTTGTAGAACAGCAGCTGCCGGTCGGGCAACTGCCGGCTCCCCTCGGCCCGCGCCACACTCACGCCACCTTCCACCACCCCCGTGAGGGCGACGGCGAGGGCCACAGCGATGACCATGAGCATCCGCAACATCCGGCTCAGCAGCATGCGGGGGATCGTAGAACGGAGAGAATCACGGGCACTGTCGATTCGAGGATGACGACTCGAAACCGACGCTCGCAGGCATCCCTGTCTCATCGGCCTCTCACCGGTCGGGCCTGCAGCCACCTCGCTGTACACGCGAACCTGCGTTGCCCGGTTTCGGAGTTGCGGGTCTGGCGGCGGGATTCGGGGGAACACGTAGCGCACCACGACGACATGACGAATCAGGGGAGCTGTTCCATGCTTGGTATTGCCGCGGCGGTGCTGTTCTTCATCGCCTTTTTGATCAACGCTGCCGAGATCGACACGAACGACACATTCTCGTCCGGGAATGTCATGCTCCTCGGCCTCACCCTGCTGGCACTGCACGTGGCGGGGATCGGCAGTGGCTGGGCGAGCCGAGCCCGCAGACGCTGACAAAATCGCGGCTCAGTGGCTGAGCGTCGGCACGGTTCGGGGTGCCGGCGCTCAGCTGTCACTTGCGCCGACCGGCTGTCGTCGTACACGCAGACAAAGCCGGGGCGGTGTGGGACGCGAATACCGGGTCACCCGTCGTGCATGACACGCCTTCGCGGTTTCGGACACCGGCGCACCTCGGATCGGCACGACGGGGAGCCCCCGCACCACACACCCGAGGATCCTGCGACGCGTGACGGGAGCGACGGCCCCGGGCAGACCTCGTCGGGCGACCTCGTGCCCAACGAGGGCTTCGGCCCGGACGCGGACGTGGAGCGGGATGCTCCGGACACTCCTTCGGAAATGCCGAAGAAGTCGTGGTGGGCGGTGTTGCGGCGGACGATCGGCGAGTTCAAGGCGGACGAGCTGACGGACCGCGCCGCGGCGCTGACCTACTACGGAGTACTGTCGCTGTTTCCCGCACTGCTGGTACTGGTCTCGCTGTTGGGACTGGCCGGCAAGTCGGTGACGGACAGCATTCTCGACAACCTCACCCAACTCACCCCGGGCTCAGCCCGTGATGTGATCACGAGCGCGGTGCAGCAGTTGCAGGGCAACGCGGACACCGGCTCGGTGATGGCGATCGTGGGTCTGGCGCTGGCGGTGTGGTCGGCGTCCGGTTATGTGGCCGCGTTCATCCGCACCTCGAACGTCGTCTACGACATTCCCGAAGGACGGCCGGTCTGGAAGGTACTGCCGGTCCGCGTGGGTCTCACCGTTGTGCTGATGGTCCTGGCGGTCGCCAGTGCGCTGATCGTCGTCTTCACCGGCGGACTGGCCCGGCAGGCCGGTGCCGCGTTCGGGATCGGTGACACCGCTTTGGACGTGTGGTCCATCGCCAAGTGGCCGGTACTGGTGGTGCTGGCCACCGTCATGATCGCCGTTCTCTACTGGGCAACGCCCAACGCCCGTGTCCGCGGCTTCCGTTGGGTCACTCCGGGCAGCTTCCTCGCGCTACTGATCTGGATGATCGCCTCCGCCGGGTTCGCGTTCTACGTGGCGACGTTCGCCTCGTACAACAAGACCTACGGCACCTTCGCCGGAGTCGTCGTCTTCCTGCTCTGGCTGTGGATCTCCAACCTGGCGATCCTCCTGGGCCTTGAATTCGACGCCGAGTTGGCCCGCGAGCGCGCCGTCGTCGGCGGCCTTCCTGTCGAGGCCGAGCCCTACGTCGAGGCGCGCGACACACGGAAGTGGGACGAGCGGGACAAACGGCGTCTCCGGGAGCAGCAGTGACCCCGTCCGGCACATGACGGCGAGGGTTCGGATCGCTTCACCGGGTACCCGGCACCAACACAACCACTACGACGGCGAAGAGAGAGGGTGACTGCCATGGCCACGGTCAACCCCCAAGGCGACCGGAGCGACACCGAGCAGCCGGTGGGCGAGCTGGTCCAGCGCGCCTCGCAGCAGTTGTCGCAGTTGGTGCGCGACGAAATGCGGCTGGCGCAGGCAGAGATGGCGCGGAAGGGCAGGCAATTCGGCTTCGGCAGCGGGCTGTTCGGCGGCGCCGGGCTGGTCGGCGCGCTGGCTCTGCAGGCCCTGGCCGCCACCGTGATCGCCACCCTGGCGCTGACGCTGCCGGTGTGGGCCTCGGCTCTGATCGTCACCGGTGCCCTGGCCGTGATCGCCGTGGCTCTCGCCGTGGCCGCCAAGCGGCAGATCAGCAAGGCGACCCCGCCCGTGCCCGAGCAGACCATAGGCAGCGTCAAGGCTGACGCGGCCGAGATCAGGGAGAAGGCTCACCGATGACCCAGCACAAGCCCGAGGACAGCCGCCACGTGCCCACGCCCGACGAGCTGCGCGAGCAGGTCGAGCACACCCGCGAGGAGCTGGGGCAGACCGTCGAAGCCCTGGCCGCCAAGACCGACGTCAAGGGCCGTGCCATGGAGACTGCCGCCGAGGCCAAGGAGCAGGCCGGCCAGAAGGCCGCTCAGGTCTCTGCTCAGGTACGTGCCACGGCCGCCCACGCCGCGCAGTTGGTGAAGGACAAGACCCCCGAGCCCGTACGCGACAAGGCCGGCCGTGCAGCCGTACAGATCCGGGAGAAGGTCACCGAGGCCGGGCACCTCGCGCACGACAGGGCCCCGCAGCCGGTCCGCGAGAGGGCCGACCGGACGGCGCAGATGGCACGGGACAACCGCACCGCGCTGCTGGCCGGCGCGGGCACCGCTGTCGTCCTGCTGCTCGCGCGCCGTTCCCGCAATGCGCGCCGTGCGCGCAAGGGGCACCGGTGAAAGCCTCCAAGCTCCTCTACAAGCCGGTCGGCCTGGCGCTCGGCGCGGTCGGCAGCTTGCTGGTCGGCGCCGCGTTCAACCAGACCTGGCGGCTGCTCGGCCACGACGAGAACGCGGACGCCACCACGGACCTCGACCGCCCCTGGCGGCGGGTTCTGCTCGCCGCAGCCCTACAGGGCGCCACCTTCGCGGTCGTCAGGGCCGCCGTCGACCGCTCCGGCGCGGCCACGACCCGCCGCCTGACCTCAACCTGATCCGCCGCCATCGCTGCATCCCGTGTTGACCATTGACCATTCAGCCAACACGCGCCGGGGTGTTGGGGAGAGGCCGCAGGCCGGCGTACCGGGCGGCGCCGGCCTGCTCACCGCACCCTGGTCTTGCGGGAAGACCTACCCGCGGGCTCTGCAACCCGTGTCCGCGCCCGACTCCGCCGCGGACACGGAGCAGAGTGCCCCCGACCACCAGCACAGACCTCCGATTGCCCGAGGGCTGGCCAAAAAGCCGAGTCTGAGGTCACTATCTGGATCTGGCTTGATCCCGTGTGGCGGGCCACCTGCTCAAGGCGAGCGTGCCCGCGCGCCATCCGCTACGACATCCGGCCGGTCCTGCACGGCCGACCGACCCGTTCCGGCATCGCGAAGAGAAAGACCACCGAAGAGAAAGACCACCATGGCCGAGACCACGTCTTCACGCGGCTCATCTCCCGTCGAGGCCGCCCTGTGACGGTCGCCCGCGTTCCCGGCCTGATCCTGCCGGTCACTTTTCTGGTGGCTGCCGTGATCTGTGCCGTCTGGTGCTGGCGACACCGAGGAGAGTAGGCAAGGCCCCCGCGGCACCGTCACGCTTCCGGCAGGGCCGCCGCCTACGCTCGGGCAGGCGGCAGGAACGCGTCGGCCCGTACGTGCGGCATCACTCGACTCGCCACGCGGTAACGGCCGTTGGGGACGTGTCGGGACTTGGTGACATGCACTGCGAGCGGGCCGGCCCATTCGTAGCCCTTGCGTTCGCCGTGCCGGGCCAGGGTGTCGGTGAGTACCTGGTCGATGCGGTCGTCACCGTTGCGCTCAAGTTCCTCGTGGGCGAACTCGGCCAGTTCGACGTCGTAGGCGTTGGGGACGACAACACGGCTCTCGCTGCACACGATGGCGTGGTCGTCGCACTCCCGACGCAGGGCATCGAGGAGCTCGACCGGTTCCTTGTCCCGGATCTGCCCGAGCATCCGCTGTCCGAAGCGCTCCAGCGCTCGTTCCAGGCCGGTGAGTGTGCTCACGCCTGCCGCGTCTCGCCCGCTTGCTCGTTCCTGTCGTTCTCTCCGCCTCATCCCCCGCGGGTGCCCGGACTCCGGAGGTCGACGCGTCCTGGGCACCCAGGGATCCGGAACGGACCGCTCGGCCGACCCAGGGGCCGCTGCTCGATGCCCGCTGCTGCCATAGGGCTGGCCGCAACCTCGCGCGCACGGCCGAACGGACCCACCGGCGCGATTCCTCGCGTCTGCCGATCACTCCGCGCCTTGAACTTCCCGATCGCTCCCCTCAACACCCCGCTCCCCGAACCGCCTTGACAAAGGCGGGCATCCGGCCGATGTCCGGTGGGGCCTGGGCAGTGGGTCGCTCAGGCCCTGGCCTTTCAGGGAAACGAGAGAGTGCGGGCGAAGAGGGTGACGAGGATCAGTACGACGGGGAAGCAGACCAGGAACATGGCGAAGGTGTAGCCCATGATGTCGCGTGCCTTGAGCCCCAGGATGGTGAGTGTGGGCAGCATCCAGAAGGGCTGGAGCAGGTTGGCGCTGGCCTCACCGAGGTCGTAGACGACGACCACCCAGCCCTGGTTCACCTGGAGTTGGTTGGCCGCGTCGAGCACGTAGGGCGCCTCGATGACCCACTTGCTGCCGCCACTGGGGACGAAGACGCCGAGAATGCAGCTGTAGATGGCGATGAACGCCGGGTAGAAGAACTGGTTCGACACCGACACCAGCCAGCCGGCGATGGTCTTGCTCAGCCCGGTGAACGCGATCATCCCGAAGATGCCGCCGTACAGAGGGAATTGGAGCAGGACGCCGGAGGCCGCCGGCGTTCCGTCCTTGACGGCCTGCGCGAGGCGTACGGGCCGCCAGTGCAGGATGAGCGCGAGCAGGATGAGGATGAGGTTGATCGTGTTGAGGTCGAGGGCGTTGAGAGCGCTGCCCTCCGCTTGGGCGAAGTGCCGGGCCAGGTACCAGGCACCGAGCGCGAACAGCAGGATCGCGAAGACGGGGCTGTACTCGATCCACTCTCCGGGCCGGCCGCGGCGCAGCTGCGAGCGTTCCTCGCCGACGCTGGGTCCCAGGTCGATGCCCAGTTGTTCGGCGGTCTTCGCGCGCTCCGGTGAGGGCGACAGGAGCCAGGCCGTTCCGACGGCGATGACGAAGATGATCGCCGTGGCCACGATGCCCTGCCAGAGGAAGATGGTATCCGTCAGGGGGATGAGGCCGCTGCCCCTGCCCTCCGCGATGACCTCCTGGACCGCGGGCGGACTGGACGCGGCGCTGGCCACCTGGAGCGCCGCCGATCCGGACAGTCCCTGGGCCCATACGGTTCCGAGGCCGAGGAAGGCCATCGCGCCGAGCGCCCGGTAGTCGACGCCCGCGACCCGGCGCGCGATCTCCTTGGCGAGGATGGCGGTGAAGATGAGACTGAACGCCCAGTTCAGATATGAACTCACCATCGCGACGGCCGCGGTGAACGCGATCGCGCCGCGCGGCGTATGGGGCACTCGCGCGACCCTGGCGATCAGCCGGCCGACCGGTGGCGACACCGCTACCGCGTACCCGGCGATAATGATCATCGCCATCTGCAGGGTGAAGGTGATCAGCGACCAGAATCCCTGACCCCACGCGTCGACAAGGCCGTAGCCGGTCGTCGCCGCCGGATCGGAGGGTGCGCCGAGGAGTTTCTCGCCGGTCGCGAGACCGAGTGCGAAGACCGCGAAGGTGCCCACCAGTACGAAGCCCAGCGCGTCGGGCAGCCACTTCTCCGTGAAGGCGGTGAAGCGCAGTGCCATGCGCGCCAGCCAGTTCTCCCGGCGCGTTGTCCGTTCTGGATCCTGCGGGGGCGCCGTTGCCATCGCGTGTCCTCCTGTAGGCGTGAGGGCTGGGTCGCCCAGGTATGCAGTGTCGATGATCTTCAATCCCACCTGGCCGAAAGGCAATGTAGATGAACCACACAGCCCTGCGGGGCTTCATGTGGGTCATCGCCTTCCCGTGCCGCACGTGAGCAAGTACGGTCGGCGTTGTGACCTTGGAGGACAGCGACCGGACGTTCCTGGAGTTCCTCGCGCGAAACGCGCCTTCAGCCGAGTTCGAGGAGCCGCTCATCGCCGCCCGAGCGAGCGGGGCGAGCGCCGAGGCCCTCGCCGAGCTGGAGCAGTCGAAGCTCCTGGCGCTGCGGGTGCGGGCGGCACTGGACCGGAGCCGCCGCCGGGAGGCCGAACTCTCCGCTCTGTACGAGACGGTCGGCGACCTCGTGGCGCTGCGTGACGTCGACGCCGTGCTGGAGGCGATCGTGCGCCGGGCTCGCAAGCTGCTCGACACCGACACCGCCTACCTCGCCCTGTACGACCCGGTGCGCGGCCACGCGTACATGCGCGAGACGAACGGATCGGTGTCGGCGAAGTTCCAGCAGCTGCTGATGCCCCTGGGAGCGGGACTCGGCGGCCTCGTGGTGCAGACCGCGTCGCCCTACTTCAGCAGCAGCTACCTGGGCGACGCCCGGTTCCAGCACACGCGGGCGATCGATGAGGCAGTGACCGAAGAGGGGTTGGTCGCCATCCTCGGCGTGCCGCTGCGCCTCCGCGGGAACGTCATCGGAGTTCTGTACGCGGCCGACCGCAGCGAGCGCCGCTTCGCGCGCGACGAGGTCAGCCTGCTGAGCTCCCTCGCCGCGCACGCGGCCGTCGCCCTGGACAACGCTCGTCTGCTCCAGGAGACGCGGACCGCCCTGGAAGAGCTCAACACCGCCAACCGGAAGGTCGAGGCCCGCAGCGCGTCCGTCGAGCGCGCCGCGGCGGCCTATGAGCGGTTCACCGATCTTGCCGTACGAGGTGGCGGTGTCGACGACATCGCCCGTGCGGTCGCCGACGTGCTGGGCGGCTCCGTGGTCGTGGTGGGGCCCGACGCGCGTCCGCTGAGCCGGACCGGCGCGACGCCTCCGGCTGAGGGCTTCCCCGACGAGCCGACCCTGGCCGACGCGATGGCCCGCTCACATTCCGAGGGACACAATGTGACCTGCGGTCCCTGCACGGTCGCCGCGGTGGCGGCCGATCAGCAACTTCTGGGTGCTCTGCTGATCTCCGGTGCGGGCGAACTCGACGCCACGGACGAGGTGATCCTCGAACGCGGGGTTCTGGTGACCGCGCTCCTTCTGCTGTTCCGTTCCTCGCTCGCACAGGCCGAGGAGCGGGTGCGCGGTGAACTGCTCACCGATCTGCTCACACAACGCCACGGCGACTATTTCGCCGTTCAGGAACGGGCCCGCCGGCTCGGCACCGATCTCGACGAGCCGCATGTGGTCGCCGTAACCGCCTGCGACGCCGTCCCCGCGGAGCGGATCGCGAGCGCCGCCGGCGCGTGGGCGAAGGCCCGCCGCGGCCTGGCCGGCCGCCATGAGGGTCGTATCGTGCTCCTCGTCCCGGGCGAAGACGCCTCCGCCGTCGCCCGTGATGTCGCGTCCGAACTGCGCACCGCGCTCGCGCGGCCGGTGACCGTCGGGGCGGGCGGCCCGCTCTCCGGCACGGACGCGCCCGAGGCGTACACCGAGGCGCTGCGGTGCCTCGGCGCCCTGCAGGCCCTCGGTCGCGGTGGCTCGGCCGCCGCCATGACCGACCTCGGCTTCCTGGGCCTCGTCCTCGGCCGGCACGCCGACGCCCACGGTTTCGTCAACCGCCTCCTCGGCCCCTTGATCACCTACGACGAACGGCGAGGCACGAGCCTGCTGCACACGGTCGACTCGTACTTCGAGCACGGGCAGAGCCTGACGCGCACCAGCGCGGACCTGCACGTGCATGTCAACACCGTCACCCAGCGTCTGGAGCGCGTCGGACAGGTGCTCGGCGAGGGATGGAACACCCCACAGCGCGCCCTGGAAACCCACCTGGCCCTGCAACTGCGCCGCGTTCTCGCCGGCTGACGGGCCTCCGATGCGGGTCGGCGAGACTCGTTCGTCTCACCTCGCAGGACGTGGGCTTACCTCGCGGCAGCGGGGTATACGGGCTGTGCACCGATCCGTTTCAACGGCCTCGTGACAGGAGGAGAGTTATGCCTGGTTTCATGGACAAGATCAAGCAGTTCACCAGGAGCCCGCAGGGCCGCCGCACCATCGAGCAGGTCCGTCGCGCCTCCGCCGATCCGCGGCGCCGGTCCCAGGCCCAGCGACTGCTGGGCAAACTCCGCGGGCGACACTGACGTCCGTCGGAGTGGAGTCGGTCCGTTCTGTTCGGCGGTTGACCTTTACACGGCCACCAGAACCAGGGCCATGGGCCACGCGCGAGAATCCGTGCGTCACAGGCCGTGAGCACCTTCCGAGCGGCCCGAGCGTTCGGTGTGCGGAATACGAACCAGGGCGCTGATGTTGTGCCGCCGATGAGCGATTCGTCCCCCGCCTTTCCGCCAATCGACCGCGGTTCCGTCCGCCGGCGGTTGGCGGTCGAACGCGCCAGTACGAGCGCGCGGATCGCGGCATTGAGTCGTGACTTCGACGGAATCGTCGAGGCGAATGCCTTGGTGGCGGTCGACGACGAGCACGACCCGGAGGGGTCGAGCACAGCCTTCGAGCGGGCCCATGTCGCCTCGTTGCTGGCACAGGCCTCCGACCACCTGGCTGAGCTGGACCGGGCTCTGGAACGGCTGGAGAGAGGCGCCTACGGGCGGTGCGAGCGATGTGGCGAGCCGATCCCGGCGGAGCGGCTGGAGGTGCGCCCGGCGGCGACCACCTGCGTGCCCTGCGCCGCGGGGCGTCTCCGCTGACCCTCTGCGCTGACCGTCTGCGCTGACCCTCTCCGCTGACCCTCTGCGCTGACCGTCTCCGCTTACCGCGGCAACAGCGGTGTGCGACATCGCGGCAGTCACAGGTCGCGGCGGTCGCGCAACAGGCCCCACGGACACTTGTCACCGCAGGTGAACCCCGAGATCAGCCCGGCGCCAGGAACACGACGATGTCCGCCTCGTCGCCCGGTACAGGGTCGGGCTCCCACCAGCCGACGCGGCGGTAGAACGCGAGCGTGTCGTGCGCCTGGTTCCAGGTCAGCAACCACGCCCTGCCGCCGGGCGCGGTGGGGTGGCGGTGGCGGTGGCGGCGTACAGCCGTCGGCGCCCCAGACCGCTGCCGCGGGCGTTTGGCCGTACCCCCAGCTCGTCGATCTCGAACGCTCCGACCAGGAACTCGTTCACCCGGTCTGCACCGAGTCGCCTGGTCACCTTTCCGTAGACACGGTCGGTACGGAACGGGGCCTCGGTGGTCCAGCCCCTGACGAAGCCGCCCAGCTTGCCGTCGTCCGAGATGGCCAGGATGGCGCGGAAACCGGGGCGGCGCGCATCCGTCCTCAGCCGTTCGCCGAACGCCGCCCGGGTCGCCTCCGGGTCCCGGTGCTCCCAGGGCGGGGCGGTGAAGATCTCGACGTATGCCTCAGTGAGCTCGTCGGCGACAGTGAGGATGTCCGGGCCGAAGTACCGCATGACGGGCGAACCTACCCGCCTGTCTCGCTGCTTCACACACGGGCCCGCCGACAGCGCGGCGAGACGTGACGTGCCCCTCGCCTCGTGCCGGGCCGACCCGGAGATGCCGCTGTTGACCACGTCGACCGCACCAAGTAGCAGCCGAAGACCGTCACAGGCCCGACCCGCGGTCGCGGTCGGGGACGCGCCTCACGGAGCCGTTCGCGCCGACTCGGCCCAGGACAGTGCCGCGCCCGTGCGAACGGAGGCCGCCGTGCCCAACTCCCTCTCGTAAGTCGCCACTTGTTCTTGGCGGATCAATCACAGTGTGCTTGGCTCACCCCGGTCCTTGGCTCAGCCCATGCATCGGCATACGGAGGCCTGTGGTGTCACCCACGAACGAACCTTCCTCGTCCCCTGCCAGACCCCGGCCCCGGCCCGCCGCCCTGAGCCGGCGCGGCCTGCTGGTCGGTTCCGCCGTCGTGGCGGGCGCACAGGCGCTGAACATCCGAACCGCCCACGCGGAGCCGGTGCACCAGGACCCCTTCAAGCTCGGTGTGGCCAGCGGCGACCCGCTGCCGGACGGGGTCGTCCTGTGGACCCGGCTGGCCGCCGACCCCTACGACGCCGCGTCCATGGGGGCCCGCCCGGTGCGCGTCGAGTGGGAGATCGCCACTGACGAGCGGTTCCGAAGGGTCGTCCGGCGCGGCAGCGAGACCGCGGAACCCGCGCACGCGCACAGCGTCCACGCGGATGTACGGGGCCTGGCGCCGGGCCGCGACTACTGGTTCCGGTTCCGTACGGGCCGTCAGATCGGGCCGGCCGCCCGGACCCGTACCGCCCCCGCGCCCGGCTCTCGCCCCGACGGGCTGCGGATCGGGCTGGTCAACTGCCAGGACTGGCAGAACGGTTACTGGCCCGCGTACACCGCGCTGGCCGAGGAGGACCTCGATGTGGTCCTGCACGTCGGCGACTACATCTACGAGTACGACCCGAGCAGCGCCTACGCGGACCGGTTGCACACCGCCCCGCAGGCCTCCGGACTCGACCAGTTGGTCACCCTCGCCGACTACCGTGGCCGGCACGCGCAGTACAAGACCGATCCCGCCCTGCAGGCGGCCCATGCCGCCTTTCCCTGGATCGTCACCTGGGACGACCACGAGGTGGAGAACAACTACGCCGGTGTCGTCGACGAGATCGACGACACCGGCGCACGCCATCAGGACCCCGCCGCCCTCGCCCGCCAGCGCTCGGCCGCCTATCAGGCGTACTACGAGCACATGCCGCTGCGGCGCAGATTCGTCAACGGTTCCTCGGACTACCGGCTCTACCGCCGCTTCGACTTCGGCGACCTGCTCCGGCTGAACGTCCTCGACACCCGCCAGTACCGCACCGACCAGCCCGGCGGCTTCTCCACCGACTTCGGCAGCATCGCGGCCGGCCTGGGCAACACCGACGGGACCCTCACCGGCGCGGCGCAGGAGAAATGGCTGAGCCAGGGGCTGCGGCGCTCCCCCGCGCGCTGGAACGTCATCGCCCAGCAGGTCATGATGAGCCAGATCAGATTCCCCAACTTCCTTGACCCGACACACCCGTTGCCGCCCATCGCCAACCTCGACCAGTGGGACGGATACGACCCGGCCCGCGCCCGCTTCCTGCGCTTCCTGCGGGACGCCCAGGTGGCCAATCCGGTCGTGCTCGCCGGGGACATCCACTCGTCGTGGTTCAGCGATCTGCGGATCGACCGCGACGACCTGGACAGCGACCCGGTCGCGGTCGAGTTCACCGCGACCAGCATCAGTTCCGACTTCCCCATCGCCTTCGACGCGCCGCTCAAGGCCTACAACCCGCTCCTCAATCCGCACGTCCGCTACTTCGACGGCTCGCGCCGCGGATACCTGCGGCTCAACGTCGGCCGACAGCAGTGGACAACCGACGCCCGGACCGTCGACAGCATCGCGGTCCGCCAGTCGCCGGTCAGCACCACCGCTTCCTGGGCCGTGACGGCAGGCGAACCGGGGCTCACCGCCGTGTGATCCACCGGAACCGCAGGAGCCGTACAGCAGCTGCGGCGGCAGTCCGACGGAGAGCGTCCCAGGAGCCGAGGGGCGCTCTCCGCCCGTTTTCCCCGCCGCCAACGCGGTCGTTCAACCGTTGGGTTGAACGCGGCTTCCACCTTCCGCCGGGCGGCCGCTCCGTACGGGCGACGCGCGGTGCCTCTCGGCGGCAGCAGAATCACTCCTGACCATGGCGCCGTGGCCCGTACGACCTCACCCCCCGCAGAGAGGTGCTTCAGCGTGTCCAGCTTCATCAGCAGACGACGTGTACTCGCCACCGGTACCGCCCTCGGTCTCGGAGCGCTCGGTGCCACCACGGCCACCGCCGCCGCGGCCTCGCCCGCCGCATCCCGGACCGCCACCGGCGCCGAGGAGACCAGGACGCTCGACGAGCTCTACGAGGCCGCGCTGGCGGAGGACGGCAAGCTCGTCATCTACGCCGGCGGGGACTTCCAGGCACAGCAGGAAGCCACCAGGCAGGCCTTCCGCAGCCGCTTCCCCGGTATCGAGCTGACGCTGATCGTCGACTACAGCAAGTTCCACGACGCCCGCGTCGACAATCAGTTCGCGACCGACACCCTCGTCCCCGACGTCGTACAACTGCAGACGCTGCAGGACCGTCAGCGTGCTGCTGGCAGTGGTGTACGCGGGTGGGCCGGCGTTGCTGGACCGGCTTGGTCGGCTGGGGCGAGGTTTCTGGATTCCGTTGCTCCTCGCGCTGTGGATCCTCCTCATCTGGATCGCTCCGGTGCCGCTGACATCGGACTACGTGTGGTGTGCCGTCCCGCTCGCCTGTGCGGCACTGCGTGTGCTCGGCAGCCGCTCCGCGGTGGCGGCGGTGGCCGCGATCACCGTCGTACTCGTTCTGGCGCTGATCCGTTCCCATGGTCCGTTCGGCGGGGAGCTCGTGCTGATCCCCGTGGCGGCCGTCTGGGGAACCGTTGCCATGTACCGCGCCCAGCAGCGGGACGCTGCGGTCCGCCAGCGCCTGGTCGAGGAACTGCGCGACACCCGCGACACTTTGGCGAGGCAGCAACGCCAGGCAGGTGTGCTGGCCGAGCGGACCCGTATCGCCCGCGATCTGCACGACACGCTGGCCCAGGATCTGTCCGGCAGTCTGATGCTGCTGCAGGCCGCCGAGCGTGACTGGGAGAAGCGGCCGGACGTGGCGCGGACCCGCGTCCGTGCCGTGGCCGACGGCCTCGACACCAACCTCGCCGAGACCCGGCGGATCCTCCGGGACCTCACCCCCTCCGACGTCGCCGAGACCGGCCTGGAGGGCGCGCTGCGCCTGCTGTGCGCCCGTTCCGAGGCGGGCGGGACCGCGGCTCATGTGCGGTTCCGGTCGGTGGGAGAGCACCAGCCGGTCCTCGACGAGCACGCGGCCGTGGCCCTGTTCCGTGTCGCACAGAGCTCGCTCGCGAACGTACGCGAGCACGCCCACGCGGTGCACGTACTCGTCACGCTCCGCCATCAGCCGGACCAGGTGGACCTCGAGGTGTCCGACGACGGAGTCGGCTTCGACCCGGCCGGGATCCTCCTGACCGACTCGCGGACGGGCCGCGGTTTCGGTCTCCCCGCCGCCCGGGCACGCCTGCGCGAGTACGGCGGTGACCTTCACGTCAGCAGCGCGCCGGGCGGGGGGACCACGATCCGGGCCACGGTGTCCGTACGGCCCCGCGTCCAGTCGGTGGCGCCCCCGCCCCCGGTGACCGCCGGATGACCGCGGAACCGGTGCGGGTGCTCATCGCGGACGATCATGCTGTCGTACGTGCCGGGCTGCGCGCCCTCCTGGACGGCGAACCGGACCTCGATGTGATCGCCGAGGCCGGCAGCGCTGAGGAAGCTGTCCGGCTGACCGCGCGGTTGATGCCGGACGTCGTGCTGATGGATCTTCGCTTCGGGGGCTCGGGAAGTGGGATGGACGGCGTCGAGGCCATCCGACGGCTCGCCGTCGAGGCGCCGAAGGTGGCGGCGGTGATGCTCACCAGCTATGCCGGACGGGCCGATGTCGTCCGCGCGTTGGAGGCGGGCGCCCGGGGTTACGTGCCCAAGGCCGGGGCGCCCGAGGAGTTGTTCCGGGCGGTCCGCACGGCGGCAACCGGTTCCGTGGGGCTGGCTCCGGAGATCATCGGTGCGCTCGTCGGCCAAGTGGTCGGTCCGGACCATGAGTTGAGCCGGCGCGAGATCGAGGTCGTCCGCCTGATGGCGGAGGGCCGCAGCAACCGTGCCATCGCCGAGGCACTGTTCCTCAGCGAGGCCACGGTCAAGACCCACCTCGTCCGCATCTACCGCAAACTCGAGGTCGCCAACAGACCGGCCGCCGTCTCGGAAGCCGTACGCAGGGGGCTTCTCGAACTCACCTGACGTGCGCAGGGCCCGGCCCACGTGCCGGGGCGTTGTCAGTGGTGGCGGGCAAGATGACGGGCATGACATCACCAGTTGCTGTGATCGTGGATGCCGCCGCCTATGCGCAGGCGGTCGAGGACGCGGTGAAGGCGTCGGCCGGCTACTACACGGGCGGCACCTCGGTGCTGGACGACGACGCCTACGACCGGCTGGTGCGTGGCATCGCGGCGTGGGAGGTCGACCATCCCGATCAGGTGCTGCCGGGCTCGCCGAGCGGGAAGGTCGCCGGTGGCGCCGTGGAGGGGGATGTGCCGCACACGGTGGCGATGCTGAGCCTGGACAACGTGTTCTCCGCGGAGGAGTTCGCCGCCTGGACGGCGTCACTGGCCCGGCGGATCGGCCATGACGTCGGCCAGTTCAGTGTCGAGCCCAAGCTGGACGGACTCGCGATCGTGGCCCGTTACACCCGCGGCCGCCTGACCAGGCTGATCACACGCGGTGACGGGACGGCCGGGGAGGACGTCTCGCACGCGATCGGCACCATCGAGGGCCTGCCGGACGTGCTGGCCGAGCCGGTCACGGTGGAGGTGCGCGGCGAAGTCCTGATGACCACGGCACAGTTCGAGCACGCCACCGAGGTGCGTACCGCGCACGGCGGGCAGCCGTTCGCCAACCCGCGCGGTGCCTCGGCGGGCACCTTGCGCGCCAAGGACCGCGCCTACACCGTGCCGATGACGTTCTTCGGCTACGGTCTGCTGCCGCTGCCCGACACCGAGGAGGCGCTCGCGACACGGCTGGGCGAGTTCGCGCACAGCGAGCTCATGGCGCAGGCGGCCGGATTCGGGGTGAACACCACCGCCACCACCGCCGTGCCCGGCACCATCGCCGACTCGGTCGAGCAGGTGCTGGCCCGGGTCCAGGAGATCGCGGCGCTGCGCGCCGAGCTGCCGTTCGGGATCGACGGAATCGTCATCAAGGCCGATCTCGCGGCCGACCAGCAGGCCGCCGGATCCGGATCACGCGCCCCGCGCTGGGCGATCGCCTACAAACTGCCCGCCGTGGAGAAGATCACCCGGCTCCTTGAGGTGGAGTGGAACGTCGGCCGCACCGGCATCATCGCCCCGCGCGCGGTGCTGGAGCCCGTCGAGATCGACGGTGCCACCATCACCTACGCCACCCTGCACAACCCCGCGGACATCACCCGCCGCGACCTCCACCTGGGCGACCACGTCATGGTCCACCGGGCCGGCGACGTCATCCCTCGCGTAGAAGCCCCCGTCGCCCATCTGCGCACCGGCGAGGAACAGCCCATCGTCTTCCCCGAGGTGTGTCCGCGGTGCGGTTCCGGCATCGACAGCAGTGAACAGCGCTGGCGCTGTGCGAACGGCCGCAACTGCCATCTGGTCGCCTCCCTCTCCTACGCCGTCGGCCGTGACCAGCTCGACATCGAGGGCCTCGGCACGACCCGCGTCGTCCAGCTCGTCGAAGCGGGCCTGGTCGCCGACCTGGCCGACCTGTTCACTCTCACCCGCGAGCAGTTGCTGACCCTGGAGCGGATGGGCGAGACCAGCACCGACAATCTCCTCACCGCGATCGGCACGGCGAGGACGCGGCCGCTGTCGCGGGTGCTGTGCGCGCTGGGTGTCCGTGGGACCGGCCGCTCCATGTCCCGTCGGATCGCCCGGTATTTCGCCACCATGGACAACGTCCGGGCCGCCGACGCCGACACGATGGAGCAGGTCGAGGGCATCGGCACCGAGAAGGCGCCGACCATCGTCGCCGAGCTCACCGAACTCGCCCCGCTCATCGAGAAGCTCGTCGCAGCCGGGGTGAACATGACCGAGCCCGGCGCCACGCCGCCCGTCCCTGTCGCCGCCGACGCGGAGAGCGCCTCCGCCGAGCCGTCGGGCGGACCGCTGGCCGGGATGACGGTCGTCGTCACCGGTGCGATGACCGGCGCGCTGGAGAAGCTCAGCCGCAACCAGATGAACGAGCTGATCGAGCGCGCCGGCGGCCGCTCCTCCTCCAGCGTCTCCAGGAAGACCAGCCTGGTCGTCGCCGGAGACAACGCGGGCTCCAAGCGGGCCAAGGCCGAGACCCTCGGCATCCGACTGGCCGACCCCGACGAATTCGCCGCCCTCGTCGCCGACTTCTTCGACTGATCCCGGGTTGCGAGGGCGCCTCACGCCTTGCGAGCGAGCGCTTCCCCGGGCTTGGGGTCCACCCCGGGCCTGTGGTCCACCGCGGGCTTGGAGTCTGTCCTCGTCACGCCGTGTTGCCGGCGCCCGTGAGCCGGAGCTGGAGATCCACCTCCTGGTCCCCGGAGGCCGATCCGGTCGCCTCGACGGCGAAGCCGGAGGCGAGAGTCTCGCGCAACCGGCCGACGGCCACGGGACCTCCCTGGAGGTCTACGGTGACGGCGCCCGCCAGGATCGTCCCGGACAGCGGAGCGGCTCCGTGCGGTACGAGGAAGGCGCTGGTCCATGTATCGGGGTGCGTGTCGGTGAGCTGCGCCGGTGTGTCGTCGCCGCGATCGGAGGCGAAGCGGGAGCCCAGCGCCCGGAACACGGTATCCGCGTCGGCAGCCGAACAGGCGCCCAGCACCACCTGCACCAGATCGGGTGACGAGGCCTCCGCGGCGGTCGGGTCGCCGGAGGATTTGACTGACGAGGTTTCGTTGTCGCTCATGGTGTCCGGTCTCTCCAGTGTCTTCGTCGGTCACAGTTCACGCAGTGCGGGCAGGAGCTCCTTCTCGGCCCAGGCGATGAAGGGGAGTTGCTGGTCGCCGCCCACTTGGACGAGGGCGATCTCGGTGAATCCGGCTTCCGCATAAGGGCGTACCGCTTCGACGAAGAGGTCGACATCGTCACCGCAGGGGATCGTCTGCGCCACGTCCTGCGGAGTGACGTACTCGGTCGCTCCGGCGAATCCCGAAGGACCTGGGAGCTCGGAGTTCACCGGCCAGCCCCCCACGGACCAGCGGAACTGGTCGTGCGCGCGAGCGACGGCCGCGTCCCGGTCGGTGTCGTAGCAGACGGGGAGCTGGCCCACACGAGGCTTGCCGCTTCCGCCGTGCCGGTTGAAGGAGTCGAGCAGGTCGGGCTTGGGCTCGGTGGCGATGACCAGGTCCCCGAGTCGGCCGGCGAGCGAGCAGGAGAGCTCCCCGGAGACGGCCACGCCGATGGGCGGCAGCTCGTCCGGCAGGTCCCAGAGCCTGGCGTTCGCCACGTCGAAGTGGGCGCCCTGGTGGTTGACGTTGCCCCCGGCGAAGAGTGCCCTGATGATTTCCACCGCCTCTTCGAGCATCTCGATGCGAATCCGCGGAGAGGGCCAGCCCGCACCCACCACATGTTCGTTGAGGTTCTCTCCGGACCCGAGCCCGAGCCGGAATCGCCCCTGGGAGAGCTGCTGCATGGTCGCGGCCTTCTGCGCGATCACGGCCGGGTGATAGCGGACGGTCGGACAGGTCACGTAGGTCATCAGCGGGATCCGCTCGGTGGCCTGCGCCGCCGCGCCGAGCACACTCCACGCGTAGGGAGCGTGGCCCTGGGACGCGAGCCAGGGGAAGTAGTGGTCGGAGATGACGGAGAAGTCGAAGCCTGCCCGTTCCGCGGCTACCAGGTCCTCGACGAGGGCCCGGGGGCCGGTCTGCTCGGTCATCATCGTGTAGCCGATTTGCACCATAGTGAGCGGGTTGCCGATTCCGCCCCTCCCGAAACATCACCGAGCCGGAGCGACTGCTCCTCGACCGGTGCCTGGCCGTCGGCGCACGGCTCCCGCCTGCCACAATGGAGGCAGCACTGTGTTCGGTGGAACTCGCCGCGGACGATGGAGGAGCCCTGTGCCACTGCCCTCAGACCCGTTGCGGAAACTGGGCTTCCTGACCATCGGACTGTTCGACGGAGACAACCCCGCCCAGGGCCACGAATCGACACTGGAAATCATCGAGCTGGGTGAGCGGCTCGGATTCGACAGCGCGTGGGTGCGACACCGCCATCTCCAGTACGGCATCTCCTCCCCGGTCGCCGTACTGGCGGCGGCCTCGCAGCGCACCAGCCACATCGAGCTGGGCACCGCGGTCATCCCCCTGGGATGGGAAAATCCGCTGCGGTTGGCCGAGGACCTGGCGACGGTCGACATCCTGTCCCGGGGCCGCCTCAATCCGGGCCTCAGTGTCGGCCCGCCGATGCACTACGACCAGGTCAAGAGCGCGCTCTACCCCGACACGGCCGACGCGGAGGACTTCAGCTACGACCGGATGGAACGGTTGCTGGACCTCGTGCGCGGGAAACCCGCCACGGACTTCAGCGGCGTCGAGGGATTCGAGGTGTTCTCCGACCGCGTCCAGCCGCACTCCCCCGGCCTGGGACGGCGTATGTGGTATGGCGGCGGAAGCCTGCGGTCGGCCCGGTGGGCCGGCGAACACGGCATGAACTTCCTGACCAGCAGTGTGGTGAAGGCGGAGGAGTCCGAGGACTTCGCCGAGATCCAGCTCTCGCACATCCGGGCCTTCCGTGCCCACCATCCCGACGGTGACCGCGCCCGTGTCTCGCAGGGCCTCGTCGTCATCCCCACCGACAGCGCCACTGCGGAGCAGCGCGCGAGGTACGAGGAGTACGCACGCAGGCGGACGCCACGCACCGCCACGCCACAGGGACCGGCGCGCATGATGTTCGCCCCGGACCTCGTCGGCAGCGGCGCGGAGATCGCCGAACGCCTCTACGCCCACGCGGCGTTCCGGGAGGTCGACGAGGTGGCGTTCGCGCTGCCCTTCACCTTCGACCACGACGATTACGTCCAGATCCTCACCGACATCGCCACCGAGCTCGGCCCGCGACTCGGCCGGCGGGCGGCCGGCTGAACGGATCACCCTGTGGGGGCCACCGGGGGCCGGGCCGGCGCGACACCGTCGAGGACGGTGTCGATGACGTCGCACACGAACCCGTCGCTGAGGGGCGCGTGACCGTGCAGGAGCCGGTGGTAGACCGGGCCGTAGAGCAGGTCGAGTACGACTTCGATCTTGGTGTCCGCGGAGATCTCGCCGCGTTCGATCGCGCGCCCGCAGATCACACGGGCCTGTTCCCGGCGGGGTTCGACGAAACGTGCGTGGTACTCCTCGGCGAACTGTGGATCTGTCTGTACCTGGGTGAGCAGGGCCGCGACCACACGTCCGTACGGACGCCGGTCGGCCAGCCCCACCCAGGGGCGCAGGAGGCTGCGCAGGTCGCCGCGGAGCGATCCGGTGTCACGGGCCGGTGGGACCTCGGCCCATTCGTGGTAGAGCGCGTCCGCCGCGAGGGTCTCCTTGGTGGGCCACCAGCGGTAGATCGTCGCCTTGCTGACGCCCGCCCGAGCGGCGACCGTGTCCATGCTCACGGCGGACAGGCCACGCTCCAGGAGGAGTTCCCCCGCCGCGTCGAGGATGGCTTCGCGGGCCTTCTCGCTGCGCGGTCTGCCGCGCTGTGGGGCCGCCTCCTGCTGGTCAGGCTTCACGCGCGACTCCCGCCGGTTCTCGTTCCGGCACGTCAAGGGGGTTCGGACCGGCATGCCGGTGGGGTCCCGCGGCCGTGTGGTCGAGGACCTCGTAGAGGGAGGCGATGTCGCGGTGTGCGTAGCCCAGTTGTTCGGCCTTGGTCAGCATGACGTCGGTGATGGAGGCCGAGGGAGCCGGGAGGCCCAGGTCGTCGGCGGCGTCCAGGGCGAGCCCGATGTCTTTGTGCATGAGCTCCACATCGAACCAGCCGCGTTCGGGCAGGTCCAGTATGAGCGGGACGCGTGCCTGCACGGTCGGCGATCCGATGGCGCTGTTGGACATCACCTGCGCTGCCAGTGTCCGGTCGATTCCACCGCGTTCGGCCAGCAGGACGCCCTCGCTGAAGGCGAGGATCTGCGCGGCGAGGCTGATGTTGATGGCGAGCTTGAGCAGCAGTGCCTGGCCGTTCGCGCCGACATGCGTGACCGTACGGCCGAGTTGGCGCAGCAGCGGCTCAACCGCGTGGAAGCCCTCGTCCGGCCCGCCGACCATGATGGCGAGGGTGCCGTCGGCGGCGGCGGTGACGCTGCCGGAGACCGGGGCGTCGAGCAGGGTGGCGCCCAGGGCCCGCACACGCTGCGCCAGCTCCCGGCTGGCCTGCGGGCTGACCGTGCTCATGTCGACGTAGACGTCGCCGGGGGCCAGTCCGGCGAGAATCCCGTCCGGGCCGGAGGTGACCGCCTCCAGGGCCGCGTCGTCGCTGACCATGCTGAAGACCACCTCGACCTCCGCGGCGACCTCGCGCGGGGTCGCGCGCCAGGCCATGCCCCGGTCCATCAGCTCAGTGGCCCTGGACTGGGTGCGGTTCGTGCCGTACACCTGGTTGCCGTCCAATAGGCGGCCTGCGATCCGGCTGCCCATGGCGCCCAGACCGACGAATCCGATCGTGGTCATGGTCGTCACCTTCCTTCGGTTTCTTCGATCTCGGTGATGTCCTGTTCGGTGAGTTCCAGGTCCGCCGCGGCGACGACCGGGTCCACCTGGGCGGGGCGACGGAATCCGGTGATTGCGCCGTCCACCGCGCTGTTGTGCAGCGTCCACGCGACCGCGACGGCCCCCGGGGTCACGCCGTGCCGGTCGGCGACCACCTGGAGCCGCGCGACCAGTGCCAGGTGCCGGGACAGCTGCGGCTCGGCGAACCGCGGGTCGCGGGCGCGCCAGTCGTCCGCCGGAAGCTGCTCGATGCGCTCGCGCGTCATCGCGCCGGTCAGCAGGCCGGAGCCCATCGGCGAGTAGACGATGACGCCGATCCCCTCGTGTTCGGTGAAGGGCAGGATCTTGGCCTCGACCTCTCGGTCGACCAGCGAGTACTGCGGCTGGAGGGTCTCCACGGGCGCGATCGCCTGGATGCGGCGCAGCTGCCCGACGTCGAAGTTGGACACGCCGATGTGGCGGACGAGCCCCTGCTCCTTCAGTTCGGCCAGGGCCGACCAGCCCTCCTCGATGTCCTTCTCGGGGATCGGCCAGTGGATCTGATACAGGTCGATCGCGTCGACGCCGAGCCGTGTCAGGCTCGCCTCGGCCTCCCGCAGGACGGAGTCCCGCTTGAGACTGTGGCGGACGCGGCCGGTGCCGTCGTCGAGCAGTGACGCCTTGGTGAACACGTACGGCCGCGCGGTCAGGCCCGCTATCGCCCGGCCGACCACCTCCTCGGAGCGGCCGAAGCCGTAGGCGGCCGCGGTGTCGATCCAGTTCACCCCGAGCTCCAGCGCCCGGTGGATCGCGGCCACCGACTCGTCGTCCTCCTGCGGACCCCAGCCGAACTCCCAGCCGCCTCCGCCGATCGCCCACGCCCCGACACCCACCCGGGTGATCTCCATGCCGGTGGCGCCCAGCTTGCTCGTCCTGAGCTTCGTGGAATACATCGCTCCTCCAGTACGTCGGGGAGACCGGACCCCGCGGGTCCGGAGCACTCTCCCCACATAACAAAACTAAACTGCCAGTTTTGAAACGACAAGAGAGAGTCGGACATTTCGTGCGAAAACCCAAAGAGGGTCGTTGGCGGCATCCGTCGGCGGCCGGAACCGTACGCGCCGTTCCGTCGTCCCCGTCCCGGGAGGCCGGTGATCGTCGCCGTCCCGCCGGGCGCGAATCGAGGGTGGAGGCGGATGACAGGCACGGTGGCGGGCACCCTGCGCGCCGACGATCCGCGGCGGACACACGGGAGGCGCGGGCGGACGTGGGGGCTGCTGGGCTGCGGGCTCGTGCTCAGCGCTCCCGCCGGGCTGCTTCTCGTACGGCTGACGGGACTTGATGCGGGAACGCCGCTCGCGGTGCCCATGGTGCTCTTCCCGTACTCGGCCGTGCTCAGCGTGCTGGTGCTGGGCGTCATGGTCGCCGTTCCCGCTCTGCGCTCACGGTGCGCGGTGGCGGTCGTCGCGGCTCTGGTGACCGTCCAGGCGGGGTTGCTGGTGCCGCGGTTCGTCCCCGAGAGCCGCCATGTTCCGGCGGGCGCGGCGGTGTTGCGGGTCGCCACCCTCAACACCGATGTCGGCGGCGCCGATCCGCGCGCGGTGGTGGAGCTGGTCCGCACCGAGCGGATCGACGTGCTGGCCCTGGAGCAGTTGCCGCCCGCCGGGGTGGCCGCGCTGGACAGAGCGGGTCTGGGCGCGCTGATGCCGCACCGCGAACTCCACCCCGAGTACGACTCCTCGATCTACTCACGGCGCTCGCTGTCCCACGGTGGTACGACGGACTCCGACACCGCCTGGCCCCAGACCACCGCCGAGATCACCGTCGCCGGACGCACCGTGAAGTTCGTGGCCGTGCACACGTACTACCCGCTGGGCGACGCGGACCGCTGGACGCGGGACATGACCGCCCTCGCCTCCCTGGCCCGGCGCAGCGGCCCCGACACCGTGTTCCTCGGCGACTTCAACGCCTCCCTGGACCACGCCCCGATGCGGGGGCTGCTGGCGTCCGGGCTCACCGACACCCATGCCGAACTCGGCCACGGATGGCCCCGCACCTGGCCGGTGGGCCTTCCGGTCGTGCCGCCACTGGTCCAGCTGGACCACGTCCTGCACGGCTCCGGTCTGGTGGGGGTCTCCGTGGGCGAGCGCACGCTGCCGGGTACGGACCATCGGGCCGTCGTGGCGGTACTTGCACTGCTTCCCGCCTAGATCCCCCAACGGACGGCGGGGCTTCGGGCCGGGTGTGTGCGAGGCCGCCACACCGCCGCGGGCCCCGTGGTAGCTTCCGTATACAAGGTGTATGCGATCTCTGGGGGTAGTGGTGGCGTCCGGTCGGGAGAAGGCGTACGCGTACCTCAAGGACACGGTGCTGACGGATCCGGCGATGCAGGGAGAGTTTCTCTCGGAGCAGGAGATCGCCGACCGGATCGGGGTGTCACGCACCCCCATCCGGGAGGCTCTGCTGCTGCTCGCTGCCGAGGATCTCGTACAGCTGGTGCCCAAGCGGGGTGCGCGTGTGGCGCCGCTGTCGGGCCGGGAGATCTCCGAGCTGATGGAGCTGCGCGGGATCGTCGAACGGTATGCGGCACAGCAGGTCATCGGCGCGGAGCGGGCTCCGCTGCAGGAGCTGGGCGAACTCCTCCAGCGGCAGCGGGAGTTGAACGGTCCCGACCAGGCCAAGGAGTTCATCGCCGTCGACCATCTCTTCCACTCCACCCTCGTGGCCGCCGTGGGCAACGCACTGCTCGAACGGCACTACGACGGGCTGCGCAGCCGTCAGGTCAGGGCCGGGGTGGTGGCGCTCTACAACCAGCACGGCCGCCAGGAGGCGGTGCTCCATGAGCACCAGGACATCCTCACCGCGCTCGCGGCCGGTGACGCGACGGCCGCGTGCGCCGCGATCGACAGCCATCTGCAGTCGACACTGAAGGTGCTGCTCGCCGGTTAGACAGCGGCGAGCGAGTCACTCCTGCGGTTAGGTGAGACGAGCACGGTGACACGCCTACGGGTAGGTGAAGACGAGCATCGTGACGCCCTCGGCCGTCGTCCAGGGGCCGTGGGGCATTCCCGGTGGGCGGCAGGCGTACGACCCCTGCGGGAACGTCTCGTCAAGGGTGAGGTCGTGCAGATCACCCTGGAGGATCCAGACCTCTTCCCAGAAGTCGTGCCGGGTCACGCCATCGGCGGACGTGTCGGTGCCCGGCGCCCACCGGACGAGCGCGGTGCGGTGCGCACCGGTCGGATCCTCGGCGAGGACGCGCTCCTCGATCCCCTCGGCGGCACCGGCCGGCACTGTCCAGGGCCCCGCGGGCAGGTGGAACTCAAGCTCCGGTTTGTTCATGAGGCCGGCCCCAGACGACGGTTGGCCAGCACTGACGTCTTCTTGCGGACCGACGTGACCTCGTCGACATCCAGGTCGGTGATCAGCAGGCCCGGCTCCGCCTCCAGGCCGGCGCGTACGGTCCCGTCGGGGCCGACCACCATGCTGTGCCCGATGCCTGTGGGCGCCGAGGGCTGCGGGCCCACTCCCCCGGCTGCCGGGCCGGCCTGGTCCACGGCCGCGACCCAGAGGGTGGCGTCCAGCGCGCGGGCACGGACCAGCAGCTCCCACTGCTCGCGCTTGCCCGGCCCGGCACCCCAGGACGCGGCCAGCAGCGTCGCTACGGCGCCCGCGTCGGCGTGCGCCCGGAACAGTTCGGGGAAGCGCACGTCGTAGCACGTGGCCAGCCCCATGCGTACGCCGTCGATGTCGATCGTGACGATCCGCGAGCCCGCGGCGACCGTGTCCGACTCGGTGTAGCCGAAGGCGTCGTACAGATGGATCTTGTCGTACGCCGCCTCGACGCCCGGGCCGGTGGCCAGCAGGGTGTTGGCCACCCGGCCGTGCGGAGCCGGGGTGAACATGCCCGCCACCACCACGGTGCCGGCCGCCGCGGCGATGGCGCGGACCGCGTCCGCCCAGGGGCCGTCGAGCGGTTGTGCGATCGGCGCCAGGGGCGTACCGAAGCAGGCCATCGACGCTTCAGGGAACACGACGACGCGCGCTCCGGCGGCCGCGGCACGATGGGTGTCGTCCTCGATGAGTGCGAGGTTCTTGTCGGGTTCGGGTCCGCTGGTGAACTGGCTCAGGGCGATACGCACGGGCGGCCTTTCTGCGTCGGGACGGATGCGGGCGGGGATCGGCGCGGGATCAGGAAACCTCGGCGGCGGGCTCGGGGGCGGGTGCGGCGCGTGCCAACTCCTCGTCCGTGGCGTCGTCCGCGTCCCGGCCGAGGGACAGGCCGGCGATGGTGACGGCCGCGGCGACGGCGATGTACAGCGCCAGCGGAACCCAGCTGTCGTACGAGCTCAGCAGGGCGGTGAACAGCAGTGGTGCGACCGCGCCGCCGATGAGGCCGGCGAGCGTGTAGGCCAGTGAGGAGCCCGTGTAGCGCAGCCGCGGTGAGAACTGCTCGGCGATGAAGGCCGCCTGCGGTCCGTACATGACGGAGTGGATGGCCAGACCCACGACGACGCCGATCGCGAGCAGGGGCCAGCTGCCGCCGTCGGCCATCAGGAAGAACACGAACGGCCACACACCCGCTGCCACGGCTGCGCAGCCGTACAGCAGTCGCCGGTTGACCCGGTCGGACAGCGCTCCGGCGAGCGGGATGAGGAAGAGCTGGAGCGAGGAGCCGATGAGTACGGCGGCCAGTGCGGAGCCGCGCGACATGCCCAGTTCGCCGGTGGCGTAGGTGAGGACGAAGACGGTGAACATCGCGTAGAGCACGTCGGGGCCCACCCGGCACAGGATGGCCGCGCACAAGGCGCGGGGCTGGGTGGTGAACACCTCGCGGACCGGCGCCTCGGGCCGACTCTGTTCGGCCTGCATCGCCTTGAACACCGGGGTCTCCTCCAGCTTGGCCCGGATCCACAGGCCGAAACCGACCAGGACACCGGACAGCAGGAACGCCACGCGCCAGCCCCAGGACAGGAACTGATCCTCCGTCAGCAGTGCGCCGAGGGCGGCCAGGACGCCGTTCGCCAGGAGGTTGCCCGCGGGCGGTCCGATCTGTGCGGCGGAGGCGTAGAAGCCGCGGCGGCGGGGGTCGCCGAACTCGCTGGACAGCAGGACCGCGCCACCCCACTCGCCGCCCACGCCGACACCCTGGGCGAAGCGCAGCACGACCAGGGCGATGGGTGCGGCGATACCGACGGTGCCGTAGGCGGGCAACAGGCCGATGAGGAAGGTGGCCGCGCCGATGAGGATCAGCGTGGCGATGAGTACCTTCTTGCGGCCGATGACATCGCCGAGCCGGCCGAAGACGAAACCGCCGAGGGGACGGGAGAGATAGCCGACGGCGTAGGTGGAGAACGCCAGGAGGGTGCCGGTGAGGGGGTCCTCGGAGGGGAAGAAGAGGTCGCCGAAGACCAGGGCCGCGGCGGCCGAGTAGACCGCGAAGTCGTACCACTCCAGGGAGGTGCCGGTGAGGCTGGCGAAGAAGGCTCGGCGGATGCCGGAGCGGGCCGGCGGCGGCGCTTCCATGGCCTGCTGGGTGTGCTGCATGCTGCCTGTTCCTTGCGTCGGGGGACGTCGACCTTTCGGCATACTTCTTGTATACAGGTCGTATGCGCAACCCCTGCGCCGGAAGTTAACCGCTTCGAAACCGACATTTTCAGGAGTTCCCGTGGCCGTGCTGACCTTCGAACTGCCCGACGGTTCCACCCGTGACGTCGATGTCCGGCAGGTGCTCAACGCCGGATACGCCGGGCGCCGCCAGCAGGACGTCGCCGCACACGTCGCCGAGCTGGCCGAGCTCGGCGTGCCCGCGCCGTCCGTGACCCCGGCGCTCTATCCCGTCTCCCCGTACCTCGCCCAGCAGACCGACACGGTCGCCGCCCAGCACGCCCGGACCTCCGGCGAGGCCGAGTGGGCCCTGATCGTCGCCGCGGACGGAGAACTGCTGCTCAGTGCCGCCTGCGACCACACCGACCGGGATCTCGAAGTGCACGGGGTCGCCTGGAGCAAGAACGCGGGCCCGGACGTGCTCGCCCGCCGCGCCTGGAAGCTGGCCGACGTCGAGGCGCGCCTCGACGAGCTCACCCTGCGGGCCTGGGTCACCCACGACGGCAAGGAGTCCGAGATCCAGAACGGCACGCTCGCCGAGCTGCTCACTCCGGGCTACTGGGCCGAAGTGCTGCGCTCCCGGGGCGACTTGATCCCCGGCACCGTCCTCATCTCCGGGACCATCCCGATGACCGAGGACGTGGACCAGTTCGCCGAGACCTGGCGCGTGGAACTGGGCGACCCGGCGACCGGGGACACGATCGAGCTGGCCTACGACGTGATTCCGATGCCCGAACCGATTGGCTGAGGACGCCGGAGCCCCGTAGCGGCGGCCAGGGCTCCGCTACGGGCCGGACCTGCCGAGGTCGAGGCGTCCGATGTGGGCCACGTTCTCCAGGTCGTCGGCGTCGCCGCCGGCCCGGGCGGCGAACCAGGCGTCGAGGATCTCTTTGAGCAGCGGCTCGGAGGTCAGCCGCAGGCTCAGCGCCAGCACATTGGCGTCGTTCCAGCGGCGTGCGCCGTCCGCCGTGTACGCATCCGTGCACAGGGCCGCGCGTACCCCCGGCACCTTGTTCGCGGCGATCGAGGCGCCGGTGCCGGTCCAGCAGCAGACGATCGCCTGGTCCGCGGTCCCGACGGCGACCTCACGGGCAGCCGCCTCCGAGCAGAACGCCCACTGGGCGCTGTCACCGGGCTTGAGCGCCCCGTGCGTCAGCACCTCGTGGCCGCGACCGCGCAACTCCGTGACGAGGTGCCGGGCCACTGGTTCGTCCATGTCCGAGGAAACGGAGATCCGCATGCCTCGAAGACTACGCAGCCGATGAGGCGGATGTCTTCGGACCTCTGCCGCAGACGCTCCTCGGCGTGATCAACTGGCAGCACGGCGACGACGGCCCACTGCCGCCGCAGGTTCGCCCAGCACACCTCGCGGGTGTACGGAGAGGAGAAGACGTGAGTGAGAACCGGCGCCCGGACGGATCGTCAAGGCTCAACACCTCGGTGGCGCACAACGCCCGGGTCTGGAACTACTGGATCGGTGGCAAGGACAACTACGAGGTCGACCAGCAGGTGGGCGACCAGGTCGCCGCCATGTTCCCAATCATCCGGGACGTCGCCCGCGCCGACCGCGAGTTCCTCGGGCGTTCGGTCACGTACCTGGCCGCCGACCACGGAGTACGGCAGTTCCTGGACATCGGCACGGGACTGCCGACGATGGACAACACCCATCAGATCGCCCAGCGCATCGCGCCCGAGTCGCGGATCGTGTACGTCGACAACGACCCCATCGTGCTCGTCCACGCCCGTTCCCTGCTCACCGGCACCCCGGAGGGCATCACCGACTACGTCGACGCCGACGTCCACCGACCGGACGCCATCGTCCAGGGCGCCGCAGCGTCCCTCGACCTCGACCGGCCCGTCGCGGTCATGATGCTCGGCATCCTGAACTTCGTCCTCGACACCGGCCAGGCCCAGGACATCGTGCGCCGCGTCATGGCCGCGGTCCCCTCCGGCAGCTACCTCGCCCTGACCCACCCCACCACCGACGCCGACCTCGGCGGCGAGGGCAACGTCGAGGCCATGGACTTCTGGAACAAGAACGCCACCCCGCCGATCACCGCCCGCAGCCGCGCGGAGGTCACCGCCTTCTTCGACGGCCTGGACCTGATCACGCCGGGAATCGTCTCCTGCTCGCAATGGCACGCCAAGGCCGAATCGCCCCCCGCGCTCCCGCAGTTCGGTGCCGTTGCCCGGAAACCCTGACCGCGCAGAGCCGAGCTGCCCTCCTCGGCTGCGGCACTCACTGAGCGCTGCTCAGGGTCCTGGTCTTCGGGGCCGGGTTCGGCACGTCGGTCTCGCCGGACGGCAAACAGGAGGTTGTCGCCAACTCCGGCTTGGCTTCGGGCGACTTGATGGAGACGTGGCAGGCCTCGCAGCAGAACGCCCGCCAGAGCCCGGACTACCGGAAGATTCGCCTGACAGAGGCCACTTTCCGCGGCTGGCCTGCGGCCGTCCGGGAGCACACCTTCACAAGTACGGGGCTGCACTGGACGTCCAGCTCGGCGGGGAGTACCCGGTGGGCTGCGTCCGGCCGCTGTGAGAGAGACGCGCCGCAGGAATATCCCTTCGGGGGAAATTGTCAATGAACCAATCAGCCGAACCGTATTGAGATCGTTTATCCTTCTGTAGGCTCCCCCCTGCCATGACTCGGACCACCGCTTCCAGGCACGGTCCGTCATCACTCACACGCCGGGGACCCCAGTGGCACTCCACGCACGAACCTCACCACCCGAGAGCCGTCCGCCAGGTCAAGAGACGGCTCCCAAGCGCCGGATGTCGCTGCGGGCGATCCTGTTCGCACTCGCCTTGGTGCCCTGCCTCGTCCTGGTCGCCCTGGCAGCGACGGATTCGGCCCAGCAGTACGGGGAGTGGCGTGAGGTCCACGACCGGCAGGGGTCGACAGAGCGCTTCACTGAGCCGCTTCTCGGCGTCATCTCTGCTGCGCAGACGGAGCGGCGGCTGACCTCGATGGCCTTGTCGGACCCCCCGGCGGACCGGTCCGAACTGACGCGTCAGCGTGGGCTCACCGACACAGCCGTCCGACGCCTCGACGCGCTGTCCGGTTCCGTACCGGAGGATCTCGACGAAACGTTCCGGAAGCTCGACCAGGCCATGCGGCGACTGCCCGACCAGCGCGACGCCCTGGACCAGGGATCCGCCGACCCGGATCAGACCTTCGACGACTACACCGAGATCATCACCTGGGACCTGGAGATGTTCGAGGGCTTCAGCAACGTGGGCTTCGGCGAACAGGCCGAGCTCAGCCGGCCGACGTTCAACGCCGCGTGGGGCCTGGAGATGATCGCACGCGAGGACGCGATCATCGCCTCCGGGGTGGCGAGCGGCCGGCTCACCGGTGAGCAGCGCCTCCAGCTCGCCGGCGCGATCGGCGCCCAGCAGCACATCTACGACGACAAGATCGTGGCGCAGCTGCCCGCGCCGTTGGCCAAGTCCTTTGAGAGCGTGCTCTCCAGTGCAGACTGGAAGGAGAAGGCCCGGATCGAGGCGGGCCTCCTCAGCACCAAGAAGGAGGACGAGGCCGGCCGGACCCCCGTGGCCGACTCGATCGGCGAGCAGTGGCAGCAGGTCCGCACCGACATCACGCCCGAGCTGGAGAAGGCCGGCGACGCGGTCGCCTCCGACCTCGACGCCGTCACCAACGGCGAACTCGGCGGCCTGGTGCAAACCTTGATCATCACAGCCGCCGCGAGCGCGGCGGCCGTGCTGCTGTTGCTCCTGTTCACCTTGCGGCTGACCGGAATCCTGCGCCTGCGGATCTTCGCGCTCCGCTCGGAGGCCCTGGAACTGCAGACCCGGCTGCCCGACATGGTGGAGCGGCTGCGCCGGGGCGAGAAGGTCGACACCGACGCCGAACTGCCCGAGATCCGCCACGCCGACGACGAACTCGGCCAGCTCGGCCAAGCCCTCAACCAGGCCCGCAGTTCGTCCCTGGAGACCGCCGTACGAGAGGTCGAGCTGTACCGCGGCTTCGAGCGCCTGCTGCAACGTATCGCCAGGCGGACCCAGTTGCTCATCGGCATGCAGCTCAGGCGGCTCGGTGAAATGCAGCGCCAGCACGAGGACCCCGCGGTCCTCGAAGGTCTCTTCGACCTCGACCACCTGGCGGCCCGGCTGCGCCGCTACGAGGAGAACCTGGTCATCCTCGGCAACGGACAGCCGCAGCGCCGCTGGCGCAGGCCCGTACTGCTGCTGGACGTCCTGCGTTCCGCGCAGAGCGAGGTGCAGGACTACCGCCGCATCCGGATCGACATCGACGTCGAGGCCTGGCTGTCCGAGCGCGCCGTCGGTCCCGTGGCACACCTGCTGGCGGAGCTGATGGAGAACGCGGTGTCCTTCTCCAAGCCGCCGACGCCGGTCGAGGTGACCGTGTCCCAGGTGAGCCGCGGCGTCGCGATCGAGATCGAGGACCGCGGCGTGGGCATGGAGTCCGAGCAGTACGACGCGGCCAACGCACTGATGGCCGAGCCGCCCCGGATGGACGTCATGTCCCGCGCCGACGACGCCCGGCTGGGCCTGTACGTCGTGGCCCGGCTCTCCGCCAACCTGGGTCTCAAGGTGGAGCTGCGGCCCTCGTCGTTCGGGGGCACGCGGGTGGTCGTCCTGGTGCCCGGGGAGCTGATCACCGACGGGGGACCGCTGTCGGAGGAAATCTCGACCGACGCCTTCCATACCTACCCCGACCAGCTCGCGCTGCACAGCACGCCCGCCCAGGCGGACACCCACCCCGATCTACGGCCGCGGCTCCGGCCCGGCGACCGGGAGGAGTTCACCCGTCCGCTCGTCGGTCCCTGGATCGAGCCGCAGGTCCGACCCGCTCCCGCTCCCGCTTCCTCTCCCGCTCCGGCTCCGGCTCCGGCTCCGGCTCCGGCTCCGGCTCCGAGGCAGGCCAACGACCCACTGCCCCGGCGGGTACGGCAGGCCAGCCTCGCCAGCGAACTCCGGCAGCCTCCCCCCGCGCACCCCGAGGCGCCGTACACGGACACGGCCGAAGCCCAGCCTCTGCCCCGTCGGAACGGGGCACGCCCCGGCGCCACTGTCGGCGCCTTCCAACGCCAGTCCCGGGCCGCCCGGCTCAGACACACCCCCGAACACCAACGCGACGATCCCGCACCGGGACCCGAACGGACCCGGAAGGAAGACGGACGATGACTCTGCGAAGCACTGCCACCAACTCTGACCTCGACTGGCTGCTCGATCGTCTGGTCGACCAGGTCCCGGGCACCCGGAACGCCGTGGTGCTGTCCGACGACGGTCTGGTCGTCAGTCAGTCCAGCAGCATCGCCCGAGTCGACGCCGAACGCCTGGCCGCCATCGCCACCGGGCAGCAGAGCCTGGCGCGCGGAGTCGGCGAGGTGTTCGGCGGTGGTGCGGTCCGCCAGCTGATCATCGAACTCAACGAACTGTGGCTGTTCATCAGCTCCGCCGGCCGGGGCACCCACCTGGCGGTCGTCGCGGACCAGGAGGTGGACGCGGAGCTGATGGCCGTAGCCATGGACACCCTCGTACAGCAAGTGGGACAGCATCTGGGCACCGAAGTACGGGTCGTCCAGGGGCTTGCGCAGGACTGGGGATCCTCCCGCTCCGGCGTGGCAGGAACGGGGGGAGGACATGAGTGAAACACTGGGCCGACGCGGCGGCGGACGACGATGACTCCGAGGAAAGCCTGGTCAGGGCATACACGATCACCCAGGGGCGTACCGTCTCGGTGCGGGGCGACCTCACCCTCATCACGGTGATCGCCACTGTCTCCGGCCTCGGCGACCAGCAGGGCGACCGCAGCCTGCAACCCGAACACCGGTTGATTCTGAAGCAGTGCCGCACGCCCGTGGCGCTCGCCGAGGTCTCCGCCATGCTCCGGCAGCCCATTGCGGTCACGAAGATCCTCGTCGACGACCTGCTCGGCATCGGACGAGTGGCGATCCGGCCACCGCTCACGGTGGTGGCCGGCGAGGAACCGGACTTGATTCTTCTTCAGGCGGTGAAGGATGCCCTACTCAGACTCTGACGAACAGCAGACCGGGGTACCGGTGTCCGAGGCGGGGACGGCCACGGCACCCGCCGCGATGAAGATCCTCATCGCCGGCGGGTTCGGCGTCGGCAAGACCACCATGGTCGGCTCCGTGAGCGAGATCCCGCCCCTGAACACGGAGGAGCAGCTGACCGTCGCGGGCCTCGGAGTGGACGACCTCGACGGAGTGGAGGACAAGACCACCACAACCGTAGCGCTGGACTTCGGCCGGATCACGGTGAGTTCCGAGCTCGTCCTGTACCTCTTCGGCACCCCCGGTCAGGAACGCTTCTGGTTCATGTGGAACGACCTGGTGCACGGTGCCCTCGGTGCCGTCGTCCTCGCGGACACCCGGCGACTCGAGAGCAGTTTCGCGTCGATCGACTTCTTCGAGAGCCGCCGCGTGCCCTTCGTGGTCGGCGTCAACTGCTTCCACGGACTGCAGGACCGCACCGTGTCCGAGGTCAAGGACGCACTCGACCTCGACCCGGCCGTCCCCGTGGTCATGGGCGACCTGCGCGAACGAGGGGCGAGCCGGGATCTGCTGCTCGCCCTGGTCAACCGGCTGATGGGCGGTCGCGTGCCGCTCCCGATCCGCCATTGACACAGCGGTGCGGTCCGGGACAGCAGCCCTGGACCGCACGGTTGCCGCACTGACGTGGCCTCACGGGCGTCGAGCTTCACGTCGTGGCGGGCCGGCGGCTCCGCCTTCGACGTGTCCTGCTGGACGGTGGCCGGGGCGACGCGCGACCACTTCAGGATCTTCGCCGTACACCGCGCCCTTGACCCGGACGCAGCGGCGGCCCGCGTGGACGGTGACCGGGCCGGCCCGGCGGACGTACCTCACGACCGGCAGGCCGTGCCCTCTGGTGCCCGCTTGGGCGTACCCCGCCCAGACATGAGGAAGCGGTTTTCGCCCTCTCCCTGGCACAGCCCCGAGCCTGTCGCTCCTTCGACGAAATCGAAGCGCCTCGGCCTGAGGCACCGAAATCCACGGGCGTTTCGATCAGCATCCGGGCAGGATGCCCCTGTGCACCCAGTCCTGTGCGGGCTCGCCGCCAACCCCGCTCTGCCCGCTGAGCTGATCGACCGGTTGATCGCCGTCGCGGACGCCGAAGTCGACTGGGAGCTGGCCTTTCGCCCGGACCTCAGCCACGCGCAAGTGGTCGCGCTGGCCTCGCGGGCCGATGACACCGCTGTACAACTGGCGTACGAGGGGCGGTTGACCACCTCTGACGTCGATCCGGTGACACAGCCGCGGGCCGCGCTCGCGCTGCTCGACGAGGATGCTGGTCGGCCGGAGTGGGCGCGGCTCTTCGCGGTGGATCCCGATGTCGAGCACCGGGAGAAGCTGGCCGCGTGCCCCGGCCTTCCGCCCGATGTGGTGGAGACGCTCGCCGCCGATCCGGATGTCCGGGTGGTCGCCGAACTCGCGCTGTGGACAACCCCGGACATGGCCGCTCGTCTCGCGAACCATTCGCATGCCGAGGTCCGCAGGGCCCTGGCCGCGAATGAAACGACGCCACCGGCGGTGCTGGCGATGCTGGTCACCGGCGAGGGGCTGTCTCCGGCGGAGCGGTGTCTGGTCTGCGACCGTGAACCTACGCCCTTCGTGCACGATCAGGGATGCCCGCGGCCCGACTGCGATCTGCTGCCCGGTGCCTCCTGTGACGGCTCCCACGAGTCCACTGTGCACGACATGCAGTTGGCGGCACTGCGGAACCCGGCCACGCCTGCCCGAGCTGTCGTCGGCTTCGCCGACCATCCCTCGATGCTGCTGCGCGAGCAACTCGCAGCCCGGTCCGACCTGCCGCCAGAGGTAGGGGAACGGCTCGTCGATGACCCCGACGCGGGTGTCCGGGGGGAACTCGCCGAAAACCCCTCGATCGGCGACGCCCAGATCCGCGCGCTGGCCACCGACCACGGCTACGACGTACGGCGCAGACTCGCGCACCATCCACGTGAACCGCTCGATGTACTGGACCAGTTGGCCGCCGAGATCAGAATCGGCTCACATCCGCTGCCGAGGATCGCCGCCGCCTCTCCGGCCGAGGTGGAGGAAATGGCCAGGTCGAAGAACCCGGCGCTGCGGATGCTCCTCGCCGAACGGCGCGACCTGCCGAACACGATCCGCGATGCGCTGGCCCTCGACCCCGACGCCAAGGTGGTCAAGTCCATCGCACGGCATCCGGGTCTCTCCGAGGCCCAACTGCGGGCCATGGTCGACCGGCACCGAATCCGGGTCATCGCCAAGGTGGCCGCCAATCCCGACGCGTCGGCAGCGCTGCTGGAGGACCTGGCCGGGCACGAACCGCCGGGGCACAAGGTCTTCCGCGAGATCGCCCGGCACCCCAACGCGACGGCCCCGGCGCTGCTCGCCTGCCTGGCGAGCCGGGATGCCCGGTCCCTGGCAGCCGGCCATCCCGCCCTGCCTCCGCACGTCATAGTCGAACTGCTCTCGCACGACGATCGGCAGGTGGCGAAAGCCGCAGCAGCCAATCCGTCGCTGCCACCGGTCGTCATGGGGGCATGGGTGCTCGCTCGATGAGCGACAGAGGTCCGGCAGAGCCGGCCGCCCCAACCACCCGGACGGTCACGAAACTCTGTGGAACCCGTCGTGGGGGCGTGCGTACCCTCGCAGCATGGCCCATGCGAAGACCTCGTACGTCTGCCTGCCCTGCCGGGCCTCGTACAAGCAGCCCTACGACACGGAGCGGCAGCGGATCTGTCCACGCTGCGCGCAGCCGTTGATTCATGTGGGGTCGGCCTTCGCCCCGCCTCGGCGACGGAACGCTGCGGCGTGGCGGACGCTCACCGTTCTGCTGAACGCGGGCGTGCGCTTCCACAAGAGTTGCTGCGGCGGTCCCGGCTTCCGGCCCCGCACGCTGCGCGCGGTGCGCGAGCGGATGACCTACGCGCAGCGTTCCGGAGAGCCCGCAGCCAGGGCGCTCGTGCGGCCGGACGTGCCCAGCGGGATATGACGGCCCGGCACGGTCGACAGCGGCGCCGGCGCAACCTGCGGATACCTGTGGGAAGTGGATCACCGCCGAGAGCCGGCTGGGTGTCCGGCTGCCCCGGTACGCGAAACCGCCCCCACGCAGGCCGGAGCGCTGCACGGGGGCGGTTGGCATCGGAGTCCCGGCTACCAGGGCTACCGGGCCGTGTACGCGCGGAGGATCGTCTGGTCCACCGCGTTGCCTCGCTTGTCGGACGCCTTGGCGCGCAGGGACACGGTGCCGCCCGCCGCCGGGGTCTTGACCGTGACCTTGCCCCCGATGACCGGCCGCAGGCTCCAGTGCGCGCCCTCGTCGTACGAGACGTAGACGAGCAGCGCGCCGAGCTGCTTGCCGGCCGCCGCGCCCTGCACGGTCACCGGGATCTTCAGGGACGAGCCCGCGGTGGCCGTGCTGTCCGCCGCGAGCGGCGGCGCGAAGCGCACCACCGACACCGGAAGCGCGGTCTTCTCGGCGACGTTCTCCGAGCGGAACGTCCAGCTGGCGGTGACCTTGCTGGAGACCGGGGTGCCCGCGGCACGGGTGGCCGTGGTGGTCAGCCGGTACGCCGCGGAGCGGGCCGGGACCGTGAAGGACGCGGCGCCGGTCAGCGGATCGGCGCTGGTGCCGATCTCGGTACCGTTCCTGGTGAGCGAGGTCTCCGCCGAGGCGTACGTCAACGGAACGGAGTTGCCGTCACTGTCGGCGAACAGCGGGACCGAGCCGGTGATCTTGTCACCGGTGCGGAACAGCCCCTGTCCCGTACCGAGGTTCGGTCCGAACACGCCGATGCTGAAGGTGCGTTGGTAGCTCTTGCCCGCTTCGTACGCCGTGAACGGGGACAGGTACTGTGCTTCGAAGAGGTTGGTCGCGATGTCGTACCGCCGGAAGTCCAGCTGCCACTTGGTGCCGTTGTCGTTGTTCACGTAGACCGCGGCCTCGTACGGAAGGTTGCGGCTGACGATGTACTCGGCCCCGGTCGGTCCATTGCCGGTGTCGGCCCCCACCAACAGGTAGGCGCGCTTGTTCGGGATGGGCGAGCCGAGCCGCGTCGAGATCTTCGCCAGTTCGGCGGCCTTCGGGCTGCGGACGAAGCCGTCGGCGTACCGGGTCCCCGCCGCCTGGTACGCGAAGTGGTACTCGGACGCGTCCGCGTCGTTCAGGAAGACGGCCTGGATCCGCTGCTGAAGCTCGCCGGGGGCGGCTTCGGCTCCGAGGTGCGCGGTGCCGAAGGTGAAGGTCTTGAAGTTGGGGACCAGCCACGCGGCACTGGTCCAGTACTCGGGCGTCTTGATCTCCGCGCCGACGTACCCCGAGAGGGCTGTCGCCTTCGGATCGGGCGGGGTGATGTCGACGGGTTTGGCGGTGCGTTCGTCGACGGTCACCTTTGTGTCGTGGTCGAGCTGCAGGTTGGCCTGGTTGATCACGTCGGCGCCAGTCCAGGTGGAGCCGGTGAAGACGTAGAAGGAGGTGCTGACGAAGTAGCGCCCCTTGGGCAGCCGGATGGCGTCGGTACCGGTCACGTTGCCGAGATCGCCCCAGAGGCTCTTGCCGAGTCCGCCGACGCCCACGTAGTGGGTCTTGTAGCTCGTGGCGGGCGCGCCATCCTTGCCTATGTGCTCGAAGGTCAGGTCGTAGGACTCGACCTCGCGCTCGACGACCGCCGCCGTGCGTACGTTCTGACCGCCTCCGCTCGCCGTGACGTACGCGCTGTAGGCGCCGTCCAGTGTGCCGACGCGGGTGTCCGCGCTGACGGTGGTGGTTGCCTCGCCGCCGGCGGGCACGGTCAACTGCGTGTCCTCCAAGGTGAACACGCCTTCGGGCGCGGGCTTGCCGTCGGGGCCGGTGGCTGCCACGGACAGGTCGAGGGTGACGGGCTCGGTGCCCTCGTTGCGGTAGGTGAGGTCCTTGGTGAGAAGCTCGTCGTCGGTGTGCGGCCACGTCTGCCGGCTGAAGGAGAGCGAGTTCTGCTCGGCGGTGACGGTCTGGTCGATGGCCTGGGCCAGGTCGATGCGGCCGGAGCCCTGCTGGAACGGGGTGTAGCCACCGGAGACCGTCGAAGCGGTCAGCGTCGACTTGATCTGCTCGCCGGTCCAGCCCGGGTGTTCCTGGGCCAGGATGGCGGCGGCGCCCGCGACATGCGGCGTGGCCATGGATGTCCCGGAGATGGCCACATAGCCGTCCGCGACGGGCGTACCCGTCTTCGCGACGGTGCTGTCGGCCGCCGCGGCCGCGCCGATGCTCGAGCCGGGCGCGGTCACGTCGGGCTTGATCGCGCCGTCGCCTGTGCGCGGGCCACGGCTGGAGTAGGAGGCGAGAACGTTGCTCTTGTCGACGGCACCGACGGTCAGGGCGGCGTCCGCGCTGCCGGGCGAGCCGATCGTCCCGGTGCCGGCTCCGACACCGGAGTTACCGGCGGCGACGACGAACAGCGTGTCGGACTCGGCCGAGAGCCGGTTGACGGCCTCCTCCAGCGGGTCGATGCCCGGAGAGTCGAGGCTGCCCAGGCTCAGGTTGACAACGTTGGCACCCTGCGCGACGGCCCACTCCATACCGGCGATGATCCCGGAAGTGGCGCCCGAGCCGTAGTCGTTGAGCACCTTGCCGTCGAGGATCTTCGCGCCCGGCGCGACGCCCGTGTACTTACCCCCGGACTTGGCCCCCGTACCGGCGGCGATGGACGCGACGTGGGTGCCGTGGCCGTAGCGGTCCGTGGAGTCGGGTGAGGACGAGAAGTTCTTCTCGGCGATCTCCTGGCCTGCGAGGTCGGGGTGGGTCTGGTCCACGCCGGTGTCCAGGATGGCGATCGTCGTGCCGGTGCCGTCGTAACCGGCCTGCCAGGCCGTCGGGGCGCCGATCTGCGGCACGCTCTTGTCCAGGTCGACCTGGCGGATGTCGTCCAGCCAGACGGCGTCGATCCCGGACGCGGCCGTACGGTACGGGGCGGCGCCGGCGGGCTCACTGGTGAGCGCGTCCCAGGTGGCCGTGGCGTCGTCGGTCGGCGTGGTCACGGCGTCGGCGTCGAGCGAACTGAAGGTACGCCGCAGCGCGTTGTCGCCCGCCGTGCGTACGTCCTGCCGCGCGGCGGGCCGGGCGCCCTGATAGGTGACGATGAGCTGGAGGCCGTCGCGCTGCTGGGCCAGATATGCGGGCTCGCTGAGCGTGGTGAGGTCGAAGAGCCGCCTGTCGACCCGGCCCTGCTGGACCAGGCGCTCGGCGTCGGCGGGCACCGCGTAGGTGTGGCCTTCGACGCTCTCGATCTGGATGGGGATGTCCTCGCGGCCCGCCGGGCGCTCCACGGACAGCGGATCGCCCTCGCCGTCGACGGCGATCCGGTCGCCGGTGACGAGGGTGATCCAGTTCTGCGCGGTGCTCGCGTCCGATTCCGTCAGCGTCTCGGATGTGGCAGTCTGCGCGGCCGATGCCGCACTTCCCCACGCGACCGCCGGGGTCACGACCAGTCCGGCGACGAGTGCCGTGGCCGACGCCGCGGCGACCGAAATGGCGCGTATTCGGCGCGGTCTACTGCTCGGCTGTCTATTCAATTCCGTGCCCCTGACGAAGTCAACGTGAAAGGAAACCCCATCGGGCTCCCGATCACACAGTATGAGCATGACAGGGGCTTTCACTCAACAGGCTTCTGATCACGGACAGTTGAGATAAAACGGCCACTTCCCCATCGAATTCAGTAAACCCATCGGCATGTTTCCATTTTGTGAAAAGAAATTGAGGCGGGCCGCATTACCGGTAAGGGATAGCCGCGTTCTTCGCGAAGAAGTAGAAAAGGGTCGGACGAAGGAGGGACAATGGGCGGATGCGCATCCGTATCGACGCCGACGATCTGCCCGGCCTCACCTGCTCCCCCGCGGCCCCGGCCGACAGCAACACCGTGACCCGCACCAACGTCCACGTCGCGGTACAGCGGCGCGACCGCCCGGCGGAACTCCTCGACCCGCAGCCCGGCGACGCCGATTCGGCGACCTGGACACTGGAGTGCTCCACGGCCGCCTCGCCGACCGGCACCGAAGTGACGGGCCCCTACGTGCAGGACCGTCTGGGCCGACGTTTCATCTACTTGTCATGGGGCACGGTCGACGAGTCGGGCGTCTTCTCGATGTTCCGCCGCGCCAAGCTGATGATCGACGCCATCCCCGCCGAGGTGCTCGCCGCCGCCGCGCATGACGGTCTGCTGGTCGGACGCCTCGGCCTCTCCGACGCGCACGGCGGACCGCTGTGCGCACGCGTCGAGCCCCCGCACATCACGTGGACCGCCGGGTCGGCCGCCTAGGACTCCAGTTGCAGCCCGCGGACCAACTGCCTTGCCCGGCGGCAGGGTTCGACCCGGAGGAAGTGGCCGACCGGCTCATCAGATCCTCGAAGGCGTCCTGCCGGCCGGCACGCCTGCCTCGCGTCCGAGGTGGCCGCTGCATGATCACTCGTTGTCCACAGCGCACCTGATGATCGACGGGGGCCTCACCTGCTCGGGCGCCACCGGAACCAGAGGTCGCCCCCGTCAGGCCGGTAGCGGTCTCCGTCGTCCAGCCGCACCTCGCCCACAAGCCGCCGGGCACCGTCCGGCGCCTGACGGTGGGGCACGAGGAGCAACTCCAGTTCGTCATAGCGGGCATCGATCCCTCCGTTCCCCGGATGCTCCTCCCTCCCGGCGTCAGAAACCTCGTACCTGACGAAGATCGCCCACGACTCGCGCTCCATCGCCACTGCCGCCTCGCTCGCGGGCCACACGAAGTACTCGTCGGCCGCGTTGGCGGGGTCGTAGTCCCAACCCTCGAAGTAGTGCGGGACACCATGGACGACGGTGAGCCCTTTACGCGGCCCGTCGTACCAATCCAAGACGGCGTACGCAGGCTCGAAGCCGTCCGCGATCAACTGCTCTTGACGCCAGGGTCCACCCATTTCGGCAGACTACCGACCGGCGGCCCCCGCATCCACGATCACGATCTGCGGCTGGAGTGCCAGGACCTGTCCGGTCCGTCAGGGCCACCTCGGGAGTTGACCTTGCCGCACACGATCGACAGCGGCCGGAGCGGGCCGGATGCCGTGACCGAGGAGGGCTGCGCCGAGGTGGGGCCCTCGTACCGAGTTGTGTGAACTGCTGGGCGGACCCTGACCGGTGGTGACCGAGAAGGACCAACGACCACGTCGGCCTGCTGTATCCGATCCCCGGCAGCAGAGAGGTCGGGCTGATCAACGTCGGGGCCCTGTACGCACCGGCGACCCGTTCTCGGACGCCGTGACACCGGACGGCCGTCGGCCCGCGCTTGCCCTGGCCCTGGAGATCGACGAGATCCACCTGCACTGCCCGCAGTTGCTGCGCCGCTCGGAGATGGGAAACCCAAAGTCCTGGCAGACCGGCCGAGTCCGACCACCAACCCTTGCCGTGACTCGAACGGGGTATCGGCGGGAGCGCCTCCGACACCGTCCGGACGGCCCGGCATCGGTCCATCACCGTGACGCGACGCCCGTACGAACCCGTCAGTGGCGGCTACCCGCCCCGGCGGACAGTCGGGCGCCGAGCCGGCGGGGCAGCAGCCGGCCGAGCCCGGCGATGGCCTTGTAGCGCACGTCCGGGATGCTCACGGGGACGCCGCGGCGGAAGTCACGGATCGCGGCGGCGACCAGTTCGTCCGCGTCCAGCCACAGGGAGTCGGGGATTCCCGAGGTGTCCATCCGGGAACGCTCGTGGAACTCGGTGCGCACCCAGCCCGGGCACAGGGCCATCACATGGGCGCCGCTGCCGCTCACCTCCTGGCGGAGGCCCTCGCTGAAGGTGACGACCCACGCCTTGGAGGCGCTGTACGTGCCGCGGGGGAAGAACGCCGCCACCGACGCGACGTTCACGACGCCCCCGCGCCCGTACTCCACCATGCCGGGCAACGCGGCACGTGTGAGGCGCAGTACGGCTTCGCAGTGCACCCGGAGCATGGCGAGTTCCTCGGACAGGTCGGTGTCGAGGAAGTCGCCGCGCTGGCCGAAGCCGGCGTTGTTCACCAGCAGGTCGATGCCCTGAGCGGCCCGTTGCTCCGCCGCGAGCAGTCCTTCCTCGGCCGCGAGGTCAGCGGAGAGGATCTCCACGTCGACCCCGTGGGCGGCGCGGTACCCCTCCGCGGCCCGTTCGAGGCGTTCGGCGTCCCGGGCGAGCAGGACAAGTCCGAAACCGTCCGCGGCCAGCCGTCGGGCGAAGGCCGCGCCGATTCCCGCTGTCGCTCCGGTCACCATGGCTGTGGGCATGGCCGAGAGCATAGCCAGCCCCTGTACGCCCCTCCCCGGGCCTCTCGGTTCAGTCCCTGAGCCGGTCGATCTGCCGGATCTTGTTGGTCGCGTCCAGGGCGGCCACCTTGTAGGACTCGGCGAGCGTCGGATAGTTGAACACCGCGTCGACCAGGTAGTCGACCGTGCCACCACAGCCCATCACGGACTGGCCGATGTGGATGAGTTCGGTGGCGCCGGTGCCGAAGCAGTGCACCCCCAGCAGCTTGCGGTCGTCCGGGGAGACCAGGAGCTTGAGCATGCCGTGCGAGTCGCCGATGATCTGGCCCCGGGCCAGTTCCCGATAGCGGGAGATGCCGACCTCGAACGGCACGCGCTCCTCGGTGAGTTGGTCCTCGGTCCGGCCGATGAAGCTGATCTCCGGAATGGTGTAGATGCCGATCGGCTGGAGGTCGTGCATCCGGTTCACCGGCTCGCCACAGGCGTGGTACGCCGCCGTACGGCCCTGCTCCATCGAGGTCGCGGCCAGCGCCGGGAAGCCGATGACATCACCGACGGCGTAGATGTGCGGCACCTCGGTGCGGTAGTGCTCGTCGACCGTGATCCGGCCGCGCCGGTCGGCGGACAGGCCCGCCTTGTCCAGGTCGAGTTCATCGGTGAGACCCTGCCGGCCCGCCGAGTACATCACCGCGTCCGCCGGGATCCTCTTGCCGCTCTCCAGGATCGTGAGCGTGCCGCGGGGGTGCCGCTCGACCGCGGCGACGGTCTCCCCGAAGCGGAACGTCACCGCGAGGTCCCGCAGGTGGTACTTGAGTGACTCGATCACCTCGACGTCGCAGAAGTCGAGCATCCCGGGCCGCTGTTCAACCACCGTGATCTTGCTGCCGAGGGCGGCGAACATGGAGGCGTACTCCATGCCGATCACACCGGCGCCGACGATGACCATGGAGCGCGGCACCCGCTCCAGGTTCAGGACGTTGTCGGAGTCCAGGATCGTCTGCTCGTCGAACTCGACGGTCGCCGGCCGGGCCGGACGCGTTCCCGTGGCGATGACGATGTGCTCGGCGGTCAACTCCCTTTCGTGGCCGTTCACTTCCTTGAGGCCGATGGTGTGGTCGTCCAAGAATCGGCCGGTGCCCGCGAAGAGCGAGACATGGTTGCGGGAGAGCTGGCTGCGGATGACGTCGACCTCGCGGCCGACCACGTGCTGGGTACGCGCGGTCAGGTCGGCGACGGTGATGTCTTCCTTGAGTCGGTAACTCTGGCCGTACAGATCGCGCTGGGTCAGCCCCGTGAGATACAGGACCGCCTCGCGCAGCGTCTTGGAGGGGATGGTTCCGGTATGGATGGAGACTCCGCCGACCATGTCCGGACGGTCGATGACGGCGACCCTGCGGCCGAGTTTGGCGGCGGCGATGGCGGCCTTCTGGCCGCCCGGACCGGAACCGATGACAAGCATGTCGAAGTCAGGCACCCTCCGGAGTCTGTCAGCCCGAAGCCCTCTCCCGAAAGGGTGAACGGGTGACGGTTCCTCCGGCGTGCGGGCAACTCCGGCGTCCGGCCCTGCTCAGGCCCCTTCTCCGCGCCGGTTCCTAGAGCGATCGTCAGCTCCCTCGGGCCGGCCGGCGCACGCACTTGGCGGACATCGTCGACGGGCTCGAGTGAGCACCGGGCGGCTGGTTGAGCTGGGCAACGGTCACCGGTCGGCGTCCTCCCGGCCACGCGGAATCCATCGGCCGGCGGCCTGCTCGGTGAATCCCGCACGGGCGTCGTCGGTGTGGGCTAGATTCAGGGATCCTCGGCTCCAGCGTCTCTCGGTGAGGCCGCGTCGAGGAGAACTCCGGAGCAGCGAATGCACCAGTCCGAACTTCCCCCACCCGTTACGGCGGTGATGCAGGGGGGACTCGCCGACAGCCTCTTCGAATCCGCTCGCCACAATCCGGAGCTCGCACAGATCGCGCGCCGCTCCGACCCCTCGTCCTCGACGTGGAACCCGGTGACGGCCGCCGAGCTGTGGGACGAAGTGGTCGATCTGGCAAGGGGATTCGTCACGTCGGGGATACGCCCGGGCGACCGGGTCGCGATCATGGCGCGCACACGCTACGAGTGGACCGTGCTCGGCTATGCGCTGTGGTCGGTGGGAGCCGAAGTGGTTCCGATCTACCCGACCTCCTCGCACGAGCAGGTCGAGTGGATCCTCAAGGACGCCCACTGCGTAGGTGTGGTGGTCGAGGACGAGCAGGGCGTGATGACGGTCGGCTCCGCGTGTGCCACGCTCCCGTTCCTGCGCCATGTCTGGCAGTTGGACACCGGAGCCCTGGAACAGCTGGCCGAACGGGGCCGTGCGATACCGGCGACAACGGTCGACTCGCTGCGCCGGATCGTGCTGCCCGACTCAACGGCGGTCGTCGCCTACACCTCCGGCACGACGGGACAGCCCAAGGGCTGCGCCCTGACCCATCGCAACCTGGCCAGCCCCGTCGACACGCTGATCGACGGCTGGAGACACACGGCGGCTCCTCCCGGAAAGCAGCCCTCCATGCTCGCCTTCCTCCCGTTCTCCCACGTGTACGGCCTCGAGATCCAGAGCCTCTGTATGCGTGGCGGCATGCTGATGGCACACGAACCGGATGTGCGTGCGGAGGCGCTCTCGGCAGCCCTTCTCTCCTTCCGACCCACCTATCTGTGCGCGGTGCCGTTCGTCTTCGAGAAGATCTACAAGAACTTCCTGCGTTCGGCCCAACGGGCCGGGCGTGGACCACTGTTCGAGCGTGCCGTCCGCACCGCGCAGGACTTCGCCGCGGCCGCCGAACGCCAGCGGTTGGGTGCGGGGCCCGGTCCTGGTTACGACCTGAAGCTGCAGCACGCCCTGTACGACAAGGCGGTCTACCGAAAGCTGCGCGGCGCACTGGGCGGACGGGTGTGCGGCGGGGTGTCCGGCGGCTCGCCCCTCAACCGTGAACTGGCCCTCTTCTACGCAGGAATCGGGATCTCCATCCACGACGGATACGGGCTCACCGAGACCAGTGGTGGCATCACCATGCATCCGGTGGGACGGGAGAAGTTCGGAACCGTGGGCCGCCCTCTCCCGGGCACGGACATCCATGTGGCCGAGGACGGGGAGATTCTGGTGTGGGGCCCCTCGGTGTTCCAGGGGTACATCAACGACGCCCCGGCCACCGAGGCTTCGTTCCCGGACGGTTGGCTGGCCACCGGTGACATCGGCAGTGTCGACGACGAGGGCTATCTGACCATCACCGGCCGCAAGAAGGACATCATCATCACGAGCGGCGGCAAGAGTGTGGCCCCCGCGGCCCTTGAGGAGCGTCTGCGCGCGCATCCCCTGATCCACCAGGCGGTGGTCGTGGGTGACAACCGGCCTTGCGTGGGGGCTCTGATCACGCTGGATCCCGAGTTCGTCGCGCACTGGCAGTCGTCCCGGGCCAAGGGTGACACCCCGGTCCGGGACGCCCGCGAGGAGAACGAACTGCGCGAGGAGGTCAGACGGGCTGTCGCCGCCGCCAACTCCACCGTGTCCCGTACGGAGTCGATCCGGGTGTTCCGCGTCCTCCCGGAGGCCTTCGACATGACCAACGGACTGATGACCCCCTCGATGAAACTGCGCCGGGACGCGATCGCGAAGCGGTTCGCCGCCGAGATCGAGGCGATGTATCAGACGTCCTCGCGTGTTCCACGGGAGTATGTGCAGAGCGAGCCGTCGATCTGGGACGACTCCGACAACGTGTTCCGGTGAACAGGACGCGCTCCGTCACGGCGTGGGACGTACGTGCTTCCCAGAAGTGACCTCAGCGGGGTCACGCGGCTCCTGACTTCCGGCTGCTTCGTGGTGTTCATGGAAACACTCTGCGCCGAGGGAGCCCGGGCAACCAGCTCCCTCCGGTGAGCAGGACCACCGGTCCTGGTACCGGTGCCACCACCGTCGGCGGGAATCCCCATGGCCGGCGCCGCCGACTCGTGCGGCCGTACGGCACCCGAACGTTCCCCGGCCGACCGACGTCGTAGCGGTAGCCGTCTTCGAAGGGACTGCCGCCATGAGCGCCCGACGTGTCATCTCACGGTACCTGCCCGCCGCCGCGCTCATCGGGGGACTGCTGTACACGATCGCCGCTTGCGGATCCGAGGCCTCGACGTCCTCCGGGTCCGGCGGGAGGGCCGCGACGAGTCCCTCCACGGAACGGAGCACAACCCGTTGGCAGGAGCCCGCCTCGTACGTCTACACCATGACGTCGAGTGAAGGGGAACGGAGTCTGATCGGGACGTTCCGGGTGACGGTCCGGGACGGCAAGGTGACAGAGGCCGTGGGACTCGACGAGAGTGGCCGGTGGGTGGTGGAGCAGTCGCTCGGTGAAGTACCCACCATCGGCGGGCTGTTGGAGGAGCTGGAGCGCGCCCGGCGTGACAACGCGGACAAGGCGGAAGCGCAGTACGCACCCGACGGGCACCCGGTCCGGATCTTTCTCGACCACGAGAGCAACGCGATCGACGACGAAGCCCTGTACGTCATCACCGCCTACGAGCCGACCGACGGCTGACCCGCGTCCCGGGCACCGTCCGTCAGGAACTGGACAGGCGCCCTGTTCACGGCACGAGGACGATCTTGCCGGTGGTGCGCCTCTCCTCGATCGCGCGGTGCGCGGCGGCGGCTTCGGCCAGTGGGTAGGTGCGCTGGACCGTGACCCGCAGCCGACCCGCCTCGATGCGTTCGGTGACCCGCTCCAGTACCTCCCCGGAGGGCTCGGCCGTGACCCAGACATAGCGCAGACCACGTGCCTCGGCCTGCGCCTCGTCCGTTCCCGGGTCGATCGACGCGCCGATGAGCAGACCGCCCGGCCGCAGGACATCCAGGGAGAGCGGCCCGTAGGACCCACCGACCAGGTCCAGAACCGTGTCCACCGGGGCCACGGCGGTCCGGAAGTCGGTGGCGGTGTAGTCGATCAGTTCGTCGGCGCCCATACCGCGCAGGAACTCGTGGTTGGCCGCGCGGGCGGTGCCGATGACGTGCGCGCCGAGTTCCTTGGCGAGCTGCACCGCGACATGGCCGACGCCGCCTGCCGCCGCATGGATCAGTACCCGGTCGCCGGGCCGGACCCGGGCCAGCACGGCCAGCGCCTGCCAGGCGGTGAACGCGACCAGGGGCACGGCGCCGGCGTGCGCCAGATCGAGATTCTTCGGCCTGGGAGCCAGCACGGCGGCCGGTACGGCGGTGTACTCGGCGTACGAGCCGCGCCGCGAGACCGGCAGCAGGCCGTACACCTCGTCGCCCGGCACGAAACGTGTCACGCCCTCGCCCACCCGCTCGACGACGCCGGACACGTCGTTGCCCGGCGTCCACGGCAGGGTGACAAGCCCCGGCACACGTCCGGACCGGAGAACCGTGTCACCGGGGTTGACTCCGGCACCGGCGACCCGCAACAGCACCTCCCCCGGGCCGGGTTCCGGCACATCGGTCTCCTTGTGGACGAGCGTCTCGGGACCGCCGAACGCGGACTGAACGATGGCATGCATACGGTCGGACATCAGAACTCCTCGTCAGCAGGGCACAACACGCACACCATCAGCTACGTCAACTGCCCGGTCCTTGGGGGGAAGCGCGTCCTGGCGTCCACGGTGTGGGCGCGCATGACCTGCTGGGCACGTACCTCGTCGCGGGCGGCGATGGCCGCGATCAGCTCGCGATGCTCCGCCCAGGCCTCATGGACGATCGGTGTGTAGTACCGGCGGACCCTTTGCTCGACATGGGCAGCCAGCTCCGCGAGCACCGCGTTCCCCGCCAGTTCCACGACACAGGCGTGGAAGGTGGCGTTGGCGATCACCACCGTCTCCACGTCGTTGGCGTTGACCGCGGCCTCGCCCGTCGCGCAGAGCTCGTCCAGCCGCTCAAGTCCCCCGCCCGAGGAGCCGACCGCGGCCAGTCGCGCCGACTCTGTCTCCAGCACGACGCGGACGGCGAAGAGCTGATCGGTCTCGTCCCCGGTCGGCTCGTGGACGAAGGCACCCTGGGCCGGGCGAAGGTCCACCCACCCTTCGGAGTTCAGCCGGTGCAGCGCCTCTCGTACAGGTTGCCGGGAGACCCCGAGATGGCCCGCGAGCTCGCTCTCCACCAGGTGCTGGCCAGGGCGCAGCGACTGTGAACCGATCAGCTCCCGCAGCGCCTCGTACACCTGCTCGCGCACCGGTACCGGGCGCTCCACCTTGGGTACTGATTCGTGCGGCAGCCCGTTGAACAGCATCCCGGCCTCCGTTGACGTCCTCTCGTCTCCTCAATCTAGTGGGCCACAACCGCAGTTACGACTCCCCCGACAGTGAGTGAGCTCGACTGTCACGTCGGCGGATCCCTCACTCCCCGGGCGCCCTGCCGCGTGGATCTGCCGTGTCGTCGGCCGGTGTTGAGGCCGCCCGGCCGGCGACGGCACGCAGGGCCGGCTCGATCCTGATTTCCTCGCTTTCCAGGACCGAATGAAGCCGGCGCAGGACGAAGTCGTCGATGGCAGCGCTGGTTGCGCAGGCGGATCAGGGCGTTGCGTTCGACGCCGATGAGGGCGCTGCGCAGTTCGGGCCCGGTCCGCACGCCGGGCCCGGTGTCGGCCGGTCCCGTCTCCTCGGCCGCGTACTGGTGGAGTTCCTCAGGATGGCGTCGGTGGTCTCCGGCGGCGCGGCCAGGCGGTCGGCGTAATCGGGAAGGACGTCCAGCGCGGCCTTGACGGTCACGCCACTCGGGGACGGCGTCGGGGTCCTGCAACAGCCGCTCGGCGGCCAGGTCCGCGATGACGATGGACTCCTCGCCCGCCAGCCGGTGGTCCGCAGGCAATACGGCGACGCGGGGCTCCCGGAAGAGCGGGCGCAGTTCCAGGCCGCGATGGTCGACGGGCAGCCGTACGAAGCTCACGTCGAGAACACCCTCCTGCACCCCCTGGACCTGGCCGCCCCAGGAAGTGCGCACCACCTGCACGCTCAGCTCGGGATGCCTGGCGGAGAAGGCGCGCACCGCGCCGGTCACGGTGATCCCGGGCACGAACCGACCGTGAACGCCGAAGAGCCGTGGGCGGCCTGCTGGACCCGGCGGCACAGCGCCTGCGCGGGGGCCGGCAGGGGGCGCGCGTCCTCCAGTAGTTGACGGCCGGCGGGCGCCAACTCGGTGGTCTGCTCGTTCCTGGTGAACAGCTGCGCCCGCAACTCCTGCTCCAGTGCGCGGATCTGCCGGGACAGCACCGGTTACGTGATGTGCAGACGCCCGGCGGCCCGCCCGAAGTGCAACTCCTCGGCCAGAGCCACGAAGTAGCGCATCCTGCGCAGATCGACATCCCCGACATCTCCCCCCGTGCCTAAGCCACGTACCAGCGTGGTTCCTCCGGATCGTGGCGCCTTTGCACCGCTTGGACGTGACCGGGTCGGGTCGGGACGAGCGCGCCGCCGGCCCCTAGGCCCTGTCGCGTGCCATGCCATAGGCCCGCCGGTCCCTTTGGGGAGGACGCCCGCGCACCCACCCGAACAGAACCACCGACCACACCGCCGCGAACGCGCACCAGGTCGAGACGAACTCCATCCGCCACACCGCCCAGCAGATCAGCGCGCCCACGGCGACCATGACACCGAAAAGGGTCAGTCCGCGGTCGCCGGAGAGCAGCAGGGATCCGACGGTGGCGAGGAGGTACCCGGCGATGAGCAGTTCCGCGTGGGACAGATCGACGAAGTAGCCGACGGTGTGGCCGCGGATCTCGGCCCTGACCGGACGCACGGCGAGCGCGTACGCGAGCATGGCGGCGGTCACCAGGCCCACGGCGAGCGGGATCAACAGACGGCGCTTGGCGTGTCCAGGCGCGGCGCACAGCACACCCACCGGTACCCATACCGCCAGCAGCGGAAGGGCGATGAAGGCCCAGGCGACGGTGGCGGGGCCCGTTCCCCCGCCCGCGTGCCACACCTTGGACTCGACGATCTGATGCGCCCCCAGGAGCAGCGGCAGTGCGGCCAGTGGGAGATCGGCGGGCCTGCGCACGCGTGCCACACAGGCCACGCCGACCGCGGCGATACAGGTGCCGGCTACCAGATCGGCCGTCGCACTCCAACACAATTGCGTCACCGTTGGTCCGCCGTCATAGGAATCCGCCCTTACAGCGCACAAGCTACGGCGCCGTGGACCGATGGGTGTCGCTGACACGACAGCCCCCCGGGGGTTTCGTTCCTCGCGCCCGGCATTCCGTGCGGGAAGGCTCGCCCCTGTGTTCCGGCCGCGAACAGTGATTGGCTGGGCCCCGGCCACACCAATCGAAGCGCAGGAGAGCACCGTAGTCATGAGCACCCCCTATACGTACGAGTACAAGGTCGTCACCTTCCGGGAATCGCTGATCGGCGACGCCTTGGACAGCGGCAAGCTGGAGAAGGTTCTGAACAAGCACGCCGAGGACGGATGGGCGCTCAAGGCGATCACGTCCGCCGACGTCAAGGGCCGGATAGGTCCCGGCGCCGTGGAGGGCCTGCTCCTGACGCTGGAGCGCCCTCGCCAGTAGCCGGCGCGGGGTGCGCCGTACGCCGAGCCGGGGGATGCTGGTGCTGATGGGACAGCGGATCCGCAGGCGCTACTGATGCCGTCGTAGGCCTTCCGGCGCGGGAGGCCTACGACCGCTGGGCGGATACCGGCCGGTGACGTCAGGACGGTACGGCGATGAAGAGCGACAGCACACTGCCCGGAGAGGTCGTCTCCAGTCACTCGGTGTTCGGCGCGCCGTGCTGGGTCAGTCTGACCACGCGCGGCCTGCCGGTCGCGGAGAGCTTCTACCACGCCGTACTGGGCTGGAAGTGGCAGCCGAGCAGCCTGGACGACCAGTACAGGATCGCCGTGCTCGACGGGGTGCCGGTCGCCGGGATCGCCGGGGTGACCTCGCTCTGGCGGACGGCCGTGGCATGGATCCCGTACTTCGCGGTGTCCAGCGCGGACGAGACGGTGGCCCGGAGCCATGAGCGCGGCGGTACCACCGCGGTGGGGCCGATCTCGTTCCCGCCGGGGCGGGCGGCGCTACTGGCCGACCGGGACGGTGCGGTCTTCGGCATCTGGGAGGGTGAGCTCGTGGCCGGCTGGAAGACCTGGCGCCGCGCGGCACCCGCCTTCGTACGGCTGCACACGCGCGACGCCTTCGACGCGGCCATCTTCTACGGAGAGGTCCTGGGCTGGGATTCCTCGACCTCCGGAGGCTGCGAGGTCCACTACGAGGAGAACGAGGTCGTGCTGCGCAGCCAGGGCGACGTCATCGCCCGTATCTACTCGGGCGCGCTGGGATCGGCGCCCGACCCCACGCTCAGGCCGCACTGGCAGATCCACTTCGCCGTCTCCGACGTGGAGGCCTGTGCCCGGGCCGCGCGAGCGCATGGCGGTACCGCCCATCAGCAAGGGGTCGGCTCGATGGAGGCGGTCCTCGCCGATCCCGACGGAGCGCGCTTCACGGTGACGTCGAAGGCCGTCCTGTAGCCGGGGGATGTCCGTGCCGGGAGTGCGTGGGACGTCCCGGGCAAGCGGGGTGCCCCCACCCCTCAGGGGGCGTGACGCGTCCGCACAAAGTCTCCTCGCCCACGACGCGACGGAACCCCAGGATCAGGCTCCAATAGAGGGTGACGGGATTCAACCGTACGACAGGCGCCGCCGGACCCCCGCAGCCCCCTCGGCGGCGCGATGGAGGTCCGCGATGCCCACTGCTCTCCGGCTCCTGCCCGCCCTCTCTCCCGACCATCGCGAGCGGCTGATGAGCCTGGCGCGCGAGGTCTCCTTCCCGGCGGACGGAAGGATCTTCGAGGCAGGCGGCACTGCCGACCGGTTCTGGGTGGTGCGCTCGGGGACGGTCTCCCTGTACCAGCGGGTCGTCGCGGACAGGCGCATCTCCGTCGCGACGCTGGGGCCCGGCGATCTGCTCGGCTGGTCATGGCTGTTCCCGCCGCACCGGTGGGACTTCGGCGCCGAGGCCTTCAGTCCCGTACGCGGCTATGAGTTCGATGCCGGACAGGTACGCGCCCTCTGCGACGCAGACGCGACGCTGGAGCTGTCCCTGACACGAACGATCGCCGCCATCCTCGCCCACCGGCTCGAAACGACCCGGGTTGCGCTGATCGAGCACTACGCGCGCCACGGCGGTGGCAGGTGAGGTGACACGCCACCGTGCGGGATGGACACCGTGTAGGAATCTCATATGAACGAGACCCCGGACTCCTTCGACCTCATGCCCGGCGCCGCCGACTCTCCGGTGATCCTTCATGTGCCGCACTCCGCACGGGAGATCCCGGCGCCGGTACGCGACGGCATCGTGCTCGACGATGCGGCGCTGGAGCGCGAGTTGGACCACATCACCGACGCGCACACCGCGGAACTGGCCGCGGCGGTCGCGGCGGCCGCCGATGTCGCGCCGTGGCGGTTCGTCAACCGGTTGTCCCGGCTGGTGATCGACCCCGAGCGTTTCCCCGACGAACGGGAGGAGATGCTGGCCGTCGGCATGGGCGCGGTCTACACGCGCACCGCGCACCGGGCGCCGCTGCGGCCCGCCGACGCCGACCCGCACACGCTGATCGACCGCTACTTCCACCCGTACGCACGGGCGATGACGGGCGCGGTGGCCGAGCGGCTGGCCGCCACCGGGCAAGCCGTGATCATCGACGTCCACTCGTATCCGACGGCCCGGCTGCCCTACGAGCTGCACGGCGACGGTCCCCGGCCGCCGGTCTGTCTGGGCACCGACGAGTTCCACACGCCGCCCGAACTGCTCGCGCTCGCCGAGAAGGCGTTCGCGGGCGTCGGAGGTGTGGGGATCGACAGCCCGTTCTCCGGTACGTACGTACCGCTGCGGTTCTACGAGCGCGAGCCGAAGGTCACGGCTCTGATGGTGGAGATCCGGCGGGACACGTACATGAGTGAGCCCGGAGGTCCCGTGGGTCCGGGGCTCACCCGCGTGATGTCGGCGCTGACCACGCTCGTCGACGCCGTATCGAGGTGACCGTCCGGCGCACCAGGGGCGGTGTAGACAATCGCTTAGTCGCCGGCTCAGGGAGGGCACGGGATCATGCCGGTCGTCGACGCGTGGATGCGGCACCCCACACTCCGTCGCTCCCACCACGAGACGTTCGCGTCACTGCGCCGCTGGACGGGCCAGGGCTCCTGGAGGAAGAGCTGCCGGTCAAGGCGACCGTGGCCGCGCTGGCCGCCGCCGACGTGGAAACCGGTCTTTCCGCGGCCTCGTACGGGCCGCAGGGGCCGCTCATCAGTAACGACGAGGTCGCACGATTCGTCCACCGGCCCGAGGGACGGCTGCGCGGAGTCGCGGGCGCGGACCTGAGCAAGCCGGTGGCGGCCCTCCGGGAACAGCTGCGGCGGGCCGTCGAGGAGCTGGGCTTCGTGGCGCTCACGAACGTGCCGTGGCTGTGGCAGCTGCCGCCCACCGACCGGCTCTACTACCCGTTGTACGCCGCCTGCGTCGACCTCGGCATCCCGTTCTGCACGCAGGTCGGGCACACCGGCCCGCTGCGCCCCGCCGAGACCGGCCGGCCCATCCCGTACATCGACCAGGTCGCGCTCGACTTCCCCGAACTGACCATCGTCTGTGGGCACTTCGGCTACCCGTGGACCACGGAGATGATCGCGGTGGCCGACAAACACGCGGGCGTCCCCATCGACACCAGCGCCTACACGGCCCGCCGCTGCCCGCCCGAGCTGGTGGAGTACCTGCGGGGCCAGGGACGGCGCAAGGTCCTCTTCGGCAGCAACTACCCGATGATCACCCCCGGTCAGGCACTGGAGCACCTGCCTGAGCTGCACCTCGACGAGGAGGTGACCGAGCTGTTCCTTTCGGCCAACGCCCGCTCCGTCTTCCGCCTCGACGATCATTCGTAGATGCTGGAGCCGGACGCGTTCAACCCTGAGGTCCCTGAGGTGAGGCAGCCCGTCGATGGCTTTGCAGATCAGCGCCACCAATCCGGAGCACCCCGCGCTCCTGCTCGAACTGCCCTGGCAGCTGCCCCTGGAGGAGTGGCCCGAGCACTATCTGGTCCCACTGCCGCGCGGCATCTCACGGCACGTGGTGCGCTACGCGCGCGCCGGGACCGAGGTCGTGGCCGTCAAGGAACTCGCCGAGCGGCCCGCGGTGCGCGAGTACGAGCTGCTGCGCAGTCTGGACCGGCTCGGCATCCCGGCGGTGGACCCGCTCGCCGTGGTCACCGGGCGCACGGACGCCGAGGCCGCGCCCCTGGAACCCGTGCTGATCACCCGGCATCTGGGCGGCTCGATGCCGTACCGGTCGATGTTCGAGACGACGATGCGGCCCGCCACCATGCACCGGCTGATGGACGCCCTGGCGGTGCTTCTGGTGCGACTGCATCTGGCGGGGTTCGCCTGGGGCGACTGCTCGCTGTCCAACACCCTGTTCCGCCGGGACGCCGGGGAGTACGCGGCCTATCTGGTGGACGCCGAGACCGGCGATCTGCACCCCCAGCTCAGCAACGGACAGCGGGAGTACGACCTCGACCTCGCCCGGGTCAACATCAGCGGCGAGCTGCTGGACCTGGAGGCGGCCGGAGCCCTGCACCCCTCGGTGGACCCGATCGAGTTCGGCACCGAGATCTGCGCGCGCTACCAGAGGCTGTGGGAGGAACTGACCCGCACGTCGGTGTACCCGGCGGGCAAGCACCACTACATCGACCGCCGCATACGCCGCCTGAACGACCTCGGTTTCGACGTCGCCGAGATGCAGATAGCGCACTCCTCGAACGGTGACACCGTCACCTTCGTCCCCAAGGTCGTCGACGCGGGCCACCACCAGCGCCAGCTGCTGCGCCTGACGGGCCTCGACACCGAGGAGAACCAGGCGCGCCGGCTGCTGAACGACCTGGAGAGCTGGATGGCCACCCAGGACGACTACGCACCGGGCGACCCGCTCGCCGCCCGCCCGGAGGTCCTCGCCCACCGCTGGGTCCGGGACGTGTTCCGTCCGACGGTCCGGGCCGTGCCGCTGGATCTGCGCGGTTCGATGGACCCGGCCGAGCTGTACCACGAGCTCCTCGAACACCGCTGGTACCTGTCCGAGCACGCTCAGCACGACATCGATCTCGACACGGTCGTGGACGACTACGTCACGAACATCCTCCCCAAGGTCCGGGAGACCCTGCCGCCGCGGGCGGACACCCCTGTGCCGCCCGCCTGAGAACCCGGTTGCAGAGCAAAGGGGACCGATCGTACATACGATTGGGGGTGTACCGGCCGAGCGGCGTGCGGTGGCGTGCGCAGGGCCCGGCCGGGACGACACTGACCTGCTCGGGGTGGGAGACGTATGGCACAGGCCGCCAGTCCAGCGCGGACCGTCATTCTGACTGTCGATGACGATCCCGGTGTGTCGCGCGCCGTGGCCCGCGACCTGCGGCGCCGCTACGGCGAGGCGTACCGCATCGTGCGCGCCGAGTCCGGGGAGGCAGCTCTGGAGGCGCTGCGCGAGCTGAAACTCCGCGGCGACCAGGTGGCGGTGATCCTGGCCGACTACCGGATGCCGCAGATGAACGGCATCGAGTTCCTTGAGCAGGCGATCGACGTCTATCCGGGCGCGCGGCGCGTGCTGCTGACCGCCTACGCGGACACGAGCGCGGCGATCGACGCCATCAATGTGATCGATCTCGATCACTATCTGCTCAAGCCGTGGGATCCGCCGGAGGAGAAGCTGTACCCGGTCGTGGACGATCTTCTGGACGCGTGGCGGGCGAGCGACTACCGGCCCGTGGGGGTCTGCAAGGTGGTCGGGCACCGGTGGTCGGCGCGCTCGTCGGGCGTCCGGGAGTTCCTGGCCCGCAATCAGGTGCCCTACCGCTGGTACTCGTCCGACACACCGGAGGGTGTGCGGCTGCTGGCCGCCGCCGGGCAGGACGGGGAGCGGCTGCCGCTGGTGATCACGCCGGACGGCACATCACTGGTGGAGCCCGAGGATCCCGATCTGGCGGCCCTGGTGGGGCTGGCCACGACGCCGACCGAGGACTTCTACGACCTCGTCGTCATCGGCGGCGGACCCGCCGGGCTCGGAGCGGCCGTGTACGGCGCGTCCGAGGGCTTGCGGACCGTACTGGTGGAACGGTCGGCGACCGGGGGCCAGGCGGGGCAGAGCTCGCGGATCGAGAACTACCTCGGCTTCCCCGACGGGGTGTCCGGGGCACAGCTCACCGACCGCGCACGGCGGCAGGCGACGAGGTTCGGCGCCGAGATCCTGACCGCGCGCGAGGTGATCGGTCTTGACGTCACCGGGGCATCGCGCACGATCCGTTTCTCGGACGGTTCGGCGATCGCCGCGCACTCCGTGATCCTGGCGACGGGAGTGTCGTACCGGCAGTTGGAGGCGCCCGGGCTGGCGGATCTGACCGGCTGCGGGGTCTTCTACGGGTCCGCGCTCACCGAGGCGGCCGCCTGCCAGGGCCATGACGTGTACATCGTGGGCGGGGCCAACTCGGCCGGGCAGGCCGCCATGTTCCTGGCGCGCGGCGCCAAGTCCGTCACCATCCTCATCCGCGGCTCGTCCCTGTCCGCCTCGATGTCGGCCTATCTCATCCAGCAGATCGCGGACGCGCCCAACATCAGCGTGCGCCCCGGCACGGTCGTGGAGGCCGCGCACGGCTCGGACCACCTGGAACAGCTGACGCTGCGGGATGTGGAGAGCGGGCACACCGAACTCGTCGACGCGCAGTGGATCTTCGTCTTCATCGGGGCGGCCCCGCTCACCGACTGGCTCGAGGGAACCGTGCTCAGGGACGCGCGCGGATTCATCATGGCCGGGCCCGACATGACACTCGACGGGCAGCCGCCCGCCGACTGGGAGCTGGACCGGCCGCCGTACCACCTGGAGACCAATGTGCCCGGCGTGTTCGTGGCCGGAGACGCGCGTGCCGAGTCCGCGAAGCGGGTCGCGTCCGCCGTCGGCGAGGGAGCCATGGCCGTGATGCTCGTACACCGTTATCTGGAGCAGTCATGAGCGGATACCTGGAGCAGCCGTGAGCGGACAGCCGATGCCGTGCAGTATCGAGGAGCTCTCGAAGCTGTTCCTGTTCGAGAAGCTCGACGCCGGCCAGCTCGACCGGCTGTGCCGTGAGGGCCGCGTGGAGTTGTTCGAGCCCGGCTATGTGTACCGCGAGGGCGAGCCGGCCACCTGCTTCTTCGTGCTCCTCGAAGGCAACCTCGTGATGTCGCGCCGGGTCGGCGGCGACGACGTGGAGATCAACCGCAGCTCGCAGGTCGGGGTGTACGCGGGGGCCATGCAGGCCTATCTGGGCGGGGGTCCGGACGAGAAGAGCTACAAGGGTTCCCTGCGGGTCACCGAGCCCTCGCGGTTCTTCATCCTGCCCGCCGAGGTGTTCGCCGCGGTCCTGCGGGACTGGTTCCCGATGGCCGTCCATCTGCTGGAGGGCCTGTTCTTCGGCAGCCAGAACACCCAGCGGACCATCAGTCAGCGCGAGCGGCTGCTGGCGCTCGGCTCGCTGTCCGCCGGGCTGACGCACGAGCTCAACAACCCGGCCGCGGCGGCGGTCCGGGCCACTTCCGCCCTACGGGACCGGGTCGCCGGAATGCGGCACAAGCTCGGCGTGATCGCGGCGGGACCCTACCAGCGCGACACGCTCGAAACGCTCGTCGAGCTCCAGGAGCGCACCGCCGACCAAGTCGCCAAGGCCACCCCGCTCAGCCCGCTGGAGGCCTCGGACCGGGAGGACGCTCTCGGCGACTGGCTCGACGACCACGACATCGCCGGCGGCTGGCAGCTCGCGCCGACCTTCGTGCAGGCGGGTCTGGACACCGACTGGCTCGACCAGGTCGCCGCGGCCGTGGACGAGCACACCCTCGAGGGGGCGATCCGGTGGCTCAACTACACCGTGGAGACCGAGCTCCTCATGAACGAGATCCAGGACTCCACGACCCGGATCACCCACCTCGTGGACGCGGCGAAGCAGTACTCGCAGATCGACCGGGCCCCCTACCAGGTCGCCGATGTGCACGAACTGCTGGACAGCACCCTGATGATGCTCTCCGGGAAGATCGGCTCCGGCATCAGGGTCGTCAAGGAGTACGACCGGACGCTGCCCAACATCCCCGCCTATCCCAGCGAGTTGAACCAGGTGTGGACGAACCTCATCGACAACGCCGTCTCGGCGATGGCCGGCGAGGGCGAACTCACCGTACGTACCGCGCTCGACGGCGACCAACTGCTCGTCGAGTTCCGCGACACCGGGCCCGGGGTGCCCGCGGAGATCCGCGACCGCATCTTCGACCCGTTCTTCACGACCAAGCCGGTGGGCGAGGGCACAGGCCTCGGCCTGGACATCTCCTGGCGGATCGTCGTCAACAAGCACCACGGGAGCCTCCATGTGGACTCCGTCCCCGGTGACACACGTTTCCAGGTACGTCTTCCGCTGAACGCCGTTGACCCGGACCCCGACACGGAGGCGGGCCTCGAGACGTCAGCGGACGCCAACCCACCCAAGGAGCCGTCATGACCGTGCCCGCCGGAATCGACCCGAGCGTCCCGCCGAACGGTACGGGTTGCGGCGACTGCGATGCCGTCGACGGATGGTGGGTCCATCTGCGGCGCTGCGCCCAGTGCGGGCACATCGGCTGTTGCGACAGCTCGCCCGCCAAACACGCCACCGAGCACGCGAAGACCACCGGCCATCCCGTGGTCCGCAGCTTCGAGCCCGGCGAGGAGTGGTTCTGGAACTACGAATCCTCCGAGATGTACGAGTCGGGTCCCGACCTCGCTCCCCCGCAGAGCCATCCCGCGGACCAGCCCGCCCCGGGGCCCGCGGGGCGTGTTCCGGCGAACTGGATGAACGTACTGGGCTGACGGGCGGATGGGACCCGACCGCGGCGTCGCGGTCCGCGGCGGGGACGGGCCCGAGGAGATGGCCGCCGCCGTCGACGAACGCCGCGCAGGTCGAGCAACTCGCGTCGTCCGACTGGATCGGCTCCTCCCCCGGGTCCTCAGCGGCTCGGTCATCGGCCTCACCCTCGCAGGCGCGGCCAGGCCCTTCGCCGGAGTCGTCCACCACCCCTTGACCGATCCGAGCCCCTACGCCGACCATCGCATCGTCCGGCGGCGCGACACCGCCGACCCCGCCGTCGCCGCACTCGTCGACATCGTGCGGGAACCGCGTGACACCGGGGCCTTCTTCCCGCCCGAGGTCCCGCACGAACCCGGCGAGCGACCCCACGGCACCGACGGCATGGGCCCGGACCGACCAAACCCGGTCGCCCGGGGAAGGGCCTCAGGGAAGGATCGAGTCGACGTAGCCGCCGTCCACCCGCAGAGCTCCCCCGGTCGTCGCCGAGGCCTGGTCCGAGCTCAGATAGACGACCATGTTCGCGATCTCCTCGGGCTCGATCAGCCGCTGCAGGAGGGACTGCGGGCGGTACTTCCGCATGAAGGCACGCTGCGCCTCGTCCCAGGGCAGGGAACGATCCACAAGCTCGTAGACGAAGTCCTCCACACCACCGGTGTGCGTGGGTCCCGCGATGACGGAGTTGACCGTGACGCCCGTCCCGGCGGCCTCCTTCGCGAATCCGCGGCTCACGGCCAGCAGCGCGGTCTTGGACATGCCGTAGTGGATCATCTCGGCGGGGACCACCACCGCGGAGTCGCTGGCGATGTACTGGACGCGTCCCCGGCCCCGGTCCATCATCGCGGGCAGGTAGGCGCGGGTGAGGCGGACGGCCGCGAGGACGTTCACCTCGAAGTAGCGGCGCCACTCGTCATCGGTGATCTCCAGCGCGGGTTGGGCGCCGAAGATCCCCAGGTTGTTGACCAGGATGTCCACGTCCGGCAGCACCTCCAGGGCCCTGTCCGCTCCGTCCGCGGTGCCGAGGTCGGCGGCCACGGGGACGAAGCGCGCCTGCGGGGCCTCCTTCGCGAACCGCGCGACAGCCTCGCCCACCCGGCTTTCGTCCCGGCCGCTGACACCTACCCGGGCACCCGCCCGCGCCAGGCCCACAGCGATCGCCGCCCCGATGCCCTGCGTCGAGCCGGTGACCAGCGCGGTCCGTCCTTCGAGGTTCAGCTGCATCAGCACACTCCACTGCCGTGTCGGCGGGCCGGGGCAAGTCCTCCCCGTACGATCATCGGCGAACACCCGTGGATGAGCATGCGATGCGCCCGCCGCCGGACGGACACGGCAGACGCCACCGCACGGTTCATCCCGTCGCGTGGTCCCTCGTCGACGGGACGAGCCGGATCTCGGTACAGGTGCCGGTCAGGGCTCCGGCCGAGGTGCCTGCATCGGCGGCGGCCGGTTCGGTCGTGACGCTGCGGGCGGGGCCGTGTCCGTGCGATCGGACCAGGGATTCCTCGTGTACGAAGTGCCGCACGCGGGCTGGGAGTTCGTGGCGCGGGCCGACGGGTGGAGCGTGCTCGGACGGTCCTGGGGGGAGTGTCCGGCGCTGACGGAGCATCGCCATAATGTTCGGGTGATCTCCCCCACCCCCACCCCCGTGCAGCGCGTCCCCGTCGTCATAGTCGGTGCGGGACCGGCCGGTCTCACCCTCGGTAACATCCTGCGGGCCGCGTCCGTCGACTGCGTGGTCCTGGAGACCGAGAGCCGCCAGTTCATCGAACAGCGGCCCAGAGCGGGGTTCATCGAGGAGTGGGCGGTACGCGCGCTGCGGGAGCGGGGGCTGGCCGACCGGCTCGTGGAGCAGGCGCAGCCGCACAGTGAGTGCGAGTTCCGGACCGGCGGCGAGCGTCACCGGTTCCGGTACGCCGAGCTGACCGGGGACCACCATTTCGTCTATCCGCAGCCGCTGTTGGTGACCGACCTGGTGCGCGAGTACGCCGACGTCCGGGGCGGCGACATCCGTTTCGGCGTACGCGATGTGGCGTTGCACGGCATAGACGGAGACCTGCCCTCGGTGCTGTACACGGACCCTGTGACGGGCGAACGGCGGCGTATCGACTGCGAGATCATCGCGGGCTGCGACGGCGCACGCGGTGTGACCCGCACCTATGTGACGCCCGACCGAGGTACCGTCGCGCGGTACGACTACGGGGTCTCGTGGCTGGCACTCCTGGCCGAGGCGCCGCCGTCCTCCGACTGTGTCGTCTTCGGTGTCCACCCGCGCGGATTCGGCGCCCATATGGCCCGCAGCCCCCAGGTCACCCGCTACTACCTGGAGGTCGTGCCCGGCGAGGACCCGGAGAACTGGTCCTACGACCGCGTGTGGTCGGAGCTCCACGCGCGGCTGGCGGTCACCGGCGCCCCGCCGCTCGCCGAGGGCCCGCTGATCGAGAAGCGGGTGCTCGACATGCACAGCTACGTCGTGGAGCCGATGGCGTACGGGCGGCTGTTCCTGGCGGGTGACTCCGCCCACCTCGTGGCGCCGATCGCCGCCAAGGGCATGAACCTCGCACTCCACGACGCGCTGCTCCTGGCCGACGGGCTCATCGCGTACTTCGGGACGGGCGACGGCGCTGGACTGCGCGGCTACTCGGCGGCCTGTCTGACACGTGTCTGGGAGTACCAGGAGTTCTCGCGGTGGTTCGCGGAGTTGCTGCACGGGCCGTCGTCCGGCGATCCCTTCCGGGCCGGATCCGCGGGTGCCCGGCTGCGGCGGATCCTCGGATCGCCCGCCGCCGCGGCCACCTTCGCCAACTCCTACATCGGCAAGTGCAGCGTGGGGTGAGCCCGTCCCGAAAAATACGTATGTACGGAGCCGTCTCCCGTTGAACACTCAACGTCACCCCCTCCGTACTTCCGGGAAAGGTGAGAGCCCGGTGCGCAGCGAGGGATGAGCATGGTCAAGGTGCAAGGCCCCACGGACGAGTTGGTCGCCGGACGATACCGTCTCCTGGCGGTCGTCCACCGGGAGGAGGGCCGCGTCGGCTGGCACGGCGAGGACGTCGAGTTCGGGCGTCCGGTGGCCCTGACGCGGTCGCGGCTACCGGACCATCTGCGCGGTCGGGCTGGGCACCGTACCGCCGCCCGTGTCCTGCGCGAGTCCGAGCGCATGGGGCTGGTCTGCCCCGGCAAGGTGCCCAGCGTCGTCGACGTGATCGAGGACAACGGTTTCCTGTGGACGGTCACCGAGCGGGCGGCGGGCGCACCGCTGAGCGGGATCCTCGTGAACGGTCCCTTGAACTACGTCCGCACGGCCCGCATCGGCCTCGGGCTTCTCGACATCATTTCCGCGGCCCATCGGCACGGGCAGACTCACGGCGACCTCAGCCCCGGGCAGGTCTGCGTGGACGAACAGAGCGGCGTCACGGTGAGCGGCTTCGGCCTGATGGGGGACACCTCCTCACCGCGCGTCACCGCCCCGTCGTACGCGTCCCCGGAACAGGCACGCGGCGAGGCCAGCAGCCCCGCGGCGGATCTCTGGGCGCTGGGCGCGATCATGTACGCGATGGTCGAGGGGCGGCCGGCCATCCGGGAACGGGGCGGGCTCGTCGCTACGCTCCGTGCCGTGGAGCGGCTGTCCATCCGGCAGCCGCTGAACGCGGGACCGCTCGGCCCCGCCATCCAGGGACTCCTGCGCAGGGATCACCTGGAACGGGTGCCCGAGCCCGTGGTGCGCGAGGCGCTGACGCGCATCCTCAAGAAGGACCTCGATGACTCGTCGCCCACAGAGGGCCTGCCGCTCTTCCGGGACACCGGCGCCGGTGTCCGGCGGGTGGGGCGGACCTTGCGCGGGCGACCGGTCGGACGGCCGGTTCTGGTGGGCGGGGCGCTGGCCGTCACCGTCATCTGCTTCGTGGTCCTCACCGCGGCGGGCGGGCTGCCCGACGGCGACACCTCGGCGTCCGGATCCGCACCTTCGCCGACCGCCCCCGCGCCTTCGCGGCCGGCTTCCGGCAGCCCGTCCGCGACGCCCACCGGTTCTGCCACCGCGCCCCAGAAGCCATCGCCGACCCCGGCCTCTCCCTCTCCCTCTCCCACCGCCGAGGAGACGGCCGGCTTCTCCACCTACAACTCGCCCGAGGGCTTCTCCATCGACCTCCCCACGGGCTGGCACCCCTTGGGGACCAACAGGACCGACGACCGCGCCTACCGCGTCACCTTCGGCGCGAGCGGGGATCCGCGCACGCTGGCCGTCACCTACAGCACGCAGCTGGGTCCCGACCCCGTCAAGGTCTGGGCCGACCTGGAGCCGTCACTGCGGAGCGACTCCGTCGGCTACGAGCGCCTGGGTGACATCCGCGCCGTGGACTACCGCGGCCACGAGGGTGCCGACATGGAGTGGATCTCCGTGTCCGACGGGGTCCGTGAGCGCACACTCGGCCGGGGATTCCTCATCGGCGACAGCCTGGGCTACTCACTGCGCTGGACGACGCCGGCCGACGACTGGGACGACGGCGCCAATCAGGCGGCGCTGGAAGCCTTCTTCAAGTCCTTCAAGGAAGCCTCGGAGTAACGCGGAGGCCCGACGCCGACATGGCTCATCTTCGTGCCGCGGGGCTGAGGCCATCAGGTCTTCGCTGCGACAGCCACAGCGCGACCGCTTCGGCGATGGGCTGGCCGGTCTCCAGCTCCACGAAGCCGAACTGGCCGCCCTGGTTGCCCTCCAGGAACCACCAGAGGCCCTCCTTGTCCTCCGCGAAGTCGAAGGCGGCGTACGCGAGTCCGGTGAAGGTCAGGTACTCGTGGACGGCGCGCGCGATACGGCCGGGCACCGCGACCGGCTCCCAGAGGTGTCCGGTCTCACCGAAACGCCCGTCGACCTGTTCGGGCTCGGCGGTCTTGCGGGCGGCGAACAGGCGGGAGCCGATCGCGGTGAGCCTGATGTCGGCGCGCTTGGGGATGTACTGCTGGAGCAGCGCGGGTCCGGCCGCGACGCCGGAGAAGTCCGCGTCGGGGCCGATCAGTGTGGTCGGCAGGGCCACCGGAGGATCGCCGGGCGGCGGCCCCGATGCCGACTTCACCACCACCTCGCGGTACTCCTGGACGAACTGCTGGGCGACCCGTGGAGCGGTCGTGATGACGGTGGGCGGCACCGCGAAGCCGCTGCTGTGCGCGATCCGCAACTGCCAGGGTTTGTGCCGGGCCTGCTCGGCGCTGCGCGGGTGGTTCATCCAACGGGCGGCGGCGGAGTAGAGCATGCCGAACAGGGCCTGCCGGGTCTCGGCGGTGAGCCACGGCGAGGGATCGGCTGCATGGGCCGCCGGCTCGCCCGGCCTGCGCACCCATACGGAGCGCAGGCCTCCCATGCTGAGCACATGGCCGTTGACCGACAGATACCCGTCGAAGTCGCCGTGGGCGTAGTCGGCGGACAGCACCGCCTTGCCCGGCACGTCGGCGGGGTCCAGGCGCACCATGGGCACGCCCTGTTCGTGCAGTTTGGCCACCACCATGTCGGCGGTGACGTCCTGGTCGGCTGTGAGAATGAGTACCGTCATGCGCGCGGGCTGCCGTCAGTCGTCGAAGTGGGTCTGGGATCCGGCGGTGGACGTCGTGGTTCCCGAGGCCAGGAGGAGCGCACGATCGCTGACAGCCGGGCGGCCGTCGGGCAGCACGTTCAGTTGGAGTGATACGTCGAAGTGGTACGCGGCTGTCACGGCCGACTGCCCTGTGGGCAGGGCGTAGTTGAGTGTGAACGGTCGCACGAAAGATCCTCCCGCGGTCTCACGATGCTCTACGCCCACCCGTACGTCTCACGACCGTAAGGAATTCATCACTTTCCGCCACATCGGGGTGAAGGTCATCACATCGCGTCGATTCCGGCTTGCTCGTTTCGGTTTTACTTGTGTGTCCGCTTGTTTCCGATTTATTCGTGTGGCTCTTGTCCCTATCCGCCGAAGCTTCGGCCAAAGCTTCATCCTCAGTGATCTAAACGCCGACCTTACCCAGGAGAGTTCCCGGTGACCGTAGCCATTGCCCCGTCCGACGAATCCGCCGTGCACCGCGCCGCACTGGACCCCGAAGTCTCGCGTGACGCACGCGACTTCGGGGCCTACGCGCGGACCGGCGGCTGGGGCTTCGCCCTGAAGGTGGCGCGCAGTGTGCGCCCCGGCGGGCAGTCCGCGGACGAGACGCCCAAGGTCTCCGCGAAGGAGTTCGCCGAGCTGGCCGGATGCTCGCCCGAGCGCGTGATGCGCTACTACAAGGCGTGGGACAAGGCGGCCGACGACGGTCTCGTCCCGCACTTCGAAGGACTGGCTCCGGGCCAGGACGTCGAACTCCCGGACGCCGACGTGTGGCACACGTACTACGTCTCCCGCTCCAGCGCCACGTCCGAGCGTGGCACCGCCATCTCGGCGGCCGCCGAGGCCGAGGGCATCCGGCCCACCAAGGCCCTTGAGGTCGCCGAGAACCCCACCGCGCTGCGGGCCGCGATTCTCGCCGACCCCTCCACCGCCCAGGCCGCGCGGCACGCGCTCCTCGACCGGCTGAAGGAGGACCCGGCGCTCCAGGCCGAGTTGGCCCGGGACATCGCCCGCACCGACGAGCTGAAGAAGGCGGTCGCCACCGAGAGCAGGGCGGCCGACCGGATCGGCTATGTGCGTCAGATCGCGGAGAAAGGCCAGATCAGGACCCCGGCCGGGCAGACCCTCGACGCCCCGGCCGAACTGCGCTCCGAAGCCGAACGGCACCTGTCCCTCCTCGATGAGCTGGAGGAGGGCGAGGACACCGGCGAGTGGGCGACCGACGCGTACGACACCATGAAGAACATGGTGGTCGAGACCGTGCAGGCCGATCCCGAACTGCGCGTCCAGGAGCGCCGGACAAAGTTCTACAGCAGCCTGCAGAAGGCCACGAAGGTGTTCGAGGAGCTCACCTTCGATGACGCCGACGACATCTACGAGGACGACATGGTGCAGCGTCTGGAAGAGCTCCAGCAGGCGATCGGCTCGTGCATCCAGGCACTTCGAAGCGCGGCTCCCCAGCGGTGAGTCGGGCCCGTGGCCCCGCGAGAAGGGACCTCTCTCGCGGGGCCACGGGATCACTG